>CAZGSX010000001.1:0-2791 GCA_964528475.1 uncultured Anaerolineales bacterium
AGCATGGCCTAGTAGTGACCATAGAATGACCGATGCCCCACCACCCCCTATCTGTACTAGCAGGTCCATAGATGAATGGAGACCGTATCGATGGAGATGAACGAACGTGTTGCTCACCTAAGGGAGAGAAGCCATCAAGCAGTGCCCCGGCTCTCGACAGAGCGCGCAGAGCTGGTAACCGAGTTCTATCGCCAGAACCATGGCCCGGTATCGCCGCCCGTCGAGCGCGCACTCGTATTCAAGCACGTGATGGAGCGCAAGCGCATCTATATTGGAGATGATGAGCTGATCGTGGGGGAGAAAGGGCCGGCGCCAAAGGCCGCCCCAACGTACCCTGAGCTCTGCTGCCACACGTTGGAGGACCTCGATATCCTCAACTCACGGGAGAAGATCGCCTTCGCCGTTGATGAGGATGCTCGACAAACCTACGCAGACACCATCATTCCCTTCTGGCAAGGCCGTTCTATGCGTGACCGTATCTTCCAGCATATGACGGATGAGTGGAAAGCAGCCTATGAGGCAGGCGTCTACACGGAGTTCATGGAGCAGCGCTCTCCGGGGCATACTGTGCTCGACGATAAGATCTACCAGCAGGGCATGCTGGATTTCAAGGCCAGGATAGAGGAACAACTGCTCAAGCTCGACTATCTCAACGACCCGCACGCCTACGACAGGCAGGAGGAACTCAGGGCGATGCGGATTTCCGCCGAAGCCCTCATTCGATTCGCGGAGCGTCATGCAGCACTGGCCCGAGAGCTGGCCGCACAGGAGCATGATGGCCGACGCAAGCAGGAATTGAAGCGCATCGCCACCGTCTGCTCCAACGTGCCGGCTCACGCGCCCCGGGATTTCTGGGAGGCTTTGCAGTACTACTGGTTCGTCCATCTGGGTGTGACTACGGAGCTCAACCCCTGGGACGCCTTCTGCCCCGGTCACCTGGATCAACACCTCTTTCCGTTCTACAAATGTGGGATCGAGGAGGGAACCCTCACGCCGCAGCAGGCGACCGAGCTGCTCCAATGCCTCTGGATCAAGTTCGACAACCAGCCAGCGCCGCCGAAGGTGGGCGTCACGGCCCAGGAGAGCAGCACCTACACCGACTTCGTTCAGATTAACCTAGGCGGACTGAAGCCCAATGGCTCGGACGGGTCCAACGAGCTCTCTCACCTGATGCTGGACGTGATAGCCGCCATGCGCCAGGTGCAACCGAATCCCTCGGTACAGATCAGCAAGAGGAGCCCGCGACGCCTTCTGAAGCACGCCGCTCGCGTGATCCGCGAGGGCATGGGCAAACCCGATCTCTTTAACTGCGATCTCATCGTTCAGGAGCTAGTCCGCCAGGGAAAATCGATCGAGGACGCCCGCGCCGGTGGTACCAGTGGATGTGTCGAGACAGGGGCCTTCGGGAAGGAGAGCTACATCCTGACCGGCTACTTCAACATGCCGAAGGTCCTGGAGATCACGCTGAACAACGGCGCCGACCCACGGAGTGGCAAACAGATCGGACTCGCGACAGGAGACCCCGCCCAGTTCGACACCTTTGAGGCGCTGTTCGCTGCCTATCGGAGGCAGTTGCAGCACTTCGTCGACATCAAGATTCGCGGCAACAACGTCATCGAGCGGCTCTACGCGCGCCATCTTCCAGTCCCGTTCCTCTCTCTGCTAACGGACGATTGTATTAGCGAGGGAAAGGACTACCATGAGGGCGGAGCGCGCTACAACACGAACTACATCCAGGGTGTGGGACTGGGTACGATGGCCGACGCGCTGAGCGCCATCAAGTTTCACGTCTATGACACCCACGAACTGGGCATGGCGGAGCTGCTGGACGCGCTGAAGGACGACTTCCAGGGGAAAGAGAGCTTGCGGCAGCGGCTGCTGAACCGGACACCCAGGTATGGCAACGACGATGACCGTGCCGACTCCCTCATGAGAGACGCGTTTGAGGCCTACTTCGAAGCCATCGACGGTCGCCCAACCCCTCGGGGCGGGACCTATCGCATCAACATGTTGCCCACGACCGTCCATATCTACTTCGGCTCCGTGGTGGGTGCCACACCCGATGGTCGGAGGGCGGCCGCACCGCTATCCGAGGGCATCTCACCCGTGCAAGGAGCCGACCGCAACGGGCCTACGGCGGTGCTGAAGTCGGTCACGAAGATGGACCATGTGCGGACAGGTGGCACCTTGCTCAATCAGAAACTCACGCCCCAACTGCTGGTGGGAGACGAGGGGCTGGAGCGCCTCGTCGATCTGCTCCGCACTTACTTCGCGATGGACGGGCACCACATCCAGTTCAACGTCGTGGACACGGCCACGCTCCGCGCCGCGCAGGAGAAGCCGGAGCAGTACCGCGACTTGATCGTCCGCGTGGCTGGCTACAGCGACTACTTCTGCGATCTGAGCAAGGCACTGCAGGAGGAGATCATCACCCGCACGGAGCACAAGGCGCTCTAGGTACAAGGACCCTGGCCCAGTTCGAGCCAACGACGCAGGCTGCCTGCTGCGCAGCCTGCGTCGGCAGGAACTACCGAATACAAAGAAGCCCGGGCCAAGTTGGTCCGGGCTCCTGACATTCACTGAGAGCTAAACCTCACAGCACGTCGACGAGGTTGAACGCTGACGCGGCTGCTCCATTACTCCATCCCATCGGCCGCGGTCGGTTCCCGCACATCCACAACCTCCACCTCAAAATGCAACGTCTCACCGGCGAGGGGATGGTTGAAGTCGAGCTTGACGGTGTCCTCATCCAACGCCTCCACGAACGCCGTCGCTGTCCGTCCTGACCCGT
>CAZGSX010000001.1:2891-12029 GCA_964528475.1 uncultured Anaerolineales bacterium
ACGGTGTCCTCATCCAACGCCTCCACGAACGCCGTCGCTGTCCGTCCTGACCCGTCAGAGACCTGAACGGGTACCCCTATCTCAAGCTCGGCCTCTTCCTGGAACGCGTCGCGCGGAACGACCTGATTGGCCTCGGGATTTCGCTCCCCGTATCCCTCAGCTGGTTCCACAACGACGGTCTTCTCGTCGCCGACCTCCAAGCCATACAGCGCTTGCTCCAGCCCCGGCACGATCTGCTGCTGGCCCTGCACGAATTCAACAGGTTCGCGCCCCTCCGAGGTGTCGACCACCTCATCATTGAGCCGAAGCGTGTAGTCGAGCGAGACGATCATACCATCGGACACTTCTACAGTCTGGTTTGTCACTAGTTTCCTTTTGCTGTCATGCCGCTTTCAGATTCGCTCAAGGCCTTTCGTACGTCACCTTGAGCCCACACCAGGGTGGTCAGCCTAGGTACCGAGACCCACCCAGCGTTCGATACACACCTAGCAGAATAGACTATAGGCGGACCTCAACAAGCTGTCAAGGCCACGGGCGCCTGAGACATGAGAATCGTATACGAGTTCAAACCCCGCGGGTTCCTGCCGTCTAGTTGGAGACGAGAGAAGGGCGGACACACCCTGGTTGCGACTCATGATGAAAGTGCTATACTCTCGAAGAGCGAATAGCGCGGAGACAAGCGAGAGGAACGCAGGGGATGGCACAGGGAGACAGACTACAGGAACTGCTCGATGAGTTTCGGATGGTGGTTGGAGGTCGCGCCAAGATCCTGGATGCCGTCTTGCCGCCCCTCGCGTTCGTCATCCTCCAGACCCTCCTGGGCCTTGAGGCCGCTATCTACGGAGCATCCGCCGTCGCAGCCGCCTTCACCGTATTCCGTCTAGCACGTGGTGACCCATTTGGGTACGCCCTGGGCGGCCTGGCCGCCACTGGTTTTGCCATCCTGTCAGCCTTGCTGAGCAATCGGGCCGAAGGGTATTTCCTGCCCACGATCATCAGCAGTGGGCTGCTGTCCCTCCTGTGCCTGATGAGTGCGGTAGTGAAACGCCCGCTCGTGGCCTTGACCAGCCATCTAGCCCGCGACTGGCCGCTGGAGTGGTATTGGCACGGCAAGGTGAGGCCAGCCTACGGTGAGGTGACGGTGGCCTGGGCGATCTTCTTCGGCCTGCGGATGATCCTTCAGTGGGCACTCTTCGCAAGCGGCGAAACGGCGGTGCTCAGCGTCCTCAGCATCGTCGCGGGGTGGCCAGCGACGATTGTGCTGCTGGTGCTCAGCTATTTGTACGGCATCTGGCGGCTGCGAACCCTCGCGGGCCCAAGCGTCGAGGAGTTCGAGCACGGCGCTGACCCGCCTTGGGAAGGACAGCAGCGCGGGTTCTAGGGCTTGCTCCGGACCCCGACAGGCACTGCCGTACGCTGACCTGGAGCGTTCGCACCGTTTATCCAAGGAGACTGCATGGGAGAGCTCGCCGCCTTGGCAGCTTCGTTCTGCTGGGCACTAAACTCCATCCAATTTACCATCGCTGGACGACGGGTCGGATCGCGCATTGTCAATCGCGCGCGGTTGACGCTCGCCATCTTGTTCTTGTCGCTGACTCACCTGCTGCTCTATGGCACCCTCTGGCCTATGCAAGCCGGCCTGCACCGCTGGGGTTGGTTGGGAATTTCGGGAGTTATCGGCCTGATCATCGGAGACGGTTCCCTGTTCCAAGCTTTCTTGCTCATCGGACCCCGAAAGTCGATGGTGCTGATGACCCTCGTCCCTGTCATTAGCACGATTGCAGCCTGGCTGCTACTGGGAGAGACTCTCCTGCCGATCGAGATTGGAGCCATCGTCTTGACCGTCGCAGCCATTGCGTGGGTGGTCTCGGAAAGGGAGTCAGCGGTAGCGGCCGATCACGAGCCACCAGGGAACAGACGGAAACTCACGCTGGGCGTGCTCCTAGGAATTGCAGGAGCCACCGGCCAAGCCCTGGGCCTGGTAGCGGCGAAACGGGGTCTCGGGGACACCTTCCCCGCGCTCTCCGGCACGCTCATCCGGATGATCGTGGCCACCTGCGTGGTTTGGCTTTCGGCCTTATTGGGCAGTCAGGTCAGGCCGACATGGGAGGCGCTGAAGGACAGGAAGACCGGGCTCTGGCTCCTTGGAGGAGCTTTCGTTGGCCCATTCATCGGGATCTGGCTATCATTGATCGCCGTCCGAAACGCCCCCGTAGGGATCGCATCCACCCTGATGGCCCTAAGTCCCATCATCTTGATCCCTCTGGATCACTGGATCTTCGGCGAGAGAGTCACACCTCGCTCGGTCGCCGGTACAGTTGTCGCCCTGGCCGGCGCGGGCGTCATCTTCTTGACCTAATCGATCGGCGCATCATACACTAGGAGTCTGCCCCATGGAGTTCCAATCCTTCGAGCTTGAGCGCGTCATGTCCGAGTGGGAACAGGTCGTCGACTACAATCTCTCCGAGAGCGGCGTCCATCCAGCCACCCTGGGCGAGATGCTGGATCACGGGCTGACGGTGGGTGATCTTCTGAGTATTGAGCTAAACTACCCTCAGGTGGACGGCACGACCGAGCTCCGGGAGCGCATCGCCGCCCTCTACCCCGATGCAGGTCCAGACAACGTGCTGGTCACCGTGGGCTGCGCCGAGGCCAATTTCATCACCGTTCAGACTCTCATGCAGCCGGGCGACGAGATGGTGGTCATGGTGCCTAACTACATGCAGATCTGGGGCATCGGTCAGAACTATGGATATAGCGTCAGGACGTTCCCTCTGGCAGAGGAACGTGCCTGGGCGCCGGACCTGGACCAGTTGCGGGATGCTGTATCCAATGACACGCGGCTCATCGCCGTCTGCAACCCCAACAACCCCACCGGTGCGATCATGGACACCGAGCAGATGGAGAGCATCGTGACTATCGCCAGTAGCGTGGGCGCCTGGCTGCTCGCGGATGAGGTCTACAGTGGGGCCGAGCGCCTGACGGACGAGCAAACCCCCTCATTCTGGGGTCGCTACGACAAGGCTGTGGTGACCAACAGCTTGAGCAAAGCCTACGGACTGCCTGGATTGCGCATCGGCTGGGTCGTGGCCCCCCTCAGCGTCCGTAACCGCATCTGGAGGCGCCACGAGTACACGACGATCAGCGCCACGATGTTGTCCAATAGACTGGCGGTGGTCGCGCTCTCGCCGTCGGTAAGAACACGGCTTATTCAACGAACGCGAGGCTATATCCGGCGTGGCTTCGCTGTCCTCGAGTCGTGGCTCGCGCAGCACGAAGGTCTTTTCAGTGTGGTGCCCCCGCAGGCCGCCGCCATCGCCTTCCCTCGCTACCACCTCGACATCAACTCCGCAGACCTGGTGAAGCGTCTGATCGACGAGCGGAGCGTCTTGGTGGGCGCGGGAGACCACTTCGGCGTCGACCACCACCTGCGGATCAGCTTCGGTCTTCCCCAGGATGTCCTCCGCCCCGGACTGGACCGCATTCATAGCCTCATGGTCGAGCTTCAGAGCTGAGGGCCTCCGCTGCTCAACCAGCACTTCCGATGTGTCACCGCTCCCGTTCGACCAGGCGTGACGCCGGGGCGGGCGGTTCAGGCGTTGTCCTGACGACCGGAGTTGGGCGGAGCATCCCGCACTGATCATGACAAGCGGACCGCAGCCACAAACGAAAAAGGCCACCGGCGTGAACGCGGTTGGTGAACTGGCATCACACGAAGAAGGCCGTCAATAGGAGTCGAGATCAGACCCATGGCGAACAAGACCGTGACGCTCCGTGACGTGTACCAAGCCCGTCACAGAATCCAGGACATCGCGGTCAGGACACCGTTGATCGCGGCACCCACGCTGACGCAGCGCACGGGTGTGGCCGTCTACCTGAAGTTGGAGACCGCACAGCGCACCGGAGCGTTCAAAATCCGTGGGGCGGCCAACAAGCTGCAGAGCCTCACGCGACCAGAGCGAGACAAGGGCGTGATCACCGTCTCCAGCGGGAATCACGGCCGAGCCGTCGCTTACGTAGCGCGAGAGCTGGGAATCCCGGCGGTGGTCTGCATGTCCAAGGGTGTGCCATCCAGCAAGGTAGAGGCCATCCGTGAACTGGGCGCCGAACTCGTGCTCCACGGGCGGAGCTATGACCAGGCCGAGCGGCGTGCCGCGGAACTGCAGCAGGAGCGCGGATTGACCATGATCCCTCCTTTTGACGACCCAGACATCATCGCTGGTCAGGGCACCATCGGGCTGGAGGTCCTGGAGGACCTGCCCTCCGTGGACACGGTCGTCGTGCCACTGTCAGGAGGCGGGTTGTTGTCCGGCATCGCGCTGAGCCTGAAGTCCGCCGATCCCACAATTCGCACCGTGGGCGTCTCCATGGATCGAGCACCGGTCATGCATCACAGCCTGCGAGCCGGTCGCCCCATCGCCCTGGAAGAGGAGGAGACATTGGCAGACGCCCTCGTCGGCGGGATCGGACTGGACAACCGCTACACGTTCGGGATGATCGAGAGATACGTCGACGATACGCTACTCGTCTCGGAAAGGGAGATCGCCGACGCCATGGCCTTTGCTCTGTATCAGCATCACCTGGTGGTCGAGGGTGGCGGAGCTGTGGCACTGGCAGCCGTGATGCACGACAAAGTGAGACCACTGGGGAGGCAAGTAGTGATCGTGGTCAGCGGGGGGAATGTGGAGATTCGACTGCTCTTGGACATCGCGCAAGGACGGACTTAGAGTCAGACCGGATCTGGCGAGAGATCATCCTGACCACCGGTGACAATCGCGACCCGCCGTTGGCCCACTCCCCCACCGTCAACCCCATCAGGCTGACGTCAGAGGCATCTAGGGAGCCAGACGACATACACGGCAGGGAGAGGCGGACAATTGACTTCGCGTAGTAAGTCCTCCCTCACCCAGACCCCCACCACACAGAGCGGTCCAATCTAGAAGCAAAGATGAACTGCAACCGATGAGGCTACGCGGCAGCTAGGTTTAACCTCCGCGGCGGTTCTAGAAGAACCCGCTCGACGCGACCCCACTCAGATCGCAACCACTTGACGAGGGCAATCTCGCCATTGTGAATCTCGAGTCCCGTGATGTAGCCGTCGAATACCCCGCTGCCGGTATTGAAGTACGGCAGCTCTCCTGGAGCAGCGAACTTTGGCGTGTGGGTGTGACCACAGATCACCATCTGCTGATGGGCCTGTATCCACTCGGAGACGCGCTGGCGGAGCGTGCTCCGGTTACGGGACTCGGCAATCGCCGAGGTCACGTCCACCACGCCCAGGTTCCTGACGTGGCGCCACACATGACGGATGACGAGACGAGAGAATCTGTAGAGCCCATCGCTCTTGAAGTCGACCTGATGACCGTGGACAGCGAAGATCTGACGCCCGCTCCCGGCGTGCCGGAAGAGCAATCCTTCGTGAGCCATCATGCCGTCCTTCTTCATGGTCCGCCGCTGAGAGCCTCGAATGTCGTGGTTGCCAAAGATCAGATGCAGGCGGTCCCTTCGGGCAAAGGCGTGCAGCACGTCGAACGTGCGCGCGTGGGCGCGCTTGATGTCATCGAGGCTGGGATTCTGCCACAGCTCATCACCGTCACCGACCTCCACGTAGCTGAAGCCACGCTGGTAATAGTGGTTCAACGCCTGGACGAAGATACCCTCATTCCGGGTGAAAGCATCAGCACGAGAGCTGACTCCGCGGTGGAGGTCACTGAAGAAGACCAAGCGCGCTTGGTCATCGAACAGGATCGTCTTGGCAGCCTGAAACGCCTGGGTCATCCTCCGATACGCCCGCGTACGGAGTATATTCCGCAGCGCGACGATCTGCTCAACCGGAGAAATATCCGCAACAATGCTGTCAGCTAAGAGACTCATAGACGCAGCAGTCCTTCCCGTGACCAGCCTAACGGCGGCCATCGACCTGGTGAAGCTCTCCAGATGCTCCGGGAGATGGGCTCTTCTTGAGCCCATCCACCATGTGGCGAAGAGTGAGCCACGGGTGGTGGAACACCATCCGCGGCCCTGCATATCTCATCACGGCTTGGATCCTCTGTCGGCTGGCGGGACCGTAGCAGTGAATGGGGCATCGAGCGCACGTCGGTTTCGCCTTCTGATAAGGACAGGCGTCGAGACGCTTCCAGGCATATTCTAGGAGCCTCTCACATTCCGGACACAGGCCTTCGCTTGTTCCGTGCTGCCCCTTGCAGAAGATGTGTATCATAGCTCGGACCGTGCGCCTCGCCCGAGCCAACCGCGGGTGCTCTCGATTCATGGTCCCTGTCTGTCGCCGTAGGAGGACATTCTCAGCCTATCAGAAAGTTCCCCCTGTCCAGTCAAACCAGCAGACACAAAAAAACGACGCCGCAGATTCGGCGTCTCACCAAGCATTGTACCAGGGTCGCCATAACGACGCAAGGTCTGCGTTCGCGACATGCGGAACGGTGACACTTGTCCACTTTCACCCTATCGGATACACTATGGGTTGCGCGGGTTAGGTCGCTCGGCCCCCCTGCTAGGGCGAACGGCGGCGTGAAGGAGTGGACAGCCGATGCATCGTCTATTTAGCCGGGGTCCGGCTGCGGTCATTGGATTCCTATGCACAACAAGGACAAATCGCCAAGACATGTGTGAAACGTCGGCTGCCGTCAGAGAAGCGCCAGCCTATGGCACCGTCCCCCTCTTCCATTTCAGATTGCCTCGCATCGGTTCCAGCGGGCAGGCCGGCTGACGCAGCAGGCGAGCGAGAATTCAGAGTCGGGCCGTTAAGGCAATGCTTAACGGGAACACAACGATCCCATCACCAAGAGGAGCCCTTGACCATGAAGGACCGTCAACTGCTTATGATCCCCGGCCCCGTCGAGTTCACCCCGGAGGTGCTTCGGGCTATGGGGCTGCCCACGACCAGCCACGTAGCGCCCAACTTCGTCGAGGTGTTCGGTACTGCTCTGGAGAGGCTGCGTTCCGTCTTCCTCGCGCCTAGCGCGCAGCCCTTCGTCGTTGCCGGGTCCGGCACTCTGGCGATGGATATGGCAGCAGCCAACCTCGTCGAACCTGGCGACCCGGCGCTGGTCGTCAACACAGGGGTCTTCGGAGATCGATTTGGAGAGATCCTGGAGCGCTACGGCGCGGACGTCACACACGTACGCGCCCCGATCATCGGCGATGTTCCCTCACTCGACGAAGTCCAGGCCGCCCTGGAGAACCCGGTCAGCAGTTCGGGACAGCCCTACAAACTCATGACCATCACCCACGTGGACACCTCCACCGCCGTTGCCACCGATGTGAAGGCCTTGGCCGCGCTGGGCCGCCAGTACGACCTCCTTGTTGTGGTCGACGGGGTGTGCGCGGTGGCCGGGGAGGAGTTACGCCAGGAGGACTGGGGCGTCGACCTGACACTGACCGCTTCCCAGAAAGCCGTAGGCGTGCCGCCCGGTCTCGCCCTCGTAGTAGCCGGCCGGCGGGCCATCGAGACATTCCAGAAGCGGCAGTCGCCGGTCATCAGCTACTACGCTGATTGGACTCAGTGGCTGCCCGTCATGGAGGGCTATGAGGCTCGCGAACCGGGCTACTTCGGAACCCCGCCTGTCAACCTGGTGTGGGCACTCAACGTGAGCCTGGGACAGATCCTGGACGAGGGTCTGGACGCGCGATTTGAGCGCCACCGGCGAATCAGTAGAGCAGTGAAGGCAGCTGTCGCGGCACTGGGGATGGAGCAAGTACCGGTCAGCGATGGGGTGGCAGCCAACACCCTCACCGCTCCCTATTTCCCGGATGGTGTCGATCGATCCGTACTGAGCCATGTCAGGGACGCGGGCGTCATCCTGGCTGGGGGGCTTCATCCGGAGATTAAGGCAGACTACTTCCGGATCGGCCATATGGGCGTGGTGAACGAGTCGGATGTGCTGACCACCATCGGGGCTGTGGAGAGAGGTCTGGTTAGAGCGGGCTATCCGCTGGACCGTGGCGTCGGTCTGTCCGCGGCCCAGGAGGTCCTCGCGGCGTGAGAACCGTTGGGGAGACGAGCCAAGCCTGAAGGGCAGGCAAGACGGAAGAAAGTCTTGTTCACGTATCGGGAGCAACTTCACCGTGTGGCAGTGCGCCCTGACCCATCTGGCCTGAGAGTTGCTGGAGCTGGCTACCGTCCGGCTTCGCCCTCCACCGCTGGCGGTAACGGGGCCACGGATCGGGAGCGTGCATCGCATCCCGGTCGCCCTCCGCACTCACCGCATCCCGATGCCGGGAGAGATCACCGTCTGGGACGATGCGCCATGCATACACAGCAAGAAGTACGCGACACATAGCAGGCAAACACAGGAGGAAGAACGGACGCATGGATAGATCCACGCTTTCACTCAGCGGCGTCTTCTCGCCCATCCCCACGCCCTTCGACGAAGGCGGCGATGTCGCCTACGGAGCGCTGGCGGCGAATCTTGAGCGATGGAGCCAGCACGACCTGGCAGGGTACATCGTCCTGGGATCCAACGGCGAGGGTGTCTACCTCAGCACCGAAGAGAAAGTTGAGGTCTGGAAGACCGCGCGGCAGGCAATGCCCGCGGAGCAGCTGTTGATAGCCGGCACCGGATGCGAGTCCACACGCCAGACCGTGGACCTGAGCCTACGGGCTGCGGCCGCGGGCGCTGACGCCGTGCTCGCTCTGACCCCTCACTACTACGGCGGTCAGATGACAGGGGATGCTTTGCGGCGCCATTTCGAGGAGGTGGCTGATCGTGCGCAAGTTCCTGTCTTGCTGTACAATATGCCTCGCTTCACTCACGTGGACATGGATGCCCTCACCATTGCTCAGCTCGCCCGACATCCCAATATCATAGGTATCAAGGACAGCGGGGGCAACGTCAGCAAGATGGCTCACATCGCCGGCATGGTGGATGGGGATTTCCAACTCCTGGCTGGGTCAGCCGGCTTCTTCTTCCCCGCGTTGACCGTCGGGGCAGTGGGGGGCGTGATGGCGCTCGCCAACATCGCCGCGGACGCCTTGATCGAGCTCCATGATCTCTTCCTGCAGGGTGACTGGGCCGCGGCAGCCGCTATGCAGCAGCGCCTGGTACCGGTGAACACGGCGGTCACCAGCCGGTTTGGCGTTCCGGGGCTGAAGGCGGCTCTGGACATGATCGGCTACTA
>CAZGSX010000001.1:12129-24223 GCA_964528475.1 uncultured Anaerolineales bacterium
TTTCCAGCCTATCGCGACGTGACCATCAAGGAACCGGTCTACGTCGTGGGAAACCCCCGCAGTGGCACGACCTTCCTGCAACGCTTGCTGGCGCGGGATACTGAGACCTTCGTCTCTATGAGAACCTGGGAGATGTTACTCGCTCCCTCCATCACCATGCGAAAGGTTGTGTGGGCGCTGTCCAGCCTGGATGACCGACTGGGTCGGCCTGCAGCCAGATTGCTGGGTATGTTGGAGGAGAGCTGGCAGGAGGACAACGTAGTCCACAGGATCGGTCTGCGAGCCCCAGAGGAGGATGAATACCTCCTGATCCACATTTTCTCCACGCTAAAGATATGGCTCTACGTGGCAATGGTCGATGAGGCTGAACCTTATACCTACTTCGACAGCAAGATGCCGGAGAAAGACAAGGAGCGCATCATGGCGTTCTACAAGCGGTGTCTCCAGCGACATCTGTATGCCCACGGAGAGGCCACATCCAGCAGCGCCAGGCATTATCTTGCTAAGGACCCGCACTTCTCCCCGATGGTGGACACGCTCTACGAGCAGTTTCCGGACGCCAAGATCATCTATCTCGCACGCAACCCGCTGGATATGATCCCCTCGTACATCAGTCTGAAGGAGGATGAATGGCAACTCCTGGGGAATCCGGTGGAGGCGTACAGCAGCCGTGAGTATGTCCTAGAGATGGCCGAGCACTGGTATACCTACCCGCTGGAGCGTCTGGCTCAAGCTCCCCGGGACAGCGCCATCATCATCAACTTCAACGACATGGTGACGAATGCACGGGATGTGGTGACCGAGATCTACGAGCGATTCGGACTGGAGCTCAATCCCGCGTTCGATGAGACACTGATTCAGGCTACTAGAAGAGCACGTCATCACGAGAGCGAGCACGAATACTCGTTGGAGGAGATGGGCCTGACGCCGGAGCAGATCGTTAATAGGTACCAAGAGATCTTTGAGCGTTTCGAGTTTGACACACGCGGTGCCTGATGTCCAAAGCCGAATGACTACGGCTCGTCGCAGCAACGATCCCGACGCCTAACGACCGAGAGACCCAAAGGAAACCATGAAAGTCGTGTTTACCTCGCTGTTCAGCAGAGGCCACGGAGGTGGAGAGGGCCGCGTTGCTAATGAACTGGCTGACCATTTTGCCAGATGGCACGATGTGGTGATGATCCGCCCCGCCAGCAAGACTGGACTGTTTGAGGAGGAAGGGACCGGACTGAAGATCTTCGGCGTGCGAAGCGCTGGAGACGGTGAATTTCAGATGCCCGTCCTCTCAGCCAGGACGGTGCGAGCCATGTTCGATTTCCTGGACGATTTTGCTCCGGACATCGTTCACGCCCACGAGCCGGCGTTAATAGGCTTGATCGGCCAGGTCTGGGCAAAGATGAATCGGGTGCCCTTTGTGCACACGAGCCATGTGCTACCCGGAAAGGTGCTTGACTTCGGCGCCACGGATGCCCTGGATATGAAGGTCCTGCAGGGCTCGTTCAGCGAATCGATCTCGCGCCGCCTGCTGAGCGACTTCTACAGCAACTGCGATGCCCTCATCGCCCTGAACGAGCCTGCCCTGCGCTCTCTGCGCGAGTTCGGCTACGAGGGGAAGGTGTTCATCATCCCCAATGGGCGTGATTTGGGAAGATACACAGCGTGCGAGATCGCCGATGTCTCCGCACCAGAGAAGGTACTGTCATTTATCGGTTACCTGAGCCAGCGGAAGAACCAGGCGTATCTCATTGAGGCCCATAGACATCTGCCTGATCAGTACAGGCTCGTGCTGCTCGGGAAGGCGCTAAATCCGGGGTATGAGAAAAAGCTGAGGGATAGCTGCAGATCTTACGGCCTGGATGACGTGGATCTTCCGGGACAAGTGCCGCACGAGGAGATCCCGGGATACCTGGAACGTACCCACGTCTTTGTCTCCGCTTCGAAGATGGAGGTGCAGAGCCTGGTAGTCATCGAAGCCCTGGCATCCGGCACCCCCGTGGTGGGACTCTCCAATGAGACTGTGGATGAGCTGGTGGACGAGAAGGTCGGGTACCGGCTGCCGAAGGAGGCGCCACCGCAGGAGTTTGCCTCGAGAGTGGAGGATATCTGCAACCTCCCTCCGTCCGCCTATGAAGCCCTGTGTCGGCAGGCCCGGGATCGGGTGAGCCATCTGGACTGGTCGAATGTTGTGGACCAGACCGTCTCAGCCTATCGAGAGCTTATGGAGGAGAAACCCGCGGTCACGGAGGAGGAAGGCGCCGTTCTTTCGGACCTCGTCTCGGCCCTACCCTCCGGAGAGGTCAAGGATATCCTGGCGGAACGCATCGAGTCAGTGCGCGAGGAACCCGGCGCTGCCACGCAGCTGCTGATGGGCCTGTCCATGGGCCAGAAGTGGCAGGCTCTGAAGCGGGTGCCCGGTTCGACGTGGCTCCTCGCAGGAGTCACCATCATCGTCTCCCTGGTCAGCTACTTGTTCATGAAGGGACACGGGAGAAGAGAGTAGACAGGAAAGGGAACAGGGCTAGCATAGCGATCAACCAACACGCTCCTTGGCAGGTTGCGGACGGCCGATCGTCAGATCAGCAGACCATCGTCGATGCGGCCGCGGACAGCAAGGTTTTCTTGGAGGGACCCGCCGGCACGGGCAAGACCACGGTCGGCGTAGCGCGCCTGTTGCACCTCCTTGAAGCAGGCATCGCGGCGCGCTCGATCCTCGTCTTCACCCCGCAGCGCACCCTGTCCGGCCCATACGACGAGGCCCTCCACAGCCCGGTGGTCGACACCGGGGGCGGGGTGACCCTTCTCACATTGGGGACTCTGGCCCAGCGGATGGTGGATCTCTTCTGGCCCCTGATCGCGGAGGAGGCGGGATTCGCTCATCCAAGACGACCGCCCACGTTTCTGACGCTGGAGACGGCGCAGTACTATATGGCGCGGGTCGTACGTCCCCTCCTCGACGAGGGAGCCTTCGAGAGCATCTCCATCGACCGCAACCGGCTGTACAGCCAAATCATCGACAACTTGAACAAGGCTGCGGTGGTGGGATTCTCCCACCTGGAGATCAGCGATCGACTTACGGCGGCGTGGGGCGGCGAAGCGAGCCGCGAGCGCGTCTACGATCAAGCGCAATCCTGTGCCACGCTCTTCCGCCGTTACTGCCTGGACCACAACCTGCTCGATTTCTCCCTCCAGATTGAGGTGTTCTTGGACCATCTCTGGACCCGGCCGATCTGCCGTGACTACCTGCTGGAGCGGTATCGCCACCTGATCGTGGACAACGTGGAGGAGGACGTGCCGGTGAGTCACGATCTGCTGCGCGAGTGGGTACCGCGTGCGACGTCAGCCCTTGTCATCTACGACACGGCGGCTGGGTACCGCCGCTTTCTGGGAGCTGATCCCAGGAGCGGCCACGCACTCCGCTCGCTCTGCGAGAGGCAAGTCAGCTTTGAGACCTCATTCGTCACCGGACCGCGGATGGAAGCCCTAGCTGAGTCACTGAGCCAGGCCATCAGCCCCGTCACGCCGTCGGCCGAAGACATCGGCCCAGCACGATCGAGCAACGCCCGAGAGGCGCTGGTCTATGATTCCCACCGCTATCACCCGGAGATGATGGACTGGGTGGCGGACGAAATCCAAGCCTTGGTGCATGAGCAAGACGTGCCGCCCAACGAGATCGTCGTGCTGGCTCCGTTCTTGAGCGATGCATTGCGTTTCTCTCTGACGAACCGGCTGGAGAGGCGCGGCATCCCAACCTGGTCTCACAGGCCTTCGCGAGCCCTGCGAGAGGAGTCAGCCACCCACTGCCTCCTCACCTTGGCGGCCATTGCCCATCCCGGGTGGCGCGTGCAGCCTACTCGCTTCGACGTCGCCTACGCGCTGATGCAGGCCATTGACGACATGGACCTGGTAAGGGCCCAGCTGCTCGCCGAGATCGTCTACCGGCTGCCGGATGGGGTGCCCCATCTGAGCTCATTTGACGCCATCAAGCCAGAGATGCAGGAACGGCTGACCTTTGTCCTGGGCCAGCGGTACGAGCATCTTCGTAACTGGCTGGAGGCCTACGCTGCCCCAGCATCGCCTTCCGATGCAGAATCCACCCCTCCCCGTACGGGCGATCGGGGAGAAGCATCCGACGCGTTTCACGAGCTACCACTGGACCACTTCTTGAGCCGGCTCTTTGGCGAGGTGCTTTCCCAGGCCGGGTACGGTTTCCACCGGGACTTCGATGCAGCGGAGGTGGCCGCCAACCTGATCGAGTCGGTGCGCAAGTTTCGTTGGGTGGCCGAGGAGGGAGGCAGCGCTCCTGACTATTCGGGGAAAATCGACGAGGCCGCGGACTCCCTAGGCCACGAGTACGTCCAGATGGTCGAGGAGGGAGTCATCGCCGCTCAGTATGTCCGCAACTGGGAACTCGAGCCACAAAATGCCGTGCTGCTGGCCCCAGCCTACACGTTTATCATCCGAAACCGCCCTGTCGACTACCAGTTCTGGTTGAACATCGGTGGGCGTGGTTGGTGGGAGCGCCTCTATCAGCCCCTCACCCACCCCTACGTGCTCAGCCGAAACTGGCCACCTGGTGACAGGAAGGATCGCACTTGGACCGACAGCGACGAGGTCGAGGTGCGCCAGCAGGCTCTTCATCATCTGGTCCTGGGCCTCGTCCGCCGCTGCCGCCGCCGGGTCTACCTGGGCTTCAGCGAGCTGGGGGAGCAGGGTTACCAGCAGAAGGGACCGCTCCTGAAGGCGATTCAGCGTCTCCTGCGGAGCCTGCCAGCTGATTCGAGGGCCTGAACCCCATCACGCCGTGCTCAAGACCATCCATGTCCTTTCAACCACGCCCCAAACAAGAGGAGATCCTGGCATATTCTGGCGGGAAGATGGGCGTATCCGCCGTGCCGGGGAGCGGCAAGACTGTCACGCTATCGGCGCTGGCAGCTAGCCTGATCGCCAGCGGAGGGCTTGAGGACGATCAGGAAGTGCTGGTCGTGACCCTGGTCAACTCAGCCGTCGACAACTTCGCGGCTCAGGTGGCGGGCTTCGTCAAGGAGCGGGGGCTGCTGCCGCACATCGGCTATCGCGTGCGCACGCTCCACGGCTTGGCTCACGACATTGTCCAGCAACGCCCAGACCTCGTCGGCCTATCGGATGATTTCTACATCATCGACGAGCGAGAGGCCGGTCGTATCCGCGAGAGTGCAGTTGAGACCTGGCTCAAAGGCCACCCGGAAGCCATCAACGAGATCCTGGCCCGCGACCTGGAAGAGCGCCAGCAGGCCTGGGCACGCCGTGATCACTGGCCCGATCTGGTCAACGACGTTGCCTACAGCTTCATCAAGCAGGCAAAGGACGACCAGTTGACGCCAACTGATGTTCGGGCGCATCTGGACCGATGCGACCAGGGGCTTCCCTTAGCCGAGATAGGCTGGGCGATCTATGCCGACTACCAGCGGGCCCTCCGCTATCGCGGTGCAGTTGATTTCGACGACCTGATCCGCCTAGCTCTCGCGGCTCTGCAAAGCGATGAAGAGTTGCTGGCCCGACTCCGTCATCAGTGGCCGTACATCCTGGAGGATGAGGCCCAGGACAGCAGTCGCTTGCAGCAGGACATCCTCCAGTTGCTCGCCGGGCCCGCCTCGTCCCCGAGCTCATCGGCAGACTCTGGCACAGACTCTCTGCCCTCCGCCACACCAGGTGGGAACTGGGTGCGCGTGGGCGACCCCAACCAAGCCATCTACGAGACTTTCACCACAGCCAGCCCACGGTACCTGCGGCAGTTCATCGAGAGATCGGACGTCGCGAAGCGACAGCTGCCCAACTCCGGTCGCTCCACGCAGAGCATCATCGACCTGGCCAACTACCTGATCGATTGGACGCGAGAGAGGCACCCCATCGAAGCGGTTCGGAGTGCGCTTTCTGAGCCATATATCAAGCCCACGCCTCCGGGCGATCCCCAATCCAATCCACCCGACGGTCCGGATCAGGTACACATCGTGGGACAGAAATTCACGCCTCAACGCGAAATCGCCGCTGTGGCGGACTCCTTAGAGCGCTGGCTGCCTGCACATCCCGGGGCGACGGTGGCCGTGCTGGTGCCGCGCAACCGCCGGGGCTTCCAGGTTGCCAGCGAGCTGAAGCGTCGGGATATCAAGTACGTGGAGCTCCTCCGCAGCACACGGGCCACCCGAGAGACAGCCGGCGCGTTGGGGAACGTGATCCACTACCTCGCCGACCCGGTCTCACCCACCAAGCTAGCGCGCGTCTACGAGGTGTGGCGCCGCGACGATCGGGAGGACGAGCACAAACAGGATCGGCTGGCAGCAGTCGTCAAGGCGCTGCGCAACTGCAGGAGGGTGGAGGATTTCCTGTGGCCCCGCCTCGGGCAAGAGTGGCTGGAAGACGTGACGCCTGATGACTTCGACCCCAGCATCCGCGAGCATCTGGAGCGCTTCCGCCAGCTGGTTCGCCGCTGGCAGGGGGCAACCCTTCTCCCCATTGATCAGCTGATCCTCACGCTGGCCCAGGACCTGTTCGATGAACCGGCCGATCTGGCCATTGCCCATAGGCTAGCGCTCTTGCTGGAGCGGGTGTCCCAGAAACATCCTGACTGGCGGCTGCCAGAGTTGACGGAAGAGCTGGCCGTCATCGCCCGCAACGAACGCCGCTTCCTGGGGCTTAGCGACGACGATAGAGGCTTCGACCCCGAGCGCCACAGAGGCGAGGTCGTAGTAGCGACCATCCACAAGGCCAAGGGTCTGGAGTGGGACCGGGTTTACCTGATGTCCGTGAACAACTACAACTTCCCAGCGGGGCTGGCTCACGACTCCTTTATCGCGGAGAAGTGGTTTGTGCGCGATGGCCTGAATCTGCAAGCCGAAACACTGGAGCAGTTTAAGACTGCCACGCGTCGGTCAGACAAGTCCTATGAGGAAGGTCTTGCCACGAAGCAGGCTCGGTTGGATTACGCCGCGGAGCGGATGCGGTTGCTGTACGTGGGAATCACTAGGGCTAGAGAGGGGCTGGTGATGACCTGGAACTCAGGCAAGCGCGGCGATCAGCAGCCCGCGGTCCCCCTCACCGCGCTGCGGACGTTCTGGGAAGGAAGAGAATAGCCCTACACCCGAAGATTCGCGTCTGGCTCGAGCTGCTCGGTACACAACCCGCTCACGACTAGCCCGTCGGTCTCTGGGACGGTTGTCTGCGCTGACAAGACGACTCTTGAAGAGCTCGCCGTGACCTACCTCAGTTCTGCCCCACCGTCCACGTTCGATCCTGCAGCGCCACGGTGCACTTGGCACCTAGCCGCTCCGACTGCGCCGAGTCCTCGCCGACCAGACCTTGCATTGCGGTCCAGTGCCGTCTTAGTCGGCGCCAGTACACGCTCCAATGCCGCGACCAAGGCCAATTCGACCAAGCGGCGTGGCCCGTCACCGCGACGGTGAGGGAGTACTCGTGCGACCCAGTCTCTCCGTGTCACAAGCACATTACCGCGCAGGCACAAGCTTGCCCCAGTCTCCCCTGTGGCGCACCAACTGGTTGAACAGAGGCTACCAATAGGCCTCTCGACGGGACCCGGAAATTGCGCACCAGCATCAGGGGCCACACAAACTGCAAGAGGTCGCCAGATGATCGCGTCAGCCTTTCTCTTGCTCTCGCTGGAAAGCCATCTGGGAGACCACTGAAGAGAACCCTCTCTTGACAGGCAAATGTGCCGGACACGGAAGAGACGAGATACTCTCGGAGGGAATCTCCTTCAATCTCGTCGTCCCCCTCCAGCCCTCAGATAAAGATTCCAGTGACAGGCCAAGTGTCCATCTTCAGGTGGATGATGAGGAGGATCAAGCCTTCATCACGTATCCTGCTGCCGGACCTCATTAGAAGAACACAGGGAAGCTGACCATTCATACTGAGAAGATTGAGCGCGAACGAGTGCGGTGTGAGCAGCGACGATGCCAGAGGTACAAAGTACCGCAGGACTCCCTTCCGCCACACCTCAAGTGTAGTCGATGAGGGTGTCGAGGTCAAAGGAGTGTGTCCATCCCGTCGCTCCCACCAGGGACGCGCCCCTTGGAAACCTGCTGCGTGCAGGACGACGGATATCCTGGGAGATCGTCACAGAACAGGTCACCCGAGACGAAGTCCCACCCGGCACATTGGCAAGACAGCATCGATCAAGCTATAATCGAGCTGTGACTATCCAGATGCCCGCTGCCCTCGCATTGACCAGTCGGTCATTGCCGCCCGCCCTATACTTCAGGCGTGCTGCCCCGATGCTGCTCTCCACTAGCCGCTTGGCTCTCGACGATGCATCGTAGTCGCCTGCGCTACCTGGCAGTCGTGGGGCTCTTGGTCCTGATCGGCTTTTTCGTCCGCGCCTCCTCCTTGGACGCGCAATCGTTGTGGCGGGATGAGGTGGATGCGCTTCGGTTTGCCACCGGCCCCTGGTCAGAGATGCTGAGCAACTTCACCCGGCCGGGCTGGAACGGCCCTCTGTACTATCTGCTGCTGCGGGGCTGGATCGCGGCTAGCGGCACGACCGAGTACGCCTTACGATTCCTCTCCCTGTTGTTCGGCGTCCTCTGCATCCCACTGACCTATCTCGTCGGGTGCCATCTCTTCAGTCCGCTGGTGGGATTGCTTTCCGCGCTGCTCGTGACCACGTCCCCCTACCTCTCCTGGTACAGCCAGGAGGTCAAGATGTACACGCTCGTGCTGGCGCTGGCGCTATTGGCCGTGTACGCGCTCCATCGCGCTCTCGAGGACGGAAGCTGGCACTGGTGGCTGGTCCAGATCGTGGCCACATCCACCGCCTTCTACTCACACATTCTCGCGGCGCTCCTCGTGCCGGTACAGGTTTTGCTCGCCCTCGCCTACTGGCCTCAGCTTCGCCGAAGATGGCGCGGAGCCCTGATCAGTCTGGCTTGCCTGACCCTTCCCTACCTGCCGCTGGCCATCTGGCAGGCGCCACTGGCCCTGCGTACGCGCGACACTGGCTTCTTTCCCTACTCGCTGAAGCAGATGGTGGTCATTCTCCTCAACGGCTGGTCGGCAGGGATACGGGGATGGGGAGATACCTGGACAGGGGCCTTGATGGGCCTGCTTGCCCTCATAGGTTTGACTAACGTCGGAGCTCCGCTTCATCCAGAGACAAGACATGAGGAACATTCAACCCAAGGTGAATCCCTGCGACATCGCGCGGGGTTGTTCTTCTGGCTGTCAGTCCCCCTGTTGTGCGTGTGGTTGATATCCCTGCGCCAACCACTCTTCACCGATCGCTACCTAATCTGGTCTGCGCCTGCGTTCTATCTGCTGGTGGCAGTCGCACTGAGCTCGTTCGCGCTGCCCAGACATTGGACTCGCTGGGCCGTGCTGCCGCTCATGGGCGCCCTGCTGGTCTCCAATGGCGTCAACCTTTGGCAGCAGGCCACCATCCCTGTCAAGTCCGACTTCCGCGCAGCAGCGGCCTATGTGGCCAGGCACTATCCCAGCACCGCGGGAGAGCCTGTCACGTCCGCTCAAGAGTTTGAGCATCGGGTCTATCTGCCGGCCACAGCAACAGGCACAGGCGACGCCGGGCAGTTGATTGTCTTCCAGATACCCCACGGCAAGTACACGTTCGACTACTACTTCCCCATTCAGTCATATCATCGTGTGGACGGCCTGTATACGAACCATCAGACCGCCACTGGGGAGTATGTCATGAGCGAAGAGCAAGCGGCGCGTCAGATGGAAGCTATGACGACGGGGTACAAGACCGCCTGGCTGGTTGCTACCGAGGTGTCGATGTGGGACGAGCGGAATCTGGTGCAGCAATGGCTGGACCAACACGGACGGCGTGTGGCCGAGGCACACTTCAACCGAGTGGACGTCTATCAGTACGAGCTGCCCGATGCGTAGCCCACAGAGCTCCCCATAGATCCTTCTCTATCGCCGGTCCCGCTGCCTTGCCCCACATTCCTGTGGCGAAGCCTCTCTATCGCACTGCACCTGGATTGTTTTACGTTTCGCCTGTAAGCGAGTATAATACTCTCTGAGTTCATCGTCGTTGACGCACTGGAGGATACCCCTTGGAAACTGATATCGGTACCGTGAGACCCATTGACATCGAGCGCGAGATGCGGGACGCGTATCTAGATTACGCCATGAGTGTCATCGTCTCGCGTGCTCTGCCGGATGCCCGCGATGGCCTCAAGCCAGTTCAGCGGCGCATACTGTATGCGATGCAGGACCTCGGCCTGCGTCCAGACCGCGCCTATAAGAAATCTGCGCGTATTGTCGGTGACGTCCTCGGCAAATACCATCCCCACGGTGATTCTGCCGTCTATAACGCTATGGCAAGGATGGCTCAGCATTTCAGCCTGCGATATCCGTTGGTCGATGGCCACGGAAACTTCGGCTCCATCGACGGCGACAGCCCGGCAGCGATGCGGTACACCGAGGCGCGCTTGGCGACCATCTCCACCGAGTTGCTAGAAGACATTGACAAGGGGACGGTCGACTGGGTCGACAATTTCGACGGATCGTTGCAGGAACCGGAGGTATTACCAGCTCGTCTCCCCAACCTGCTGGTCAACGGATCGTCCGGTATCGCCGTGGGCATGGCGACGAACATCCCCCCTCATAACCTTGACGAGATCTGCGACGCCATTGTCCATCTCATTGATCATTGGCATGCCCCAGACGATGTGACTCTCGAGGATCTGATGGCGCATGTTAAAGGCCCCGATTTCCCCACCGGTGGCGTGATTGTAGGACGCGATGGCATCACTCAAGCCTACGCCACAGGACGGGGGCTCATCACCCTCAGGGCCACGGCCAGGATTGAGGAGATGGATAACGACCGGCATCGTATCGTGGTCACCGAGATTCCCTATCAGCTAAACAAGACCACGTTGCTCGAGCGGATAGCGAAGCTGGTTCGCTCCGATCGCCTGACCGGCATCTCGGACCTGCGGGACGAGTCGGATCGGCGAGGACTGAGCATCATCATTGAGTTGAAGCGTGGGACACAACCCCGGAAGACGCTCAACCAGCTGTACAAGTATAGCCCCCTGCAGACCACGTACGGCGTGCAGATGATGGCCATCGTCGACGAGGAACCTCAGCTTCTCAGTCTCAAGCGAGCCCTCCGGTACTACGTTGAACACCGACGCGACGTGCTGATCCGCCGCACACAACACGAGCTGGAGAAGGCACAGCGGCGAGCCCATATTCTAGAGGGATTGCTGATCGCCCTTGATCACCTGGATGCCGTCATCCAGACGATCCGTGAGTCGCCAGACGCGGGTACAGCCCGTGAGCGCTTAATGGAGCGTTTCACGCTCACAGAAGAACAGGCAGAGGCGATCCTCGATATGCCACTGCGGCGCTTGGCGGCGCTGGAGCGACAGAAGATAGAGGATGAGTTCGCAGAACTGACCAGGCATATCGCCGATCTACAGGAAATCCTCGCCTCGCCACAGAAGATCCTGGAGCTGATCAAGGATGACCTGGCCGCCCTGAAGGAGGCGTACGGCGACGAGCGCCGCACACGCATCACAGGTGGCGATGCCGAACTTGACGAAGAGGATCTCATCGCTGAGGAGGAGATCTTCATCTCCATCACGGAGCGCGGCTACATTAAGCGGGTGCCGATGGACGTCTACCGCACGCAACGCCGAGGCGGGCGGGGGGTCATCGGGGTGGATACGCGCGAAGAGGATGAAGTGATCCACTTCTTCCCGGCGCATACGCTGGATTCCATCCTCTTCTTCAGCGACAAGGGGAAAGTCTATCAGAAGCGGGCCTACGAGATTCCCAGCGCGGGCCGCACAGCCGAGGGTGACTTGCTGGTTGGCCTCATCAACCTCGATGCTGACGAGCGAATTACGTCGGCGGTTGCGGTCTCCGACTTCGAGGAAGAGGGTTACCTGACGATGTTCACCAGGCAGGGCCGCGTCAAGCGCACCGTGCTGAGCGAATTTGAGGACGTACGACCCAGCGGGTTGATCGCCATTCGCCTCGTCACCGGCCCGTCTGGTCAGGACCAATTGGAATGGGTCCGCCGCAGCCAGGGGGGGCAGGAACTGATCTTGGTCACGGAGCAGGGACAGGCACTCCG
>CAZGSX010000001.1:24323-52255 GCA_964528475.1 uncultured Anaerolineales bacterium
GTCGTCGCTGCCGCAGGTGTGGTCCACCCGGAGGACCAGATCACCTTCATCACCACTGGAGGGATCGCCCTCCGTACTGACGCCAGCGAGATCTCGCGCCTGGGTCGCGCCACGCGCGGCGTCAAGATCATGGATCTGAAGCCGGGCGATGAGATTGCATCGATAGCTGTCTTGAGAAACAATGAGTCAGAGTCCGAAGCGGAGACATGACCGCCGATCCAATAGGCCCGTGAGTCGCGGACATACTATGGATTCGCGCATCAGCTCCTGGCAGGCTGGTCAGATGCAAGCCCCCATGCCCGATCCCGATCCGGAGGCGTTGGCGGAGACGATGGTGGCCTTTGCCAACTCGGATGGCGGCACGATCCTCATCGGGGCCGACGAGGACGGTCAGGTCACGGGGCAGGTCTTTGCCGACGAGGTGGAGATGGCGTTGCAGGCCGCGGGTCAGGCGTGCCGACCGCCTGTCGAGGCCCGCTGGCACCAGGCGATCGCTGAAGATGGTCCCGTCTTCTCCATCGTGGTCAACCGCAGCCCCGAGCTGCACAGTCTGGCCGATGGACGTGTGCTCGTCCGCACCGGGCCCGAGAACAGGCCCCTCAGCGGGGACGAGATCCGCCAACTGGCCGCGACCAAGTCGACCGGTGACTTCGAGGCTGAGCTGGCGCCAGGTGCTGAGCGGGACGATTTTGACGCCCAGCTGGTCGAGACGTTCATCGACAAGTGGGAAGAACGTCAGCACCGTGAATGGACTCGCTCCGCGGACTCTCTCTTGATCGAGATGGGGGCCCTGACCGAGGAGGGGCGCCCCACGGTGGCGGGCGTGCTGCTGTTCGCCTCCAACCCACAGGCCTTCTTCCCTCAGAGCGGCCTCACCTTCGTCAAGTTCATCGGAACGGAGCCCCGGGGCGAGGATGGATACCCTGGATACGGACGCCGAGAGGAGATCGGCGGGTCGCTCCCCCAGATCATCCGTAGAGCGTGGCAAGTCGTTGGGGAGGAGATGCGAAAGGGGGCCGTGGTCACCGAGCTGGAACGGAAGGAACGCACCGAATATCCAGTCTCGGCGGTCCGAGAGGCACTGATCAACGCAGTGGCACACCGCGACTACCGACTGCGCGGCCGGCGTATTGAGGTGCGTATGTTCTCCGATCGCATGGAGATCACCAGCCCGGGCGGACTGCCTGGCTTCATCACCGTGGATAATATCGTCGATGAGCACTTCTCCCGTAACCCGCGCATCGTCTCCGGGCTCTATCAGTGGGGATACATCGAGGAGCTGGGGTTGGGTGTCGATCTGATGATCGATGAGATGGTGCGAGCCGGGCACCCTCCGCCCAAGTTCAAGGATAGCCCATACGCCTTCAGCGTCACGCTGTACAATGTGCTGGACCGCGAGCCGCAGCCTGAGTGGGCCGGACGCGTCAGCGAACGGCAGGCGAAGGCCCTGGCCTACGTGGACAAACATGGCCAGATCACCAACCGCGAGTACCGCGATATCTGTCCGGGCCTCAGCGCTGAGACGCTGCGCCTGGACCTGGCGGAACTCGTAGACGAGGGGCTGTTACTCAAAGTGGGAGCCAAGAGAGGTACGTACTATATCCTGAAGTGATTCGGCGAGTCTGGTTATCCCAAGTTATCCCAAAAATATCCCAAGTTATCCCAAATGGAGCTCTGCCATGGCCCACGGAGTTTCGATAGACTTGAAGCGAGCTCGAGATGATCTATCCGCTGCACACTCGGCTACTATCGCCCCCTTGCTGGTCTGTGTGACTGCGTTCTCATGGATACCATTTTTCAGCACCAGGGCTTCCGCAGCCACGGGGCCGAGCTGGCGAGATTCCACCGACAGATGCCGTATTTCGAGGCGCTGACTATCTGAGCTTCTCGCGGTCAGTCTCTGACGCCGTGATGCATCGCGACGGACTTCATCACCAGGAGGGCTATCGGTTGGCGACGCAATCGGATCGGGCTCATGTCGTTCTCACCACTCACTGCTGATAGGTCTGGGGCAGCAGGAATTGCCCCAAGGATGGACTTTAGAAGGTATCGCATGACACCCGTTGACCGCCCGTACTGCCGTCCGGACAGGGACTTCACTACAATTAAGGAGGCATCGAGATGGACCTGCAGCTCTCTGATGAACACCGCATGATCCGGGATATGGCCCGCGATTTCGCCCACGCCGAGATCGCCCCCATCGCGGCCGAGTATGACGAAAGCGGCGAGTTCCCCCGCGAGACCATCGCCAAGATGGGCGGACACGGCTTCATGGGTATCGCCGTGCCGGAGGAATACGGAGGCGCCGGCCTGGATACAATGGCATACGTGGTGGCTCTGGAGGAGATCTCCAAGGTGGACGCCTCCCACGGCGTCATTATGTCGGTCTGCAATTCCCTCTTCTGCTACAGCATTCAACGCTACGGTTCCGAACATCAGAAGCAGACCTACTTGCGTGCGGTGGCCAGCGGCGAGGTGGTGGGAGCCTATGCCCTCACCGAACCACAGTCCGGATCCGACGCAGGTAACATCCGAGTCACCGCGCAGTTTTCAGCAGATGGGTCGCACTATGTCATCAACGGAACCAAGTCGTGGATCTCGAGCGGACCGGTGGCGAAGTACATCCTCCTCTTTGCCCAGAGCGATCCCGATGCCAAGCCCCGTTACCGGGGTGTGAGCGCCTTCATCGTCGACACGGACCGACCCGGGTTCTCCTGTGGCAAGACCGAGCCCAAGCTCGGTATTCGTGCCTCCGCCACGTGCGAAGTTCATTTCGAGGACTATGAATGTCCAGCGGAGGCTCGACTGGGTGAAGACGGCCAGGGCTTCTACATCGCCCTGGGGGTGCTCGATGCGGGGCGCATAGGGATCGCCGCCCAAGCACTGGGCATTGCCGAGGCAGCCTACGAGGCCTCTGTGGAATACGCTCGAGAGAGGGAGGCTTTCGGGCAGAAGATCGGCACCTTCCAGATGATTCAGCAGAAGATCGCCGATATGAAAATGCGCATAGAGGCCAGCCGGCTGCTCATCTACAAGGCGGCGCTGGCCAAGGAGGCAGCCCGGGAGACGGGTGAGAAGTACACTCTGGAGTCCTGCATGGCCAAGACGTTCGCCTCAGAGACAGCGATGTGGGTCACCACAGAGGCGATACAGATCCACGGGGGGATGGGATACAGTAAGGAGCTGCCCGTCGAGCGCTACTTCCGCGATGCCAAGGTGACTGAGATCTACGAGGGTACTAACGAGATCCAACGCATGGTGATCGCGCGACTAGAGACAGGCCTGCGCCAGTGATCCGGAACGCGAGCAACGGAGGAGGGCTAGATTGATGAAAGCACTGTGCTTTCACCAGCATGGCGGCCCAGACGTTCTACAGTATGATGACGTCCCGCGGCCGGAGGCTGGTCCCCAGGAGGTACTCATCCGCGTCCGTGCCACGACTCTGAACCACCTCGACGTCTTCGTGCGAGAGGGCTGGCCCGGCCTCGATCTGGAGATGCCTCACTGGGGCGGATCCGATATTGCCGGAGAGATCGCCGAGCTCGGCGAAGGTGTCTCAGCGTGGGAGGTGGGCCAGCGGGTTGTGGTCGATCCGGGCATCAACATAGAGCAGGATGAATTCGTTCGTCGTGGCGAGCACTCCCTCAGCCCGGGCTACGTGATCTTGGGAGAGGATGTGCGCGGTGGACACGCGGAGTACGTGGCCGTGCCAGCTGACAACTTGGTAGCCATGCCGGACGAGTGGGATTTCGCGGACGCCGCTGCTCCGCTTCTGGTATTGCTCACTGCCTGGCGCATGCTCATCCACCGCGCCCGCCTGCGCGCCGGGGAAACCGCGCTGATCATCGGGGCTGGCGGAGGTGTCAACTCGATGGCGATTCAGATTGCCAAACTTGCCGGCGCTCGCGTCTATGCCCTCACCAGTACAAGGGAGAAGATGGATAGAGCCCGGGACCTGGGAGCCGACATCGTGTTGAACTACCGGGAAGATCCCAGATGGAGCGCGACGATCTACAAGCTAACGAACAAACGCGGCGTCGATGTCGTGGTCGACAATGTGGGTCAGGCGACGCTCACGCAGAGCATGCGGGCTATGGCGCGCGGGGGACGCATCGTGATCGTCGGCAACACGTCCGGCCCTCACGCTGATATCGACATCCGCTACATCTTTGGCAAGCAGATAAGCCTGATTGGTTCCACGATGGGAAATCATCAGGACTTCCGCGACGTGACCAGTCTCCTCTGGTCCGGAAGGCTGAAGCCAGTGGTTGACAGGGTGATGCCCCTGTCCGCGGGCAAGCAGGCAGTCGAAGCCCTGGAATCTGGAGAGAAGTTCGGTAAGATTGTGCTTACTGTCTGATGAGGCTCCCGAGTTGGCTGCGTAGCCTCAGGCAGCTTACGCCGGGGCAACAGGGGGTGATCCTGCTGGCGGCCCTGGCCCTGGTCCTGGGGCTTGCCAACTTCGGGAGGGCCCTGGTTGCTCTCCATTATAGATGTCGGCTCCCCGAGTTGTCCAAGACGGTATCATTGGACTATCTGGCGGCGATGGGGAGCACGTGGGGCCTTCTCTTCACTGTCTCCTCGGCAGGTCTATGGCGGTTCCACGATTGGGGACGAAGGCTGACCCTGGCAGTGGTGACACTCTATCAAGTCAACGTCTGGATCAATCGTCTGCTGTTCGCAGTCTCCGACTACTCTCGGCTGACCAGACCGCGCGACTTGCTGCTCTCAGCGATTGTTCTGCTCGCCTTCTGGGGGTCACTGATGGCGCCGTCCATCAGACGGGTGTTCGCAGACCGCGAAAAGAGCGCATGATCGCACGTTTCTGCCCCAACCAGTGGGGATAGCCGTGGAGAATCGTCGAAGCGGAGCGCCGATGACAACGACGAGAGGAGGGTGCAGGCCCTCTCTGCTTGCAAGCAAGGGGCAGATATGGTAGAATGGTATCAAACTTGGCGGCGTAGCCAAGCGGTAAGGCAGGACTCTGCAAAAGTCCCATGCGCCGGTTCGAATCCGGCCGCCGCCTCTTCTGTGTTATGTGTTGTCGAGATTGACCGCGGGCAGCTTGAGGCTGCCCGCGCTGTGTGAGGGGCGGTGGCGGAACGGGAAGACGCCGAGGACTTAAAATCCTCTGTCCGCGAGGACGTGTGGGTTCGAGTCCCACCCGCCCTACTTGCGTCACACGTCAACACTGTAATTACGCTGGAGGTAAGGCATCGTGAAGATCATTCTGAAAGAAGACGTCCCCACCTTAGGGCGCGAAGGTGATGTCCAGGAAGTAGCGGACGGTTATGCTCGCAACTATCTGATACCCCAGGGTATGGCGATGATCGCCACTCCCGGGCGCTTGAAGGATTTCGAGCACCGCCAGAAAGTCCGGGCGAACAAGCATGAGCGCATGAAGAAGCGTGCCGAAGCACTAGCGCGCCGGCTGACTGCTCAAACACTCACGTTCGAGGTCAAGACGGGTGAGACCGGTCAGCTCTATGGTTCCATCACCAACGCAGACATCGCAGAAGCGTTAGAGACTCAGGTGGGCGAAACAATCGACAGGCGGAACATCCCTCTTTCGGAGCCGATTCGAACGGTGGGGGAGCACTTCGTGCCGGTTCAACTTATGGAGGATGTCGAGCCGCAGATCAGGGTGGTGGTCAAACCAGAGAGCGGCGAGTGGCCCGAGGATATCCAACCTCTCGACTAAATCATTGTAGACCATCTACCGTTGACCTTTTGGAGCTGAGTATCTGATGGTGGATAAGCTCGGCCCGAGGCTGCGAGAAGCGCGCGAGGCCAAGGGAGCGACGCTTCAGGACGCTGAAACAGCCACCCACATCCGTGCCCACTTTCTTGATTCACTGGAAGCGGGCGATTTCGCCACGTTCCGAGGGGGCGACGTCCAGGTGCGAGGGTTCCTGCGCATCTACGCCCGGTACCTCGACATCTCTCCCGACGATGTGATACGGCGCTATAGCGTCGAGGTCGATGGCGAGAACCACGCCTTCACTGAGCCAGTGGAGGGCGAGGCCCCTCCACAACCCAGTGAGCCGCCCGAAGACCTAGCTTCCGTCAGGTTCCGCCCTCGCAACATCCCCATGGGCTCGTCGCTACCTCCATGGATGAGCGTGAAGACCGTGATCATCTTTGGAATAGTGCTTACTGTCCTGTTGGGCATACTTGCCCTCGCCACCTACGTGATGAACCAACCCGACGGTGGGCAGCTCCTGGGGCCGCTGACAGGATCAGGCCCTACGCAGACGCCTCAGATGAGCAGGGCCCTTACTGCGACGGCGATCCTGATCGCAGATCTGTTACCCACGCTCCCTGCCAATAGCAAGGACGACGTGACTGTGGCTCTGGAAGCCACTGAACAGGTTCAAGTCCGCGTGAGGCGCGGGGACGATATCCTGTTCCAAGAGATGATGGTGCCCGGTCAGGTCGAGACGTGGACGGAGACCGAGACCATCACGGTCGAGACAGGGAACGGTACGGCCGTGAGGGTGACGGTCAATCGAGCCCAGCTGGGAATGCTCTGCGATGAACGGGGTGAGCTATGCACGCGGGCTTGGGATCCCAGCGGTGAGGTCACGCCGTAAGGCTGCCTAGAAATCCCCACATTGAAGAGCTTCTACCTCATATCCCTGGGCTGCCCCAAGAACTTGGTTGACAGCGAGGGGATGGCCACGCTTCTCCGACGCGCGGGGTATAACTCAGCCCCTGTCCCCGCCGACGCCGATCTGCTGATCGTCAACACTTGTGGATTCATCGAGTCGGCGCGGCAGGAATCACTCGCCGTGCTCAGTGAATTAGCCCAGGCCAAGGAACCCCACCAGCAACTGATAGCCGCCGGATGCTACTCTCAGCGGTATCCGCGCCAGCTCGCTCAGGAGGTGCCCGGCATCGATGGCCTCATCGGTACACGTCGTTGGATGGACATCGTCAAGCTGGTCGAGCAGCTGGACCGGGGGCAGAGGCAGCCACGCCAGCCCGTCTACCACGTGCCCCGGCCTCCGACGGTGGGCCAGGACACACAAGGGGTGGCCCGCGCTGCAGTGCAGGGAACCAGCGCCTACCTGAAGCTATCCGATGGATGTCGCCGCTCGTGCGCGTTCTGCGCCATCCCGCTTATCAAGGGACCAGCCCTCAGCCGTCCGCTGAAGGCCATCCTATCCGACGCCAGACGGCTTGCCGAGTGGAGCGCCCAAGAGATCATCCTCATTGCCCAGGACACCACGGACTACGGGCGCGATCTAGGCATGAAGGAGGGTCTGGCGTCGCTCCTGGAAGCACTGGTTGTTGAGGTCCCCGATGTGCCGTGGATCCGCTTGATGTATGCCTATCCCGGGCGAATCACCCCGCGCCTCATCGCAGCGATGGCCCGCCATTCGCAGATACTGCCATACATTGACCTGCCCCTCCAACACGCCCACCAGGACACACTGCGCCGAATGGGGCGACCGGCCAATGTCCAGCCTGTGAAGAGCACCATCGCTTCATTGCGGCAAGAAATGCCTGAGATTGCCATCCGGACTACGTTCCTGGTGGGATATCCAGGCGAAACCGAGGAAGCTTTTGAGGAACTGCTCGATTTCGTGGCGGAGATGCGATTTGACCGCGTCGGGACGTTCACCTACTCGCATGAGCCCGGGACCCGGGCGGCTGAGCTTGAGGATGACGTCGCCCAGGAGGTGAAGGAACGGCGCCGTCAGCGCCTGATGGCCCTGCAACAGCCCATCTCTCTGGAGAAGAACCAGGCCCTGGTAGGAAAGACCCTCGACGTCCTGATCGAGGGCTGCGACGAGGGGATTAGCGTCGGTCGGTCGTACCGCGATGCACCAGAGATCGACGGCTTCGTACTGATACACCAAGAGCTCCCACTCGGAGAGATCGTACCGGTGCCCATCACCGCCGCCATGGAGTACGACTTGGTTGCTGAAGGCCCCCGCGAGCCAGGTTCGTCCTACAACCCCAGCGCCTAGATATAGTTCAGCTCCTTCGCCTGATACGTCAATTCGTCGCGAAACTCCGGAGCTGCGATGCGGATCAGCGCGTGGGCCCGCTCCCGGATTGTCTTCCCATATAGATCTGCCACGCCGTGCTCCGTCACAACATAGTGGACGTGATAACGCGTCGTCACCACACCCGCGCCGCGCCTCAACATAGGCACGATGCGACTGATGCCCTTCCCTGGCACCGTAGACGGCATGGCGATGATGGGCACTCCGCCGTCGGAGCGCGAGGCACCATAGATGAAATCGAGCTGTCCTCCCACCCCACTATAGAGCTTCGGACCTATGGAGTCAGCACAGACCTGCCCCGTCACATCGACCTCGATGGCCGAATTGATGGCTACCTGGCGGTCATTCTGAGCAATGACGAACGGATCGTTGACGTACTCAGTGCGATGGAGCTCAATCAGCGGGTTGTCGTGAGCCCATTCGTAGAGTCGGTGCGTGCCGATCATAAAGCCAGCGGTGATCTTGCCGGGGTGTAGCGTCTTGTGGGCGTTGGTCAGCACGCCCGCTTCGACTAGATCAATCACGCTATCCGAGAACAGCTCGGTGTGGACGCCCAGATCTCGTTTGTCGCCCAGAAACTTGAGCACCGCGTCGGGTATGGCGCCAATGCCCATCTGCATCGTCGCACCATCGGGGATCAGGTCTGCGATATACTCACCAATCTTAATGTGGACATCCGATAGCTCTCCCTCAGACATCGGAAGCTCCAGCAGCGGATAGTCCACGGGCACGATGTAGTCTAGACGGCTGACATGGATGAAGGAATCGCCGAGGCAGCGGGGCATGGTCTCATTCACCTCAGCGATAATGACGTCGGCGGACTCGGCGGGGGACTTAGTCAGCCCGGTCTCTATGCCGTAGGAACAGAACCCGTGTTCATCGGGTGGGGACAAGTGCACGAACGCCACGTCCAGCGGTAGGATCCGGTTCTTGAAAAGCAGCGTGAACTCCGAGAGTAGAACGGGGGTGAAGTCAGCCCGCCCCTCCTGCACCGCTTCGCGCACGTTGGGTCCGATGAAGAGGGCATTGGCGCGCAGGTGCCCTTTCATCTCTGGAGCCACGTAGTCGCCCGATCCCAACGTCAGGGCGTGACAGATCTCCACGTCCTGCAGCTCTGGCGCGCGGTCGACCAAGGCCTTGATGAGCTTCTGGGGCACACTGCAGTTACCAGTGAGGAAGATACGGTCCCCGGACTCAACGGCCTCAGCAATCGCCTGATCGGCGGTGGTCACTCGCTGCTCGTAGGCCTCCATCCAGCTCACCGCTCACCTCCCTCGCCGGCGTAATAGGCCCCAGCGAGGCTCTCGTTTGTGATGCTTCCCTCTCGAGTGACAACCCCCGAGGCGAGGCCCGGCATCTCCGCAACGGCCTCATCCAAGCCGATCTTGGCGATGCCGCGTATATAGGGCCAGATGGCATTGTTGAACGCATGCGTCGCCGTGCGCGGCACTGCTCCCGGCACGTTTGGCACGCAGAAGTGGACAACACCTTCCTCCGTATACACGGGGTCCCTCAAGGTGGTCGGGCGGCTTGTCTCCACGCACCCGCCTTGGTCAATGCTGAAATCAAGAATCACAGAGCCCTTCTTCATGGACCGCACCATGTCTCGGGTAACAATGACCGGCGCCCTGCCCCCCGGCACTAGGATGGCTCCCACTAGAACCTCAGCAAAGCGAGCGACCCGCGCGATGTTGAATGGATAAGAGACCATCGTCGTGGCGCACCCGTTGAAGAGTTCATCGATCTCACGTAGTCTCTCCTGGTTCCGATCCAGCACGTGCACGCGAGCCCCCGACCCTAGAAACGTGCGGGCGGCGTTCGTTCCCAAGACTCCGGCCCCAATGATGGCAACACTCGCAGCCGGAATACCTGGGACCCCGCTTAGAAGCACACCGCGACCCTCGTAGCTGCCCTGCAGAAACGTGGCTCCGAGCTGTGGCGCCATTCGTCCAGCCACTTCGCTCATGGTACGGAGCACGGGAAGCGTCCCATCCTCCTCTTCGATCATCTCGTAGGCAATCGCTGTGATCCGCTTCTCTAGCAGAACCTCAACCTTGTTGCGCTTGGCAGCGGCCAGATGGAGGAATCCGGCGATGATCTGTCCCTCGCGGAACCATTCCAGCTCCTCATCCGTTGGGCGCACCGCTTTGAGCACCAGATCACATCGCCCGTACACTTCCTCTCCAGAGTACACAATGTGTCCACCAACTCGCTCGTAGTGATAGTTGCTGAAGCCTGCCCCCAGCCCGGCCTCGGTTTCGATGTAGCAGATATGCCCGGCCCGGGTCAACAGATCGACCCCGTACGGAGTGAGACCAACCCGTTGCTCCAGGTCCCTCCGCTCCTTGGGAATGCCGATATTCACGATGTGTATCCTCCTCTCAGCTCACGCATCATCGCTGCGGCTCCTTCAACATAGGCCGTATTGCGATCACTAGACGTGTCGCTCCTAAGCATGTTGCCGCCGCGTCCCGGTCAACACCCAGACTTTTCCGTCGTTCTCGCCGGACAGTGAGCCTCCGGCAGCACAGACCTCAGACATGGGACAGGAACCACACCTCTCGCCGCATTCCGACCTCAGCCGCTTCACATATCCCATTTGCTCCAGATCTTCAAGCATCGCATCAATCAACTGGGGGGTGGTATCCAGTTCGTGCGCCAGATCCGTTATGCGACGTGTTCCACCCTCCTGCAAGAGGCTCAGCAGCCTATTCAGCATCTTGTTCTAGCCCCATCTCGCTTCGCGCTCGCGTACCGCGCCTGCGGGTGGACCAGCTGGCCAACAGGCTGGCAACCAATCCCGTGATCGGGACTGCCAACACCAAGCCAATGCTCCCCACCAGTGTGCGTACGATCTCCTCAGCGATCGGCTCCCGGTTTAGCCTCCGCACCAGCGGCTCCTGGTAAATGGTGAAAGCCAGCATCAGAGGCATCGCCCCGCCTACGTAGGCCAGAAGCAGCGTGTTGACCATGGCTGCGATATGATCCGTTCCAATGTTGAGGCTTCTCCGAAACAGATCGAGCCAGGTCAATTCCGGGTTGGCGTTGATCAGCTCGAAGACCGCTGAAGCCTGCCCGACGCAGACATCGTCTAGCACCCCCAGAGACCCAATGATGATCCCCCCCAGCACCAGACCGCGCAGATCGATGCCAGAGCCGAACTCCATCACCAGAAAGGCGCTCTCCTCCATGCCCAAGCCTGTCAGCCGGCTCCAGCCGACGAAGAGCCAAGCCAAGCCTCCAGTCAAGGCCAGGCTGACCACCATTCCGGCCACCGCGGCGTGTGCCTTGCGATTCGCACCATAAGTCAGGTAGGTTGAAACGGAAAGCAGCGCCACGGATCCAATGATACTCACACCCACCGGGTTTTGTCCAGCCACAATGCGAGGCAGAATGAAGCCAAAGATCACCGCCAAGCTGAGGAGAGAACCTATCAGCGATCGCAGTCCCTTCCAGCGTCCGACCAACACCACCAAGGCGGCAAAGAGCGCGAACACGGTCAGCAGTGGCGCGAACCGCATCACATCGGAGATGTACAGATGGTCTTGCTCCGGGCCTACGGCTCGTTCCACGAAAACCCGATCGCCTGGCTGAAAAAGCCGATTCTCCCCGACGACGTTCGTCGTCCCCTCCTCCACCACAATCTCCTGTCCAGCCAGGGAGCCACTCTCAATGCGGACCACCAGCCGCTGAGAGGGTTGCGTCACGTTCTCGCCGAGCTCAACCACCCCCTCCTCGAGCACCTCGACCACCTGCCCAGCCATCGTTTCAGTCTGGCCCGGCTCAAGGGACTGATCCGCTGGAGCAGAGGACTGGCCGATGCGGGGCGCAACCACCACGACCGCCGCAGCCGCCACAACCAGCACGGCCAGGATGACCGCCAGCACCCAGTCTAGTTTGCGCACATCAGCCTCTCACCCGTGGGCATCTACAACCCGAGAGCACTGGTTGCCCAGTAGACGCCGATGCCGCCCGCCAGCGAAACCACCAAGAGGAATCCCACATCAAAAGCGGTCCACTTCCAGGACCCGATTTCCTGACGGATGACGGCAACAGTTGCCGCGCACGGTATGAAAAGCATCTGGACGGTCAAGAAAGCCAGGGCCGCGGATCCCGAGAACGTCTCTGCTAGCTGATTGGCCAGGCCCGCGCCCCCACCGGTCCCGAAAAGGACTCCCAAGGTTGCGATGGAATTCTCCTTGGCAATGAAGCTTGTCAGCAGGGCCACCGTCAGGCGCCAGTCGAAGCCCATCAATCGGCCCACAGGCTGGAGGAGCTGTCCAATTCGCGCCAGGTAACTCGTGTCAATCTCCCCGCCAGGCAGTGTTGACAGCGCCCAAACGGCGATAGAAACCGTCAAGATCAGGGTGCCCGCTTTGCGGATGAACGACAGACTGCGTTGCCATACGCGCATGGCAATGGTGCGCCAGTTCGGCAGGTGATAGATGGGCAGCTCCATGATGAACGCCGCCCGTTCACCGCGGAACATGAGCTTGTTGATGAGGATACCGGATAAGGCCAACACCGTCAGGGCCAAGAGAATCATGCCCCAGGATACGAGAGTGGCTGCTGACCCGAAGAAAGCCGGCGCCAGGAAGGCGATGACGGTCATACGAGCAGTGCAAGGAACGAGAGGAGCCACGAGGATCGTCAACAACCGGGCTCGGTCCGATTCGATCACCCGCGTACCCAGTACTGCAGGCACGTTACAGCCAAATCCGAGAAAGAGAGGCAGAAAGGACTTGCCGTGCAGGCCCATCAAGTGCATGAAACGGTCCATCACGTAGGCCGCTCGGGCCAGATAACCCACATCCTCCAGGATCCCCATCACCGCGAAAAAGATCATGAGAATAGGCAGGAAGGTAAGCATCGCCCCTACCCCACCGATCATCCCATCAGCCACCAGATCGACCATCCAAGCCGGCGTGCCGGATAATACGGTGCGGGCCAGCCTCGCAAGAGTGCCCACCACATAGGTATCCAGCAATTCCTGCAGGGGAGCACCCACTGCGTACGTCAGCCAGAAGACCAACCCCAGAATCCCGGCCATGACGGCCAGCCCCCATAGAGGATGCGTCGCCCACCGATCCAGCTTGCCCGTCACGCTGATTGGACCCGTCGTCGGACGGGTCAGGGCCGCCCGGATCATGCGCCCGATCCATTCATATCGACCGCTGGCGACTGCGACCAGCGCGTCATCGTGGTCAAGAAGAATCTGCTGCAACTCCTGCCGACGATCCGCGGAAAGAGCGTCATTCACCATCTCGGTGATCTTCTCATCGCCCTCCAAGAGCTTCAGGGCGACCCAATCCTCCGGATAGGGACCAGGCACGCGATCCTGTATCACCTCCTCGACCGCCTCCAACACGTCTCGATGATCCTCACGAATTTGGGGCAAGGAGGGAAAATACGGGTAGTCACCCTGTGCCACCTCGTCGACCTTTGCCAGGAGATCGTAGATCCCCTCATTCCGAGTGGCGATCATAGGCACGACGGGAACACCCAGGGCCGCCTCCAGCACCTGGGGCTCGATGCGTACTCCCTCCTGCTCAGCGACATCCATCATATTGAGCGCCACCACCACCGGCGCAGGCAATGGCATTAACTCCGCCACCAGATAGAGGCTTCGCTCCAAGATAGCTGCATCCACCAGAGCCACCACCACATCCGGTCGCTCACGGACGATGAACTCCCGTGTAATCACCTCCTCGACCGAGTTAGCCGTCAAGCTATACGTGCCGGGCAGGTCGACCACTCGATACGTGGTCCCATCAAAGACAAACACACCCTCCTTGCGCTCGACGGTCTTGCCCGGCCAGTTACCGACGTGTTGATTGAGCCCCGTGAGGAGATTGAACAGCGTGGACTTGCCGACGTTCGGCTGTCCGGCGAGGGCCACCAACACCGTTCTCTCGCTGTCTTTGGTCTCGGATAGCACCTTCGGCTCGTCCGCCAAGCTGCCTCGGAGGTTCACCCCTACTCCCTCCGCACGTAGACGCGCTTTGCCTCGCCCCGTCCCAAGGCGATTCGCGCGTCACGCACCTGGGCGATAAGAGGTCCTCGCCCGTAGTTCTGAATCACTTTCACGTCTGCCCCCGGCGTAAAGCCCAGGGCCGTCATCCGACTTAGGAGACCGCGGCCGCCGACCAGGTCAACCACCTCGCCATGCTCCCCAGCACGAAGGGCACTCAATGACACAGTGCCATCGCTAGACCCGACCGATGACGGCGCACGACGTAGACCAGACTTCCTGCTCATTCCTATCCTATCCTCCCGTTTGAGCCACTTCCCCAGGTTTCAGACACCCTGATGGTGTCCGACCCCATCGGGGCACATACGGCCCTCAGACAACGTCTTCTTCCTGGCAGTCCTTGCAGAGACCCGACAGGTGAAGATGGGCCTGGGTCACCTTTACGCCCTCGCGTTCACAGAGCTTGCGCTGGATCTTCTCGACCAGAGGGGCGTCGAACTCGATCACCTTCCCACACCTACGACAGGTGAAATGGTAGTGAGGCTCGTCCTGCACGGCCTCGTAGTGACTGTGACCTTCACCGAGGTGGTGCTCCTCCACCCATCCCATCTCTTTGAGCAGGGTGAGCGTGCGATATACCGTGGCCAGGCTGATATCCTTTGCCCGTTCTCTTGCTCGATCGTAGACGGCTTCTGCATCGAGATGCTCATCAGTCTCCTTCAACACGTCAAGGATCAGACATCGCTGCGACGTCAGACGCCGACCCGATTCCCGAAAGGATGCCCGCAGTTTGTCCCTTGAGTCAGTCATCTCATCCTCATACCCAGATCGTTATTGCAAACAATTCGCAAGTACCATAATTATACCGGGATTTCGCCCCTTGGCAAGTGGACACTCATCCGTGGGCACAGTGCTATCGGACGGCTGGAGCGACCGACGCGAGCGTGTATCAGCGCAACAAAGCAGCATGGAGTACCTCTGCCACTCCACGCTGCCTTGCCTTAGCCTATAGGAGGTGCTCGACGAGCCGACCCGGTTGCTGGGACTGAGCGACACGGGGTTCTGCCTCACAGCCACGCCCGGGCCGAGCGCTATTCAGCAACTATTGACCCTGAGCCACACTCACGCCGTTGCGCAACGCCTGCTTGTTCAGATCCAGCAGGCTGCGATGACGCGCAGGCAGGTGATCATCCAACGCCTGCTCGACTGCCTCCACCGGGACGACGCCGGTAGCATGCACTAGGGCACCAAGGCACAGGACATTGGCCATTCTCACGTTCCCCAATTCCGTCGCCATATCGCTGGCCGCGACGTAGATATCCCGGATGTCGTCTCGATTGCTCTCATCGGGTACCATAGAGCTGTTGACGACCAAGACGCCTCCCGGCTTGACCGCCGACTCGAAAGCTTCCATGGAGGGAAGGTTGAGCACGATCGCAGCGCTCGGCCGTCGTACCAGTGGGGCGCCAATCTCCTCGTCCGAGACGACGACGGTGCAGCGTGCCTTGCCGCCTCGCATCTCAGGGCCGTACGAGGGAATCCAGGTCACGTGGAGGCCTTGTCCCATGGCCGCGTAGGCCAGCAGTTGCCCGGCGAAGAGCGAGCCTTGTCCGCCGAACCCAGAGATAATGATTTCCTCTTGCATTCTCGCCTCCTATGCCTCCATCAGCGCAGCAACGTCGTCGCTCACCTTCGTATCTCCAAGAGGGAAGTAGTCGACCATGTGCTTCTTGGCCCACTCGAGCGCCTCCTGGGGCGCCATGCCCCAGTTGGTATTGCACGTCGACAACACCTCCACCATAGCGAAGCCCAAACCCTCCAGCTGGGCCTGGAAGGCAGTCTTGATGGCCCTCTTCGTGCGGCGGATGCCCGGCACATCCAACACCGTCTGTCGGGTCACATAGACCGCACCAGGAAGGCCACCGATCAGCTCAGCCATCCGGATGGGATGTCCCGCCGCCTGCACATCACGGCCTGTCGGCGATGATGTCGTCACCTGCCCCGGGAGGGTAGTGGGAGCCATCTGTCCGCCCGTCATGCCGTAGATGGCGTTGTTCACGAAGATAGTGGTGATCAACTCTCCACGGTTGGCGGCGTGGATAATCTCAGCCGTTCCGATGGCCGCCAAATCACCGTCGCCCTGATATGTGAAGACAACGCTGTCTGGAGTCACCCGCTTGATGCCTGTCGCCATGGCCGGAGCCCGGCCGTGGGCCGCCTCCGCGAAATCAGCGTTGAAGTACTCGTAAGCCAGGACCGCGCACCCTACTGGAGCAACGCCCACGATCCTCGTACGAATGTCCAGTTCGTCCATCACCTCTGCGATGAGCCGGTGGATTGTGCCATGAGTGCATCCGGGACAATAATGTGTATCAGCCTCTGTCAGGCTGTCAGGGTAGCCGTAGACTAGTTCCATATCCTCAGGGATCTCACGCGTCGCCATGCTGTCGTCCCTCCTATTCCTTTCTGACACTAGCGGCCAGTTTCTCAACCTCGGGCAGAATCTCATCGGCCAGAGGAATGACGCCACCCATGCGACCATAGAACGCTACCGGACAGCGCCCCTCGACAGCCAACCGGACATCCTCGACCATCTGCCCGGCGTTCATCTCCACAGTCAAGATGCCCTCCACTTGTTCGGCGAGCTGGGCAATACGTTCAGCGGGGAACGGCCACAATGTGACAGGCCGCAGCAGCCCCAGATTCAGTCCCTTCTCCCGGGCATCCCGCACGACCGTCTGGCAGATCCGCCCCACCGTGCCGAAGGCCATCAGGAGGAGCTCTGCATCCTCCGTCTCATACTCCTTCCACCGCACCTCATCGTCAGCGATCCTCTTGAGTTTCGCCTGTAGGCGCCGGTTGACCTCCTCGAGATTCTCGGCTCCCAGATAAAGGGACGTAATCGTGTTCGGATCTCGCCCATTCGCCCCGGTCAGCGCCCACTCTGTCCGTTCCTCCTTTGGTCGCACGGGCCGCATCGGGGGTAACTCAGCCGGCTCCATCATCTGGCCAATCGATCCATCGGCCAAGACCATCACGATGGTTCGATAGGCCTCAGCCAGGTCGAAGGCCAACACCATGTGGTCAATGAGCTCCTGCACATTGGCCGGAGCCAGAACGATCATATGGAAGTCACCATGCCCAGTCGTCTTGACTGCCTGGAAGTAATCACCCTGAGACGGTTGGATGTTGCCCAGCCCTGGCCCACCGCGCACGACATTGACCAGGACAACGGGCACCTCGGAGCAGGCGATGTATGAGAGCCCTTCCTGCATAAGGCTGATACCTGGGCTTGACGACGATGTCATCACGCGAGCTCCCGCGCAGGCGGCACCGTAGACCATATTGATGGCGGCCACCTCACTCTCGGCCTGAAGGAATGTGCGATCCAGTTCGGGAAGACGCTTCGACAAGTGCTCCAGGGCCTCACTCTGAGGCGTGATAGGATAGCCGAAAAAGGCCTCCAGTCCCGCTCGCACAGCCGCTTCGGCGAACGCCTCGTTTCCCTCAATGAACTCCTTAGCCATGTTTACCTCCCCACAGCCTTCCGTTCTCGCTTCCGCTCACGGCGGTACACGGTGAAGACCACATCAGGACAAATGGTCGCGCACATGGCGCAACCCGTGCACTTCTCCGGATCCGTGACCTCGACAGGGGTATACCCTTTGACGTTAAACCGTTCTTCAGCCAGCTGGAGAATCTCCACAGGGCAGACGTCCACACACAATCCACACCCTTTGCAGCGATCCTCATTGATGATGACCATGCCTCGTGCCATTGCTTTGCCTCCAGATGCTCAGGATACAGAACAACTACGCAGAGCGGCGATGCCGATCAGATCGCGACCAAGGCATCCACGTTCCACGTTTCAGATCGACCATATATGCAAACCTATCAGCTCCCCCCTCAATATCCTCCGTCACCCGCGGCACTCATGGAGACGTAGGCCAGCCCCGCGCGAGGACTCAGGCGACGCGTCCTGAACCATCCTTTCGTGCTATGTATCCGTCCAGGGCTTAACAGAGGGAAGTGCTGATAGGAGGGGATTCGTCGCGGTGGGCCACCCGCGTCGGCCCGGCTGAGAAATAGCAGTCTCCAGCCAGGGGTAACCGGATGACCAGCCAAAGCGAACGACGCCAGCGTCTGAGGGGCGCCTCCGGCTACTAGAGGAAGCGGCGTCCGCCCCACCTGGTAAGATCTGCCACCGATGCCGCGATCAGCATCGGGCGAAGCATTGATGTGGGGCGCCACCGGGTTCACCATTTCGACCACATTATACTACCCGCAGCACTGGTCGTCAATTACCTTTGCCAGATGGGCCCTTCCAGTTGTTCCTCCGCTCGTTCCAACATCCTGTCGATCTCCTCCAAGTAGTCGGCCAGTGATGTCTCGCCGACAGCGACCTCGACAGGCACATCTACCTTCAGGGGCACAACTGTGTCTATCTCCACCATCTGGCTCACCTGCACGGCAAGCTCCATGTCGACCGGGAACACCGTGTCGATGGGTATCCTCAGCCGGTAGGTAGTGATGCCCAAATCAACGGGGACCACCACTGTCGTCTCGATGGGAATAACTGTGTTCACCGGCACTGCGAAGGTCTCACTGAAGGGGAACTCGGCCGATATGGGCACCTCCTGTTCGAAGTCAACCGAGTAGCGAAATGTGTCACCAGTTGCTTCATCGACCAGCATCCGGACCTCACCCACAAGGCGGTGTGCCCCTCTTCTCGCCTCCAACAGAGCGTAGATGACGATGCCATTGAGGACCAGAGATAACAGGGTCAGCACAGACAGCACGGCCAGGGAAACTGAATAGACTCTCTTCAATGAAGGACTCCTCCGCGCAGCTTTGCTGATGCAATGCGCAGCGTAGACGCCGGACGGGGGTTGATCAGCCACGTCAGAATAGCCGAAGCTGCTGTTGCTCTCGCCCCGCGATCGGATCAAGACTGAGGACGACCTCGAAGGCCCGCCGGTCCAGGCCATCCTCCCTCATCAGTCGACGTAAGTGACGGAACTTCATGAACTGCCACGCATCGGAACGGGCGGCACGCGCCAGCCGCGCATCGCGCCGCAGCTTGAGATGGATCAGCTCTGCGCGGCCCCCGGGTACCACCAGACACCGCTTAGCCCCTGCGTCCGGTGTCGGCCCGCCGAGCAAGGGGGCGGCGACATTGGCCGTGACCAGGATGGCAAACACGTAGGTTTGGCGTTGATCCTCGAGCCAACAGACGTCCCATGTCACACCGCCTTCAGCACGATATCCCAGTCTACGGCCCAACGCAATCAGGAGCTCACGCATTTTGCCTATCTCTTGTCCGCGCCGCTCACGGTCGTCCTCTAGACGGAGCCGAACCTCAGTGTCCTCACGCATTCCGTATGAGCCTATGGATGTCTGGACCAGCTCAAGGTCAGGGGTGACAGCACTGGGGAAACAGGCATACACGGTGTTGATGAGGTCATCCTCAAGCCACATCAGCCGCTCTGTCAGCAACTGATGCACCACGGCCTCAACCCGATCCGCCAGCGGCTCCGCTGCGTCGGCCCCATCACGTAGCCACCAGATCTGGTCCCCCGGCTCCCCGTCATCAGGCACCCTCTTGATGCCCTCCGACTCCAGCCCGCGATCGACGGCTTCCGTCAGGAAGTTGACCGGAGAGACATCATCCTCCACACCATCACCTGCAAGAGCGGCGATGGCGCTCATCATACCCCGTTCGACCAGGCGAGCGTGGGCTGCCGCCTGCAGCAGTGCCTGCGAGCTGGGCTCGCCCCGACTCCGCAGAGCACTGATCACAGCTCCCTCTACGTCCGAGACCGCTTGTTCGCGCAACGCCTCGGTGACCGGCAACGGCTCTATGGGCTCATCCTTCCAGCTCCACATCAGTCGATAGCCGACCTCCGGCGCAAACCCCCACGCTCGCAGCCGGTATCCGGCCGAACTGGCAGCCAGGCAGACGGATCTGAACATTGCCCGATCGGGACCGCCAAAGAGCGTCACCAGCACACCGTTCTTCGTCAGCCGCGGACCGATGACGTGAAACGCCTCACGAAGAGCGCGCCAATGCCAATGCCAATCAAAGCGACGGCGACGAAGGAACGGTCGCATGGCCCGCGTCTCTTCAGAACTCCACAGCCAGGCTGCCCACAAGGCGGACAGCGCCCAGAAGACACCATCTGGTCGCGGTGGATCGACGAAGATAAGATCAACGCTCCTGGCGGGCAGCAGCTCTCCGACATCGCGGGCAGCTTTGGCAACCAGCGCATACCCCGTCGCGGCGCCGTCCACCAGCTCGGTCACATCCCGCCTGTCAGGAACGATTGCAGGGGTGCCAGTCTCACTGAGCCTCGACAGCCGTCCTTCAAGACAGAACCACACGTTGCGCTCCAAGTACCGTACCGGGATTCGCAGGGTGCGGGGGCGGGGACGGTCGTCGTCATACGAGTGAAGCCTGCTGCAACGATCGAAGCAATCCACCAACAGAGCTATCAGCGCGGTCGTGACGTCATCAGCTGCCTCTACGTTTTGCATACGACGGGTTAGGGCCATCAACGCCGACAGGTTGCGCGGGGTGTAGCAGTCAACCAGCTCTGCCGCCCGCTCTCGGACGGGATGACCGAGAGGGGCCGCTCGGTCCAGAGCAGAGTAGTACGAGAGGCCGCGGGGCGCGACCGACTGCGCGAGTTTGATGTCGTCCTCGTCCACCGGCCCAACGTGCACATCCTCACACCTCGGACACCGAACTGCTTTTTCGAAGGGCCGATCCAAGTCCCGACGCCAGGCAAACCATTCCGCCACCCCCTCGGTGTGACATACCGGACAATGGGCGCGGTACAGAGAGAGAACGTGACTCCGTAGCGTCACATCACCCTTGAGGCTGTCTGCCAGGTGGGTGAATGCCGCGGTAAGGGCATCTCGATCGAAGTCTAACAGACCCAGGCGGGCAGTGTGTAGAAGAAGTGGGTTGATGCTGAACCCCAGTGCGCGCCGCCCAGCCCCCGCTGCCGCTCCGACAAAGAGGGGACCCTGACAGAACAGATCAACCACCAGGCCACCTGCGGGGGCAAAGCTCCGTACATAATCTCCTGGCGCTCCCACCGGCTCCATGGGGCGATACGCTGCTAGCGGGGGTCCCGGTATCCTCGGTCGCCCGGGAAAGAAAGAGGTTTGTGTGGCCATGGTCTGCTCCCTGCACACGATGAGGTGCAACTTGTAGTATACCACCCTCACCCGCGTACGAAAAGCTGTTGTAGTACGTGGAGTCGGGACGGTGTTCTCGGCCCGCCGGAGGCCCAACAGCCACGGCAAGATTGGATTGACTGCGGACGAGGTTGAACTTGAATGCGGTTGGTCACAGTTGTCGCACGACGTCCGCGTGCTATAATGGCGCCCGCGCTAGGCGGTTATGGCACTCGGCAAGCCAGAGACGGTAGACATGAGAGGAACGAGGGTCACGTGGGACACACAATGAATCATCGGAAGATCTGGACGCTGACACTGATCACGATTGGCTTGGCCGGGACGGCCATCCTGTCCAGCCTCCTCGGCGGCTGCATGGGCAGCGTCTCCGCGCCGACCCCGACCCCGACGCGGACCCCGACTCTTCATAGGGCCACGGCGACATCGCCGCCGACAGCAACGCCATTGCCCACAGCGACCCCAACGCCAACCCTAACACCATCCCCCACGCCGTGGCCGGAGGACGTCAACCCCCTCACCGGTGAGAAGGTGGACGATGCGAGCACCCTGGATCGCGTTCCCGTCGCCATCAAGGTCGCCAACACGTGGCCTCAGTATGTACGTCCGCAGGCAGGCATTGGGAGTGCAGACCTCATCTACGAACACTACAATGAAGGTTGGTACGCCACCCGGTGGACCGCCGTATACCTGGGAGAGAGTCCGGAGCGGGTCGGCTCGATCCGGAGTGGCCGCCTCATCGATCTGGAGATTCCCGCGATGTACAGGGCGGTATTCGCCAACTCCGGCTTCAGCAATGGCGTCCTGCAGCTCTTCAGGGACTCAGATCTATACCCAGACTGGGTCGTGTCAGACAGCCTTCCGGAGACGCTTCAGCCCCGTCCCTTCTTCCGCGACTACAGCAGGAACGTACCGCTGGAGCACACGATGTTCACCAGCCCTGCCTTGGTTCGCGAATGGGCAGCAGCACGCGGGATAGAGGGCCGCCAGGAGTTGGAGGGCATGACGTTCTCCGAAGATCCTCCTGCCGGCGGGACCCCAGCTAGCACCGTGTACATTCCATGGCGCGGTCAGGACACCGAGTGGGGCTATGATGAGGCCGGCGCGCAGTATCTGCGCTGGAGCGATGGCACGCCACATGGAGATGCCCTCACCGGTGAGCAGCTGGGCGTCGCCAACGTGGTGCTGCTGTACGTGTCGCAGTGGAACACGCACATCGTGGAGGATCCTCACAGCGGCGCCCTTTCGATCCAATGGGCCCTCTGGAACAAGGACAATCCGTACCGCCAGGCGATTCTGTTCCGAGACGGACAGCGCTACGACGGTATCTGGAACCGGGAGGAGCGACACGACATGCTGACGTTGGCGGACGAAGACGGCAACCCGTTGCCCTTCAAGGTCGGGAAGACCTTCTTTGAGGTCCTTCCTGTGGGCGAGAGGGCCATCGATATAACCGTGGAGTGACGGCGGTGCACCACCGAAGTGGAGGGTGGGACGCCAGAGTTGAGGAGAGCGCTACTCCTGCGCTGGGCTGTGGGGCTCTCCGGCCTCTCCCTCCTGGAATTCCTCGACTTGGTAGGTGTAGACGTCGAGATCGCCGCGTGAATAGGCGTCTGGCGTGAGCCCGGCCTTGAGACATAAACGCTGCAGAAACTGGCGCTCATCCGGCAGCTTCTCCCATACCTGAGGGAGAAACGTCGCGCGATGCCAGTTCTGCTCGATCACCACTCCGTCCACACCCGGACGCAACTTGCGGCACAAGTCAGCAACACCGTCATACCGAAGTGGTTCAGGTTGGCTCAGCACCGAAATCTCGATGGTGAGCTCACCCACCTCCTGCGGGCTCACAGGGGGGAAACGGGGATCGTGCATCGCCGCTCCCACCGCATTCTGCTGCACATCCAGCGCCAGAGGTCGGCGTGCCTCTAGCGAACCTATGCAGCCACGAAGACGCCCGTGTTCGGTCAGCGTCACGAAGCTCGCCCCCTCACGCCGTAGCCTCTCCGGTACCTCATCCAGGTCGACCGGGGGCGCTTCCTGACCACGAGCCACGCGGCCGACGGTCTCTCGAGCCAAGCTGAGCAGGTACTGTTGCTCCTCTCTGGACAGCATCTTGCTGGCTCTCTTCCCTGGCATCGTCAATCCGTATATGCGACAGAGCCGTAACCCACGACGCGCGACTTGTCGCCGGAGCTGTCGCCGGAATTCCGATAGTCCAACAGGTGTGGAGCCCAGCCCTTGCGCACACTGACCTTCATGAGGGTCAGCACCGGGGCACGCCCACACGCCTCGCCCCTCCTGATACCTCCCTCATTCTCTGCCAGCACCGCGTCCAGGAACTCCTGATCCCGCCGCCTGGCCTGGGCGTACGGATGGAAGTGGCTCAGGTCGCTGGAGACCACGATGACATCTTCCTCCGAGAGACGGTCAATGAGGTCATCGGTCACCGCCCCGGGATCCACCTCACCGTACAGCATCGGAACCAGCTCGAAGTCTTCCAGAGCGACTTGCAGAAAAGGGAGTTGCACCTCGAGACAGTGTTCCGGTCTGTGGGCGGCTGGCGCGCGCGTGTAGATCGAGGCCGTCTCGAGCATATCAGCGAGCCGATCGACGGCGACTGGCACATCACCCAGCGGCGTCCGGAACGCCGAGTAGTCGCCTAGAGCCACGCCAGCCACAGGTACGCGGTGGGCGGGGCCCAGCAGGAAGACGGTGTTAACGCTTGGCGAGCGTCGCTTGAGAGCCTTGAACGCATAGCCGGCTGTGATCCCAGAGAAGACGTAGCCAGCGTGCGGGGCGATGACGGCGCGTACGCTCCCCAGGTTCTCCGGGAGCGAAGCGTCTTCGATGTAGTTCTGGACGTCGCGTCGCAGTCGTTCAGGGTCTACTGGGTAGAACTGGCCCGCGACGGCCGGTTGGCGAACAGATCGTTCGGGCATCAGTCACCTCCCTGGTGTCATCGAGGCTGGCAGCCCAGCTGCCAGCGAACTCTAGGTCCTTCAATGATTATAGCACTGCACGCCATAACCGACCACTCGCACAGAGCTACCAAGGGATATCATCGACCTTCGCGGACCCCGGATGCTCCCGCGTTCCCCGTGCGACTCGTCTTGCCGCAAGCGCGGTCTCGCTCTAGAATACAGGTGTGAGATCGCGTTTCACACGAGAGCGAGACAGGAAGTGAGCATGGAAGACCTCTTTAATCACAACCGGAAAGAGCAGATCGGACGACAGGCACCGCTGGCCGCGCGGGTACGCCCCCGGAGTCTGGACGGGTTCGTCGGTCAGGAGGAGATCGTGGGGGAAGGACGGCTCCTGCACCGCGCGATCGCAGCGGATCGTCTGTTCTCGTCCTTGATCTTCTGGGGCCCACCAGGGACCGGCAAGACCACGCTGGCCACGATCATCGCCAACTCGACGGAGAGACACTTCGAGACCATTAGTGCCGTGTTGGCCGGCGTCGCCGACCTGAGGCGCATCATCAAGGAGGCGAAGGACAGGCTCGGCATGTATGGACAGCGCACGATCCTCTTCGTGGATGAGATCCACCGCTGGAACAAGGCACAGCAGGATGCCCTGCTGCCTCACGTTGAAGATGGCACCATCATGCTCATCGGCGCCACTACAGAGAATCCCTACTTCGAGGTGATCGGACCCCTCGTCTCCCGTTCTCGCATTTTCCAGTTTCAGCCCCTAACAGATGCGGAGGTGAGGAAGATTCTCGAGGGTGCGCTCAGCGATGGGGAGCATGGATACGGCAACCGCGACGTCCAGATCAGCGATGAGGCCCTGGATCACCTGGTGCGCGTGGCTGGCGGCGACGCCCGCGATGCCCTCAACGCCTTGGAGTTGGCGGTGGAAAGCACCCCACCCGACGAGGACGGCGTCACCCACGTCACCCTCCAAGTAGCGGAGGAGTCAATTCAACAACGCGCCCTGCGCTACGACAGAGCAGGCGATCAGCACTACGACACGGCATCAGCTTTCATCAAGTCGGTACGGGGCAGCGACCCAGACGCCGCCCTCTACTGGCTGGCGAAGATGGTCGCCGCCGGGGAGGATCCACGGTTCATCCTCCGTCGCCTGTACATCCTAGCCGCGGAGGACATCGGCCTGGCCGACCCCAACGGAATCCGGGTGGTTGACGCCTGTGCCCGGGCCTTCGAATGGGTAGGCATGCCCGAGGGCCAATACCACCTCGCCATGGCCACGCTGTATCTCGCCACCGCCGCCAAGTCAAACGCCGTGGGGGCCTACTGGAAGGCGTTGGAGGAGATCCGAGAGCATGGGACCGGGCCAGTGCCCGTCTATCTTCGCGATAAGACGGACGTCTTTCGCGGAGGGCTTCGAGATCACTACAAGGAGACCTTGGGCGAACACGAGGGGTACAAGTATCCCCACGCGCACCCTGAGGGGTGGGTTGAACAGCGGTATCTGCCTGCAGGCGTTGACGCGGACTGGTTCCGACCGAAGGGGCACGGCTACGAGCAGCAGATCATCGAGCGGCTGGAGAGAATGAAGCGATCGACTGAACCCTCGGCGCAGGCGGGCGCCGACTAGGGATGATGCGATCGGAAAGAACACAACGCCAAGCCGCCATTCTCTATGGAAGTCACCCGACGATCGTCCTCGACGGACCGGAACCGCGGAGAGGCATCAGAGCCCTGACCTCCACTCCGCGACCTTGCCCCGCCGCGTGCCGCGTGGGGCCGCCCTGCATCGTGCGCAGAGCGTACAGCCGTCCTCAGCGAAGAACCCGCTTGTCCCCCACCCGGTTGGTGACGCCCACCTCGTCCAGATGCTCCAGAAGCGCCTGGGCATACTTCCGGCTGGAGTCGAACATATCTCGCACTTCGCTCAGCGTGATGCTTCCCTGGTGCTCGATCCATTCCCGGATCTGCAGCACCATCGCCTCGTAGGTCTTCGGGAGGAACACCACGTCCGGCGATACCTGCACCAGCTCCCCCCGATTGAGCAGAACCCTGAATACCTGCTCGCCCACCGTCTCCACACATTCCTTCACCGAGGGGGTCACATAGGGGTCGCGCTCGAAGCGAGCCAACAAGCCTTGCACTTGCTCCTTCTGCTGCGGGGTCAGCGCGACGCTATGGGACGGCAGACGCACCGTGGCTCCTTCGTCGACGATGAGTCCCTGCGCGTGCGCCCGCGCGAGGGTGGCATCGAAGACCTGAGGCGTCAGTCGCAAGCTACTGCGTAGGGCCTCCCGGGGCATCCCCTGCCGCAGGGGTAAGCTCTGGTGATAGGAGGAGAGGGCGCTCTGAGCACGGCTCATCATATGAGACCACCAATTCTCGCTCACCACCAACCTGCCGGTGGAGACCAGCTGTTCGACGTCGTCCCCGTCCCCAGTACCCAGTGTCAGTGCTTGTCCATCCCGCAGGAGCTGGTCCAGAGCCTCCGGAGCTACATCTCCAAGTTGGCCCGTTTCGAGCAATTCCCTCGCAGAGATAGGGCCCTCGCGCTCCAGTCTCTGCAGGAGGATGTCCCCGGGCGTGCCCTCCGCCAGCGTCTCCAGCCGCTCCGTCACACGGGGCTGGAAGCGACGGTGCTTGCGCCCTGGATAGGGATCTACGACGATCCCCCCACCGATGGTAGTGGCAGGCGAGGGCAAGCGGACGATGTAATGATCGCCCTTCACCATCGCCACCGGCTCCTGGAGTTCGAGCTGCACCCATCCCACCTGGCCCGGCAAGAGCGCCTCTCGACCCAGGAGTCGAACACGAGCCATTACCTCCGAAGCGCCCGTATAGAACTTGAGGCCCGTATTGTGCCGTAGCGGCCGCTGCGCAAACTGACCCAGATCCGACCAGAGCACCTCGGGCAGGTAACGCATCTGCAGATCCACCAGCGTCGTCCCGCGCAACCAGCCCGGGGACACCACGACATCCCCCCGCTTCAGTTCGTCCTTATCCACGCCGCTCAGGTTGACCGCCACGCGACTGCCTGGGACAGCTCGTTCGATCTTCTCTTTGTGGGTCTGAAGCCCGCGGATTCTAGCCCCCATGCCGCGTGGCTGAATCTCCACCTCTTGACCCACCTCCAGGCGGCCGTCGATGAGCGTTCCGGTGACGACGGTTCCAAACCCGCTCACGGTGAACACACGATCAATGGCCAACCGGGGACGCCCGCGGTCAACCGGGGGCGCGGCTGCGCCAAGGACCTGCTGCAGCGCATCCAGTAGCTCATCCAGACCCTGCCTCGTCCGGGCCGATGTCAACACTAACGGCGCTTCCTCTAGCACCGTCCCTTCCAGGGTCTCCACCACGTCCTCCACCACCAAGTCGAGCCATTCCTCACTCTGCACCAGATCCGTCTTGGTGATGGCGACGACGCCTGTGCCAATCTCCAGTAGGTCAAGGATCGCCAGGTGCTCTCGAGTCTGGGGCATCACGCTCTCATCGGCGGCGATCACAAAGAGCGTTGCATCGATACTACCGACCCCTGCCAACATGTTCTCAATGAAATCCCGGTGCCCGGGCACATCGATGATGCCTACCGATTCCCCGTTGGGTAACGTCAGCCAGGCAAATCCAAGATCGATCGTTAGCCCGCGTTCCTTCTCCTCCCGGAGCCGGTCCGGGTCAATGCCCGTCAAAGCCAGAACGAGCGCAGACTTGCCGTGATCAACGTGCCCAGCGGTGCCAATGACGCGCATGGGGACTACTCTCCAGCCTCGCCACGCAAGATGGCTAGCTGCTCATCGATCGGCGCGATAAGCTTCTCGT
>CAZGSX010000001.1:52355-60950 GCA_964528475.1 uncultured Anaerolineales bacterium
GCCTCGCCACGCAAGATGGCTAGCTGCTCATCGATCGGCGCGATAAGCTTCTCGTACAAGTCCTGAGCCGAGCTGAGAAGGGCATTGGCATCTGTCCGCTGGATCTCCCACAAGGACCCCAGCTGACCGTGGTGCAGCTTGGTGATCTCCTCCAGAGCGTTGAGACGGACCTCTTGCTTCCTGTCGACCTCGTGCTGACTCTGCCAACGCTGCTCTATCACGATCTCTTGCTTCTTGATCTCCTTAGCTCGCTCTCCCTGCCACTCCTCCCATTCCCGGTCCACCCGCTCCTCTGCGACACGCTGCCTCTCCACCATTTCGTCCTGGCGTCTCTCCACCCGGGTCTTGAATTTCTCCAGGGCATTGAGGGCTCTCTTCACCTGTTCCCTACGCTCAATGAAGCCGTGCGTCTGCTCACGGATTCGTTCCAGCTCCTGGGCCACCTCCTCAGCCTGGTCGACGTATGCCTGCATCTTCTGCTCGCGCTGAAAGTCGGAAATGCGCAGTTCCTCAATGGGTTTCTCGAACTTCCTGGCTGCTTGAATGGCCTCATCGATACGAGGCTGCTGCTTCTGCACGCTCTGTTCCACGAGAGGGATCTTCTGGGCAAGGTTTTCGATCTGCTTGTATAGCGGCGGGATATCGTTCTCGAGTTCCGTCAGGCGTCGATGATCAGAGCGGCGCCGCTCCTCAAGATAGGAAACGGCTTGTGTCGGATCCTCTATCCGCTTGTCCAGATCAGCCACGGCGGACTCCAGGCTCTGGATCTTCTCACTCATGCGCTGATCTTCGGCCTCTCGGGTGGACAACGCCTCATCATAGCGCGGGAGGACACGTAGCTCTTTCTCCAGACGGTTCAGGTGCTCCTTCATCGACTCGTGCTCCAGGCGTCTCAGCCGCTTGGACTCAGCCTGTTCCTTACGCCAGGTCTCGTCTCGCTGCTCAAGCTGGAAAGCCATCTCCTTCTTGAAGTTCGACACCATCTGCTCGAACTCGTCGATCTTCGACAGCACGCCCTGGACGCGTGCGAGACTGGCCTGAAGGTCCTCGACCTGCGCTGCCCGCCTGGCCATCCTCCGCTCTTGTTCCTTCAATCGCTCTTCGAGCTTCGCGATGGCGGCCTTGTCCTTGCGCCGTTCTTCATCAAGCCACTTCAGGGTCTGCAGGGCCTGTGAAAAATCCATAGATTCACTGATCTTCGTTACCATATCTAGCTCCTCGGAGACTGACCGTGTGAGACACAGATGTTATCGTCGTGGATTATAACATCATTCCAACTCATGAACAGTGGTTCTCGGTCCCACACTCGTCTCAATCGTCCGTACGGCCCCCGCCTCTCTCAGCGCCGTCGCCACGGCCGCCAAGCCGTCCCGAGCCACTAAGGCCACTATATTCCCGCCCTCTCCAGCCCCAGACAACTTGGCGCCTGCGGCCCCTGCACGACGCGCGACACGAACCAGGCGATCCAAGATCGGCGACGATACGCCCAGCGCCACAAGCAGCGCGTGGTTCTGATCCATCAAGGGGCCCAGGGATGCGACGTTCCCTGCCTCGATGTGCCCGCGTGCCTCCTGGGTGAGCTCACCAATACGTCTAAATAGCGACTCGTAGCGCGCGGGATCCTGGTCGCACGCGGATCTGACCCGCTCGACGAGGCGCCTAGTGGAACTGGGAAGACCGGAGTCCGCCACGAGCAACGTGAAGGGGGACCTAACGGACAGCAGCGTTGGCTCAGATGTCTCTAAAGGAGCGAAGTACACGGGTTGTTCGTAGGCAATGACGGTGTTATCGATCCCACTGGGCGTCCCGTGGTGAATCTTCTCCACCTGGTAGACTAGATGGCTAACCTCCCCTGGTGGCAGAGAGACCCCCAGGAAGGCAGCCAAGGCCCTCACCGCGGCCGTGGCGACAGCTGCTCCACTGCCCAGTCCACTGGCGATAGGTATCGTGGACTGTACCGTCAGCGTAGCATCGGGAATGGAAGCCTCTATCCAATCCAGCGTGAGACGGGCGGCGACGGCCAGTGGATCTCCCCGCGGCGCGGTGAGCAGCTTAAGCGATCGTGCTAGGTCTACGGCCACCAGCGTCAACCCGGCGCCTGTTGGCGCAGACTCCACCACGGCGGTGGCCTTGACCTGGGTCACAGGGACAGCGATAGCTGGGTACCCGTACACCACCGCATGCTCCCCGAAGAGGATGACCTTCCCGGGAGCGGACGACCGAACCTCCAACGTGGTCACGCGAATGCTCCTCTCATATCACCTGCGCCAGGGCAACTGCACACGGAGATACACGAGACCGACCCGCCGGCAGCCCCAAGCTCACGCCTACAAAGCGACTGCCCTTTCGCCAGGACTCCTTCCGATTGACAGAGCGCTCATCCGATGCTAGACTTGAAACCGTCGTATGATTGAGGACGACGACACAGAGGTTCCAGCCGATGGGGAGAGGTAGCGGCCTGATGATCACAGGGCATCTGGAGCCGGCCGCGAACCACCTGCGTAACCGGTAGCACATCGTAATCATGGAACATCGCACCGTCAGGCTGTTGCAGGAAGGAGAAGCCGCAGCGCGCTCAGGCCAAAAACCGAAGGCGCGGCGCGCCTTCCGCCGTGTACTGCAGGATGACCCCACCAATATCGCGGCCCTCCTCTGGATGTCGTGGCTGAGCGAAGATCCCTGGGCCAGTCTGGCGTTTGCTGAACGAGCTCTGGAGGTAGACCCCAGCAACGATCGTGCGCTGGCGGCCCGTGAGTGGGCCCGATCCCAGCTCAGTGTCGCGGCTGAGGACCAGGCTGCTCCTCAAGTACCAGCGCAGACCACGCCCGCCAGCCGCTGGCGTTGCCTCTTGCCCCTGCTTGCTATGGGCTTTCTCTTCGTCCTTGCCCTCGGAGCCTTGTTCATCACGCTCTGGCGCAACCCTGACGGCTATCGCGCAATGACCGGCCTATTCGCAAGTCCTTCACCTTCGTCTACCGCAACACCATCTCCCACGTGGACCAGCACGCCTTCGCCCACACCTACCGCCACGGATACGCCAACGCCAAGCAGCACACCCACGCAGACATCGACGCCCACGCCGACTCATACTGCCACGTCAAGCCCGACCTCCACGCCTTCTCCTACCCTCACACCGACATCCTCTCCCACACCCACGCCGACGCACACCGCCACGTCAAGCCCCACTCCCACGGCTTCCTCTACTCTCACACCGACTTCCTCGGTTACATTCACGCCCTCGCCCACTTCCCGACACACGCCAACGTCCTCGGCCACACCCACGGATCCGCCTCCATCTCCAACCCCCACGGCTACTTCCCGCAGCTGAGTCGCCCGCTGAGGACAATACCGACTGGCTTGATGTGGACGAGAGCAATCAGACTCTTACCGCGCAGGAGAGCGAGACTCCCCTGCGCCCAACACTCGTCTCAACCGGCCTTCCAAGGACGCCAACGCCCGTGGGGACGTATCGGATCTATACCAAGCTGCGCTATGATGATGTGCGCGAGCCCGGATATCCCCGGCGCAGTGTGCCGTACCCGATGTACTTCTGCCGCGGCCATGGCATCCACGGCGCCTGCTGGCACAACAGGTTTGGCCAGCCTATGAGTCATAGGTGCATCACACTGCCCACGCCAGGGGTGGCGTGGCTCTTCGACTGCGCCTCCATCGGCATCCTGGTCAGCATTCACTCGTGAGCGGGGCTGGACCTCTCGTAGGATAGCCTCAATTCTCGACTTGATACGCGTACGAAGCCAACTCCGTCGTCACCGGCGCCAGGCCAGAGACGGCAATGATCGCCCGATCCGTCTCCGGGCTCAAAGGCACCGCCCACGAACCGGACTGATCCTCCCCCAGCTCGAGGCGTCTGACCGTCGTCTCCGGACCGAACAGAACCAGCTGCAGCATCCACGTCTGAGGAAGGACATTGGCATGGCGGATGAAGCCGGCTGGCTCCCAGCCCCCTTCATCGGTCTCAAACCCACTGGCATAGCCAATCTCCGGAATGCTCACGTCATCCAGGACGAACCCCGGACGGGTGACGGCATCATCGGTGATGTACTCAAAGCGCAGAAGCACTTCTTGACCGGCATATTCGGACAGATCGACCTTCTCGTTGATCCATTCGGGCCTCTCGCCGCCTCCGCTCTGGCCGGTATAGGCCCAGCCGAAGGAGTTGCCGTTGGGGTTGGTCCCCACCCCAGAAGGTGTCTCCAGGATGTCCCAGGTCTCCCCTCCGTCACCACTGGCCTGCAGGTAGGCGTAGTCCCAGTCCTTCTCGATGTCGTACCAAGTCCAGTAGGACAACGTGGCACTGCTGACCTCGGAGAGATCAAAGGACTTGGTCAGTAACATATCGGAGTCATCGCCTCGGTTCGACCACCAGACGTACTGCCCACTCCAAGCCGTAGTATCGACAAGGCCCACTTGCGTTGAACCGGTGAAACTCAACCTCAGCGGCCGTTCGGCCTGCAACTCGATGTAGTCCGTGCCGTGCTGAGGGACGGTGACCTCCTCCGACACCGGGTAGGCATTCGACAAGTAGGTCGTGTCGACAGTGAAGCGGGGGAGATCAATGTCCTCGTAGCCGTACCTCCCATCCTCGAGATCCGGATCATCAAGCAGGTTAGCGATGACCCAGTCACCAAAGAGCTCCTCGTACGTGAGGTCGGTGCCCTGCTGATGGAGAACGGCCTCCACGCTGGCAAAGGAGTTGTCCTCATGAGCAACCAGTGCGCGAGTCGCGTCGCAGCCGAAACGGTCCAGGAAGTAAGAGGTGAAAAGATACGAAGCTCCGTAGTTTGCTCCGGCGGCACCGGGACCTGAAGGCCACGTGTTGAGCTGCGTATGCGGGGCTTCGGCGAAGAGGTAGTCAGCGCCACCGACATCGAAGCCGTTCAAGTAAGTCGCAAGCTCCGAGAATCCCTCATTCAACCAGGTCTCCTCGTTGCGGTCGTTATGCCAGTGAATCATGTGTTGAAACTCATGGGCCAACACACCGTTGTAGAAGCGGCTGTTCGGTGACACGTTGTCGATGTTGATATAGAACATCTCCATTTCGTTGGAGTCCTCTCGAACCGCGGACACGAACTCGTCGGCGCTCGAGTAATAGCCGGCGACCGAGTTCCCCAGATTCGTGGCGTGGAGAATGCTCAAGTGCGGATCGTTGTCCACTCCGGGCTTCCACTCCGACCCGAAGAACGCCCGGTCAGTGGGATAGGTCTGCTCCTCGAAAAGATCAGCTGCAGCCTCGAGATCGTCTTGGTTCACGGGCTCGCCCTCTTCGACCCACATATAGACGTGCTCGGTCTTGTACCACAGCGTGGCGTAGATCTCAAACCGCTCCTCCGTATCGACGTTAGATGCGTAGAAGAGCCGTCGAGTGCCGATATCGTAGTCGGGAGAGCCCTCCGAATTGACCGTGCGCGGCGTATCTGCTGGGAGGCCCCGCAGCCGCACGGCCAGATCATGGAGATCGCGCACCGGAATCACCGTGTCCTTCAGCAGTTCCTCCGTCTCCTGCCCCAGATCACCGACTGGATCGCGGTTCACGCTGGGCGTGGGAGCCGGCGTTGGCGTATCGACAGCCCGAAAGGGAACTGTTACCTCGATCTTGCGGCTGACTGAGGAACCCCTCGAGGTGTTCAATACCAGGGCGCTCGCTACACAACAGCAACAGACCACGGCTACGGCCAGCACCAGCACTGCTACAACCAAGAAAAGATTGGAAGTCTCCATGCCATCTCCCCTGCACGGCCTTGTAGGCCTTTCCTGTACGACGAACCGGACGGGTATTATAGCATTAAGTCAGACGTGCGGGAAATGTTTCCCAGCCCGTCCCCCTGAACCAAAGGGACCGCGTGTCAGCCTCTTGTCGCGGCCTGGTTACCGAAGTATAATCTAAACGCAGTATGAAGCACCGAGGAGAACGCGGGCCAGCCTGAATGGAAGCACCGCTGGCCTCACTGATTGGCCCGGATGCGTGGAGGAATAATGACTGAAGGCATTCTGTCGTCCTTGCTGAACCTCCCCATCGTCGCTCGTCTGCGACGTAATCATGCCCTAGAGCACGCCACCATGCGGGTCCTAGCGGAGCGTCAGGGTACAGTATCCCTTGTAGGCCGCTCATCGTTCTGGGGCTTCGCCATCTATGGTGATGTCGATTCAGGGGCGCTGCTGGATGCTGCTCAGGAAGGACTGCGCCGCTTGCGGGCTGGGGACCGCTCGATGGCCATCCATCCCAATTGTGGCTCGAACTATGTCGTCGCTGGCACCATCGCAGGGACCGGAGCACTGATTGCGCTTGGAGGACTGTCCCAGGACAGGGAAGAGGGCCTGTTGGAACGGCTCGCTCGTTTCCCTCTGGCCTGTGCCATCGGGACGCTGGGCATCATCCTGTCCCGTCCCCTGGGCACCGCTTTCCAGGCTCACATAACGACGGAGGCCGATGTCGGGGATCTCAGCATCACGGAGATCACCAAGAAGGAACAAGCTAGTGCCACCGTCCATCTCGTTCAGACGTCAGGCGGCTCGGCTTCGCGCGCGGCTTAGCTCTAAACGCGCGGCAGTCAAGAGGTGTGCTCTCTGTCTTCGCCGGTTATTGCGAGACAATCAGAGATGAAATCCGCCCCTCAGAGGTGAGATGACGAAGCCCCAACCTACCTTCTACGTGCTGTACGGAGAGGATGAGTTCACGCGCTCGGAGACCCTGCTCGAATTCAAGCGCCGACTCGGCAACCCTGACACGGTGGACTTAAACACTATCGTGCTGGACGGAAGAAACTTGACCTTAGGCAAGTTGCGGCACGCCTGCGATGCGGTTCCGTTTCTCTCCGACAGACGTCTCGTCATCGTCGAGGGCCTGCTCTCGTGGCTGACGCCCCGCGAGGGCCAGGCCCTTCAGGAGGCAAAACAGGAGCTCCTCGACGCCCTGTGCGACTATCTTCCCCACCTACCCCCAACCACGCGGCTGGTCTTGGTTGAAGATGCAGAGTTGCCCTCCCGCCACCCAGTGCTCAAACTCACCAAGCAGCACGAGCGGGGGTACGTCAAGCGATTCCAGTGTCCGGACAGCCGGGAGCTCCCGCGGTGGATCACGAAGAGAGCCGAGAAGTACGGCGGCCAGATCGAGCCTCGAGCAGCCCATCACCTGTCCGCCGTCGTGGGCAGCAATCTCCGCCTGCTCGACCAAGAGGCCCTGAAGCTGGTCACGTACACTGATGAAGAGAGAGCAATCACTCAGGCGGATGTCGACAGACTGGTTCCGTACTCCCAGGATGCAGTGATCTTCGACCTGGTTGATGCGCTTGGCAGTCGCGATGGACGGACCGCCGCCCAGACCCTGCATCGCCTTATGGAGGAGGGAGAACACCCGCTGGCCCTGTTGGGGATGATCGTACGGCAGTTTCGGCTCCTGATTCAAGTCAAAGCTCTGAAGGATCAAGGAGTCTCGTCACCGGACGTGGCGACCACGCTGGGTATCCACCCTTTCCCAGCTCGGAAGCTCTACAGCCAGGCAACTCATTTCACTCCTGCACAGCTTGAGAAAGTCTATCGCCATTTGTCTGAGATCGACGTAGACATCAAGACGGGAGAGGTAGACGCGGAGGTGGCCCTCGACCTGTTGGTGGCTGGCCTGGCCGCGACAGAGATCTGAGTCCGATGATCCGGACCGGCCATTCTTCCATCCGGTCAACGGGAGATGCACTCGTCTATGCAGAGATGCGATCGCTCAGAGGGGGATCCTATGAATGAGAGGAAACTCATGCTCCGTGACCGTATCGTGGGCGTGCTCCTGCGACACGCACGGCTACGCGAGGGTCGGTCGAAGGCTGAGTGCGCTGAGGCACTGGGAGTCCCACCCGCGAGGCTGGAGGCCTACGAGAGCGGAGAGGCGTCCATCTCGCTGCCCGAGCTGGAGGTGCTGGCGTACGTGCTGAATGCACCCATCAACCACTTCCTCGATCCCCAATCAGAGCTGAAGAGCGGACCAGACAGTCTGGACTTCGGAGCGGTGCTCAGTGTCCGGCACCGGGTGATCGGTATCCTTCTGCGCGAGGCCCGCAGGGAGGCCGGCCTCTCTCAAGAGGATCTGGCCAACCTCCTCGGCAGCACCGCGGAGCAAGTCTCCAACTATGAGGGCGGGGAGGAAGCGATCCCCCTAGCTCAGCTCGAATTGCTAGCCCGCCACCTAGAATTGCCCTTCGAGCATTTCTTGGACGATTCTGAGGGCACCTTAGCAACATGGCACCGCCGACAGGAACTTGACGCCTGTTTTCGTGAGTTACCTCCCGAGCTGCAGCGATTTGCTGCGGATCGAAACCACGTCCCCTATCTGAGGCTGGCACAGAAGGTCGCCCAGATGCCCGCCCGCAATCTGCAAGAGGTTGCTCAGACGCTTCTCGACATTCCCTGCTGAAACCCCCGCGAGAGTTTGGGCACCCGGGGTAGCGTGTTCGGGTGCTTCGCACCGCTTAGCTGCGCTTGCAGCTGTCCCGCGCCAATGACCAGTGCGAGGCCTCAGGCCCCGATCGGATGAACTGGAGGCGTAGACATGGATGAGATGACATCTGCACAGGCTGTGAAGGAAGAGGG
>CAZGSX010000001.1:61050-64232 GCA_964528475.1 uncultured Anaerolineales bacterium
TTTGAGGAGGGCTTGTACCTGGAGGCCGCCGAACGATTCGAACAGGCCCGGCAGGCATTCGATGCTGAGGGGGATGTGCTTGAGGCAGCGGAGATGCTGAATAACCTCGGCATCACCTACCGCATGCGGCACGAGTGGGACAGAGCGGCGGAGGCTCTCAAAAAGGCGGAATCAGCCTTTACTGCGCTGGACGACAGGAGCCGCCAAGCACAGGTCCTCGGCAACTTGGGAGGCCTGTACGCCAGCCAGGGAGAGCGTCAGAAGGCGTGCACAACATTGCGGGAGGCTGCTGATATCTTCGGCGATCTGGGTGACGAGCAGCACCGTGGAGAAACGCTCCTCGCCCTCGGTGTTCAATTGTGGAAGGCCGGTGATCGTCAAGCTGGCCTGGCCGCCTATCAGGCGGGCCTCGAGACGCTGGAGCAGCCCTCATTGACCCAGAAGGCGCTGCGTGGCTTGCTAAAGCTGCGAACGAGGATGCTGGGCGGCGGTCTGTGATCAGCTCCTCAACCGGGCACCCAACTTCCGCTCCAACTGGCTGACAATCGTCCCGCGCACCTCAGCAACCTCCTCGTCGGTCAGGGTACGATCCTCCGCCTGGTAGGTCAAGCGGTAGGCCAAACTTCTCTCATCCGGTCCTATCTGTGCTCCTCGATAGACGTCGAAGAGCGTCACCGACCGCAACAGGGGCTGCCCCGCCTCTTCAATGATATCGCGCACGCGCTGGGCTGGTACAGCGTTTTTTACCCCCACGGCCAGGTCCTCGTACACGGGCGGATGCGCAGAGAGCGACACCATCTGTCGGGGGGTCCCCCAATCGGCTAACAGGTCGTCCAAGTCCAGCGTCACAGTGCAGACAGGCTGATCTGGCAGCTCGAAAGCCTCGCGGACCAACGGATGGAGCTCCCCCATCATGCCCAGCGCATGCCCTTCTGCCCGCACACACGCACAGCGACCGGGATGAAAGGTGGCCTCTGAGCCGGCTTCAAATTCGGGATGCAGGTTCAGCCTCGTTAGCAGCGTCTCTACCACACCCTTCAGGTCGAAGAAGTCCACAAATGTGCGATCCTGGTGCGGCAGCCAGGACTGTTCCTCTCGAGGGCCGGTCATCACGACTCCCAATCGGGCTGGCTCATCGGGCAACACCTTCCCCTGGGCTGGAACATAGACCCGGCCCACCTCGAAGATGCCCACTCGATCGACGAAGCGCAGATTCCGCGCAGTCGTCCGGAGCAGGGTGGGCAACAGCCTCTGCCGCAGCGTCTCTTGGTCCGCCGAGAGGGGATTGCGCAACTGCAGATAGTTTTCGGCGTCCGGCACTGGTTGACCGGGATAGAGTCTTCCTTCCTCCTCGAGAGTGGTCAGCGAGTAGGTGATCACCTCATCGAGACCGCAGCCGGTCAGGATATCCCGGACGTGCTCAGTGCCATCCAGACGTCGAGCCTCACGCTGTGGTGGCAGTTCATCCCGCATAAGCGTCTTCGGGAAGCTGTCATACCCCCAGATGCGCCCTACCTCCTCGACCAGATCGACGGGCTCCGTGACATCCCGCCGGTGTGATGGGACCGTTACCGTGAGGAGTCCCTCCTCCGCAGTTCCTTCGACGGCACTGGGCACGCCCTCAGCCACCTCGAACTCCAGCGAGCTCAGGATGCGCACGACGTCATCCCGCGGCACATCAACACCAAGGATGCGCGCTGCATACTGAGGATCGAAGTGGATGATCCTTTCCGGCTGGCGGCCTGGATAGAGATCAGCTATGACGGGAGCGACCGTGCCCCCGGCCAGATCCGCCATGAGATGGGCAGCCCGAGCCGCTGCCTTCGCGGTCAGGTCGGGATCCACCCGGCGCCCGAAGCGCTGGCTTGATTCCGTCGTCAGCCCTAACTCGCGGGAGGTGCGACGGACGTTCAAGTAGTTGAAGTTGGCCGATTCCAGAAGCACGTCGGTAGTCTCTGTCGTCACCTCGCTCTCCTCACCTCCCATCACGCCTGCCACCGCAACTGGACCACCGCCATCGGTGATCAGGAGCGTATCATCGTCGAAGGTACGCAGCTGATCGTCCAAGGTCCGCATCTGTTCGCCAGCGTGAGCGCGGCGCACGATGATGACCGGCTTCTCGCCCGGCGAACGGGGACGCAACAGCTGGTGGTCGAAGGCGTGCAAGGGTTGGCCCAACTCCAGCATGACGTAATTGGTCACATCGACGATATTGTTGATGGGACGCACGCCAGCCCGCCGGAGGCGTATCTGCATCCAGAAGGGCGACGGCTCGACGTCGACGCCACCGATAAAGGCTGCAGAATACCGCAAGCAGAGATCGGGATCAGCGATCTCCAGCGCAACAAAACCCGGACTCGGCGCCAACTCGATGGGGCGGCGATCCAGGACCTCCAGCACGTCCCTCTTGAGGGGCACATCCAGCGCTGCTGCCGCCTCGCGCGCAACGCCGATCACCGAATTAAGGTGAGCGAAGGGCCCCTTGATGTCGAACTCCAAGACCGCATCACCAAGATAGTCAGCCAGCGGCGTGCCGACCGGGGCATCCTCGGGCAGGTAGAGAATGTCAACCTGTTCCTCCGAGAGCCCCAGCTCTTTCTGAGAGCAGACCATGGCGCGCGAGGGGACGCCTCGAATCTGCACTTTCCGCAGCGTCATGATCTTCCGACCCTCCGCGTGGCCGTCGTAGAGCCGAGATCCCTCCCGAGCGAAGGCAACCTTGAGCTGCGGGTCCCTCTCCCCCTCTCGTTCGAGCAAGCTGGGGGCACCTGTCACCACGACCTCTATCTCCCCGATGCCGTGGTCGACCTCCGCGAGGACCAGCCGGTCCGCGTTAGGGTGAGGCCGCACCGCCCGCACCTCCCCCACCACGATCTTTTCGGGATCCCAGGGGAGCTCAGCCTTCGGCAGCCCAATGTACTCGATGGTCTCCACCTCCAGGCCCGCCAGCGTCAGCTTCTCGGCCAGCTCTTCGACGGACACATCGATCGCTACGTACTGCTCCAGCCAACTCATTGGTACCTTCATTGAATCTCCTCCCAAATCGAGCCCTGATCGGACTTGGCGAGGTGTGAAGTCCAACTCTCCTCTTCGGTCAACCCCTCGCCGCGAACCGGCCCGAGACTACTTCACATCTGATCGTCGGATATCCCAAATAGCCGCTCCGATTACTCCCAGCAGGG
>CAZGSX010000001.1:64332-67481 GCA_964528475.1 uncultured Anaerolineales bacterium
CCTCGGGGTCGTAGCCTCCGTTCTCCAGCACCACTGGATGGACCATGCCCGCCCCGGCAATCTCCAGCCAACCGCTATGCTTGCAGACCCGACACCCCTGCCCCTCGCAGAGAATGCAATCGATATCAACCTCAATGGACGGCTCCGTGAAGGGGAAATAGGACCCGCGAATACGGAGCTGCCGCTCGCCTCCGTAGAACTGCTGCGCGAACTCCGTTAGCGTGCCGATCAGATCCGTCATGGCGATGTTGTGGCCCACCGCCAGCCCCTCCACCTGATAGAACTGATGCTCTGAGCGAGCCGTCACTTGCTCATACCGGTAGCACTTACCAGGCAGGATTACGCGTATGGGTTCCGGACAGTACTCCCGCATCGCCCGAATCTGACCGGGGGACGTATGTGTACGCAGCACCACCCCTTCGTCCACCCAGAAGGTGTCCCACATGTCGCGTGCCGGATGGTGAGGCGGCATATTGAGCAAGCCGAAGTTCAGTTCGTCGGTCTCCACCTCCGGAGCCTCGTACACCTGAAACCCCATACTTCCGAAAATCTCATAGATCCGACGCAGAGTCTGTGTCGTGACGTGCAGGTGGCCATATTCGCTTGGTCGCCCTGGGAGGGTGACATCAATGGCGCTCTTCGCGAGCTCCTGCTCCAGCTCCGTGCGTTCTAGTCCCTCCGCTCGCGCCTCGTACGCCTGCTCCAGGGCCACCTTGGCCTCGTTAGCCGCTCGGCCAAACGCCGGACGCTGTTCTGGAGGGAGCTCTCCCACCGAGCGCAACATGCGCGTGAGGGCCCCCTTCTTACCCAAGTAACGCTTGTGCCACGCCTCAAGCCCCTCGCCATCCCGAACCTCCTCCAGTGAGGACCGCGCCTCTTCCTCAATGCTTCGCAGCTTATCCAACATCGGCGTCACTCCCTCCCTCGGTCGCTTCGTAGATCGTCATCTTCTCAGTCAGCCACAGAGCCCATGGCCAAAACGACAACAAAAAACGCCCCCGCCCCGTAGGGACGAGAGCGCCATTCTCCCGCGGTACCACCCCGCTTGACCCTTTCTGGGTCCACTCCTATAACCGACGGCATCCAATAACGCGATCGGCTGTCCCTGTAACGCTGGACATGCGGAGCGAGCTACTCAACCCGCGGAACCTGCACGGCGCGGGCCTTCACCCGTCAGCTCAGGAGTGAATTTCGGCCGGGTTCCGCCGAGCAGGGCTTTCAGTCTCCGGCCCCGCCTCCCTGGAGGGTTCTCCCCGCCTACTCCTCTCCGTCGTAGCTTTTGCCTCTTATCCTGCTGTTCGACGACGCGATTATGCCTCAGAAGCCCGCTTTTGTCAAGCCGCCTGGGACGGCGGGAGCCCCCTCTGACGGACAACCTCGAAGAGGATGACGGCTGCCGCCACGGCTGCGTTGAGAGACTCGACGACGGGGCGGATGGGAATGGAGATGCGCCCCTCTGCCAGCGCAAGGGCCCTGTGCCCGGCCCCGTGCGCCTCGCTGCCCACAATGAGCGCCGCCGGGCGTGTCCAATCGACCTCCGTGTAGCGCAGGTCGCCCGCCGCCGCCGCGAGCCAGACAGCACAGCCCGAAAGCGACTCGCTAATGGTATCCCAATCTGTGTCCACCATGGGGAGCCACAGGTGAGCGCCCATCGCAGAGCGCACTACCTTCGGATTGCTGAAATCGACCGTCCCGGGCGCCAGCAGAATCTGTTCCACGCCCGCTGCGAGGGCCGTGCGCATCATGGTTCCCAGGTTTCCTGGATCGCGGAGACGATCGACCACCAGCGCGAAGCTCAGCGGTTCCGGCGGCGAAAGATCCGGGAAGGGAAGAACAGCCAGGATCCCCTGGGGCGTCACGGTGTCCGAGCAAGCCTCCATGACCGACTCGCTCACGAGGGTACATGGGGCACCTAAGCCACGCAGGGTCACCAGAAGGGCCTTGCCCCGCCCGTCGCTGGCCAACGCCTCGGTATAGAAGACGAGCGTCGGGACCAGGCTGGCGCGGATGATCTCCTCGACCAACCGAACGCCCTCCAGAACCATGCGGCGGTCTGCGTGGCGCAGACTCCTCTGGTCCTGAAGCTTGCGCACGTACTTGACGCTATCGTTCCTCGTGCTGGTGATCATCCCCCTGAGAACCTTGGGCCGACGGACTCGTTCGGAGCCCTTGGAGACTTCCGATCCCGTAGACGATGCCTCCCACCAGGCCAGCGGCGAGGGTGACTCCGCTAAGGGCCAGCCCCAGCGCCACCGCCACAGTCTCATCTGCCCCGAACGGGGTGAAGAGCGCCGTGCTCACCGCCTCTCGCACACCCCATCCTCCGATGGAAGGAATCAATCCGGAGATGGAGAGAATGGGTGTTGTGGCGAAGAAGGCCCCCAAGCCAATGCCAACCCCAACCGCCTGCCCACAGCACCAGTTGATGAAGATGTTCATGATGTTGAATACCAGGGAGACGCCCATCGCCTTGGACAAGGCCCGTCGTCCCGAACCTGTCACAGCGGCGTAAACCTTTGCCAGCGAGCCTTGACCTGCCAGAGATAGGGCTGATGGCAGCCACCCGGTCAGCCGACGCAGCAGCCGGCCCTCCAGGACCAACGCCCCCACGAGAATGCCACCCCCGGTCACTCCGAGGATGAGCCACACCAACCACCGCTCCATCTTCGGAGCGACGAAGGGCAGAGCCCCCAGGCCGATGACGAACAGCGTGAGCAACCCCATCATCCGATCGAGGAGCACGGTGCCCACAGCGGCCGATGTGTCTGTGTCCTCCGTCAGCTCCAGCGCCCGCATCACGTCCCCGCCGAACTGGGTGGGCAAGAAGCTGCTGAAGAACTGCCCGACGAAATAGAGGCGCGTCAAGCGCGCGAACGGCACCCTCACGCCCAGACCTCGCAGAAGCACGGACCACCGATAGGCACGAATGACCAGGCTAAGAACAAAGAGAAGGAACGCAGCCACGAGGTACCGCAACTCGGCGCGGCGCAGCACCTCCAGCGTCTCGCCAGGACTGGCGATCTTCCAGAACAGAAACGCCAGCGCCCCCAGGCTGATGGCGATCCGCAGGAGATTGAGGAGACGACTCTTCATCGGTGAGTTCAGCGAACGGCTCCAAGAAAAAAGGGAGGCCGCAGCGGCCTCCCTTC
>CAZGSX010000001.1:67581-93652 GCA_964528475.1 uncultured Anaerolineales bacterium
GGTGAGTTCAGCGAACGGCTCCAAGAAAAAAGGGAGGCCGCAGCGGCCTCCCTTCGCCCAGCAGCTGACGCGTCAGTCCAGTAGCTCCACACTCCAGTTGTCGAACTCGGGCTTGGAGGGCGTGAACCCCTCGTACAGCGTGGATCGCACACCGAAATACCGATTTGCTCCGTAGGTTGAGTCCTTCCATTCGCCCAGGAAGGTCCCGTTGACGTGAACCCTGATCCAGCCATCCTCACGCCGGATCACCCAATGATTCCACGGTGTCTCGGAGTTGTAGCGGCGCTCGCCACAGTTGATCACTCTCCTGTCCTCCCACTGACCGTTGAGGACAGCGGTCCCACCGCTCGTGACCCTTACGACGGAGAATCTGCAGATATTGTTGATGTCGTTCATCTGCACACGCACCGCGTAGTAGTTCGAGAGCGATTTGTCGGCACCGAACAAGATCTGATACGTCGCGTACCACCGTGCGTCCCACCATCGGGTGTCGACCTCGATCTTATAGTCGCTGGAGGGGACGGCAACGCCTGGGCCAAAAACTCCCCGCGGAGGGCTGCTGCTGCGACGCGCGATGAAGTACGCATTGCCGTCACGAGGATAAGGGGAGTCATCGTCCGGAAGCGGCGGATTGGGATCAACCTCGTAGAAGGCCCAGCGTTGACCATCCACCAGGGCGGGCCAGCCGCTGTCTACGTCACTGAAATCGTCGAAGTACGAGAAGGTCTCCACCTTCACGGGGCCAACGGTGTTGCTCCACGCTCCAAGGCCGTAGCTATTCTTCCCGCGCACGCGGTAGTAGTATGTACCCTCGCTCTTGTTCTTGAAAACCTTGGATGTACCATCCTTCACCTCGTACTGCTGCCTACCAACCGTGAAGGCCGCATTCGCCGCTTCCTCCAGGACATACGAGGTAGGCTGATCAGCTGGGAACGCATGATCGTAGGTCCAGCGGACGGTGTAGCTGGTCTCCTCATCGGCCTTGTCCACCGGCTTCAGAGAGGGAGCGCGCGGGGTGACACGAAGGGTCGTCATCTCCACATTGCTCCACTCGCCCGGCCCGTAAGCGTTATCGCCTCGCACGCGATAGTAGTACGTGCCGTTGTGCTTCTCCTGCTGCTCATCCCTGATCTCCAGGGAGGTCTGAGCACTTGGCACCGTGTAGGTCTCGGCGTTGGCGAAGCTCGCATTATCTGCCTCTTCGACCGTGTAGGTCTGCGGTGCAGGCACGTCCGTACCCGGGTGGGTGTACGACCAGTCGAGGGTGTACTCGACCCACTCGTTCGGGTTGTTGATCTCCTCCAGCTCCGGGCTGTAGGGAATTGGGGGCCAGCGGCGGGCAAGCACAGGGAGGTAGGCGAAGAAGATCTGATTGTCCACCGTGACGGTAATGGCGTCCACAGCGCCGAAGCTGTCTTCACCGTCACTCGCTCGGGCCTGGATCAGGTATTGGGTTTCTCGCGTCTCGGGCAGATCCCACGCGTACGACCATTCCCACCCTCCCCACGTGGTCTCGACTACCTCGGCCGTCTCCCAATCAGTGATCTCTATCTCATCTGGTTCCCCGATCCGTACCTCAACCGTGACCGCGCTGGTGGCGTCTATGCCGGCGGACAGAGCCGATGCATCCCCCTCCAGCCATGGGACAGTGACCGCGACCACGTTGCTCCATCGACTGTCCGTCACGCCTGTCTCGGCGGCCTTGACACGATAATAGTACGTACCATCCCCACTTTGCGTGTGCGGATAGACGGTGTTCTCTCCGAAGTATATCGTCTTGGAGTCTTTGAATTGCTGATCCGCAGCCTCTTCGACCACGTAGTAAGATGCACTCGGCAGCGACGACCAGCTTAGTAGGTAGGCTCGGCTGGTGGTCCGCTCGATGCTGAGAAACACGTCATCTGTAATGTAGGGCGGATCGGTCCCCTCCCCCCAGGCGATGCCGCTGACAGCCGTTGAACCGCGTTCAGTGATGTGCGCATCCTTGTTGGGGGCGCGAATCTGCGACGTGATCACCGCTGTCGGAGCCACGGGGCTCTGAACGGATTCCTCATCCACTGGTTGCGCCAGCGCCTGAAACCGGCTTAACCCACCTGCTAGCCCCAACCCCAGCAGGAGGGCAGAGAGCGCCACAAGAGCTATCCAAGTAAAGCCTCTCGTTGATGTGTTCCTAGTCCTTCGATCGAAATGCATCAGAACCTCCTTCTTTACGCGCCACGTAGCACACCACGTGGCTCACGAACCCCATCCGGGTGACTCAGCGTGAGCCGTTGTCCGTTCAGAGCTGCGTGCTCGTGCGTCCACGGCTGATTCAGGCTCAAGTGTATGGGTCAGACGGGAATGGAGTAAGAGGAACGAAGCAAGCAGCCAATTGCCAACCATTGTACTATGTGCCCCCACGTTTGTCAACGTCCACCGTTCACTACTCTCCCAGCCGCAGAGATGTCAGCACCAGTCGACTGCCGAGAGGGCTACCCTCGACACCTGCTACCTGCACCCGCTCCATCGTCTGCGGGTCATACAACCCAACCTGAAGCCAATACGTCCCCGGGGGAGTTCCAGGCTCAACCGTGAAGCGGTACACCTGAGCGACAATAGCCTCCGGCTCCCAGTGCCACGGGGGCACGTCGAAACCATCATACTGCCCGACGATACTCTGGCGCTCGTCAATCAGGTGGGCAAAACTCGCCACCGGCTCGTAGACCGGTCCAGGGACCCGCCAGTACACGGTGAGGTGGAGATCATCACCTGGTCTTAGCTGATCATCAGCCAGCTCATACCCCAAAAGCTGAGCGATGTCCTCGAATCTGGCCGGAAGCTTCACGGGCTCGTCCCCGCTCAGATCAAGCGACGCCTCTGATCGCCGCATGATTCGCAGTACCTCCTGCTCAACCCACGGCCCTCCTACTGCCTCGTATAGACGATAGGCCGGCGCATGCGATGACGACGAACAATCCTCCATGATCACAGTCGCCCCATCCATCCATCGATCCATCAGCCCTTCGTCAAACTCAGTGAAGTCAGGAAGCAGAACTCGCCGGGCGCCATCGGACGGAGGCAGGATCAAAGCCCGATCACCATCAAACCAGCGTAATTCGACCGGTTCACGGCGCAGCATCCGCTCCGCGAGCATCACGTGCCGGTCGTCGGGAAAGGGTTCGGAGATCCACAGCGTACCCTCCAGATTGCTGTGATTGATCTCACGGAAGGCCTCGGTCAGGGAAGCTTGATAGATTTCGCGCACCTCCGGCTGATTGGGCCAAAGGGTGAAGGCATCTCGAAACGTGACGAACCCGTTGAGCACTATTAGCAACGACAGCAGGAGCGCTGCCAGTTTCCCAGCCTTCGGACCCCCACGCAGCGTCACCCAATCCCACAGGGCTACTGCCCCGACCGCGGGGAACACCGCCACGACGGGCAGTGCGCCGATCCCTCGCACGAAGCTCGGGGCCTCCGGCGTGAGCATGGACGGCGCCAGGCCCAGGGCCAGCCAGATGACCAGGAGGGCGTAGCGCGGCTGCCTCCAACGGCTCAGACCAAGCAGGATGCCGAGGATGGAGAAGGCTCCCAAGAGAGGCCCAAACGGAGGACGCCCCGCGATGTTGTAACGCCAATTCGGATCTCCTCTGATCCCGAATACCCCAACCGCACTCGCCACCTGCCCGCCGAGCAGAACGACGTCCCCAGACACCATCTCATCGATCACCCCGCCCAGCTGATCCAGACGGGACTCGGGTGCACCAGGGCGCACGTGCATCTCGTACGCGAAGGGCGCAGCTACTACCAAAGCCAAGGTCAATGTCACGAGGGCCACGCGCCAGAGCCGACGGGTAGGAATCACACCCAGAAGCCCGACGTGAGCGAACACCATGGGCAGTAGCAGGATCATGCCTCGGGCCGCGGTGAACGTATACCAGGAGAGTCCCAGGAGCGTTCCACTTCCAGCCAACCAGCCCCACCGTACTGTTTCTCCCCCCTTCTCCATGTGACCCTCACACAAGCCAAGGCCCTTCCACAGACAGATGACACCACCCGTGAAGACCAGCGGCAGCGTGATACCGCGCAGAGCCACCCGACTGAAGAAGAGCGGCCACCACGTCACGGCCAGGACACCGCTGGTAAAGAGGGCCTCGCGCCGGCCTAGCAGACCTCGGATGAAACGGTGCGCCACAGGAATGAGCAGCATACCCACGAACCGCGTGACCAGACGGGCCCCGAAGGGAGTGAAGCCCCATACTGGCATCGCGAGCGCCAATAGATACATGAACAAGGGCTCGGCGCTGTAGCTGATCTTCCAGTGGAGGGGCCGCTCGCCCTGCACGATCATCTCACCCAGCTCCATCATTCGGAGCTCATCATGGGACGGGCCCGGGGGCACTCCCTCCGCAGCGTGGAAACGCAGGAAGGCAGCGCCAATGAGTATGACCACGAGGACCCAGAGCTCCCCTCGCGGAGTCAGTCTCGCGTGCGGTCGCCTCCCAAACGTCATGGTGCTGTGACCCGATAGATGAAGATTGAGTAACCCACGCGATCATCCGGCGCGCGCTCCCGGAACCACGTATAGAGGTCGGGGTCTGGCAATACCGCGCCCACTAAATTAGTCACGCTGATGGCGTAGATTCCCGGCTCCGGCTGCTGAGGATCGAAAGGGGGCTCGTCCCACATGGCGAATCCGTGGGGAACACCGACCAGCAAGTCGTGGTCCACGCCGTAAGCCTCCGGTGGGGCGCTCCCGAACCAACTCAACTTCACCCTCTCAACCCTCTGTTGGGCCATCCATTCCCTTAGCTCCTTCAGGTCCTGGCCCCAGTCGATGTTGGAGTCGACCAGGATCCGCCACCCGTCCTCCGGCCCGCCGCCCAGGACATTGAAGTAGGCCAAGAAATGCGGGTAGATCCAGACGGTGCCTGCGACCAGCCAGAAGACCAGTCCGACTAGAGCAAAGCGGCGGGCCCGGACCGGCAAGGCCCGCGTGGATTGGGGACGGAAGACGGAAGGGTCCGCGAGGCGGCCAATATGGACGAAGATGAAAGGAAGCACAGGCAGCAAGTGACGGTATCCCAGGTTGAGTCGAGCAGTGGTCAAGACGAGAAAGAACGCCAGTGGCGGACCCCAGATGAACAGACTGCAGCGTTTCGGCTGCATCACCAGGACCAAGGTGGCCAACACGAGAGCCAGTAGAGTGGGAAGGGGCGTCTTCACCGCAAACGCAACCGGGAAGTAGTACCACCAGCCCTCAGTGCTGATTTCACCCAGTAGATAGGCGGGGCGCCCACCCGCGGCTAAATCCATGACCGCCCGGAGCCCCTGCACATAGGGAGGTGCTGGAACGGGGGGCCCGGAGGCTTCCAGCGGTCCTATCCGGAACAGATAGCTCGCCCACACAACCAGAAACGCCAGTAGGGTCACCGCCGCGCCCACGCCGACGCGGCGCAGGAAGCCGCGCAACCTTGCCGACTCCCCACGGAGACCCTCCACCAAGAACAGCAGCACCAGGATGGGTCCAAAGAGCAAGGCCGAGAGCTTGGCGGCAAAGGCGAGTCCCAGGGCTATGCCAGCGACCAGGGTGCGGCCCCACGAAATCCGGCGGGAAAGCCTCCAGAAAGCATAGGCTGCCAGTAGAATGAAGAAGGTGCTGCCCAGATCCGTCGTTGAGAGGCGCCCATGGGCCAGAATGTTGGGATCCAGGGCACAGAGTGTGGCAGCCACCAGTCCGCCCCAGGCACCGAAGCGAGCCGCTGCCCAACGGTAGACCAGGGCGACCAACAGGAGCCCCAGCCCGATTATGGGCAGACGGGCAAGGAAGACGATCTGGTCCGGGTCAGAGTTGACCCGCCACATAAAGGCCTCGGCGAAATGGTACCATTCAGCAACCTCCCACCACTCATCCAACGGGAGACGAAGATCAAGCAGCAGGTGGGCTGGCAGTGCGCTGAGTACATTCACCACCGGTGGGTGCTCGATGCTCAGGCGCGGGTCACCGGTACCGAGGTAGGCTGCACCACGAGCGATGTGATTCTGCTCGTCCATCGTGGGCGATTTCTGCAAAGCGCTGGTCAGGGCAAGGGCGGACATCACCAGGAGGAGACCCACAGTGATCCAGCAGGTCACGTCTTGGCGGCGCCACGACAGTCGCCTCATTCCGTGCCTCGCTCGAGGCCAATCTGCAGATGGTCGGCGTTCAACACGCGCAATCGGTCCTGAGTGCTGGTCTCGTACACGCCGATGCGGATAACAGGTGCGCCATCAGGTAGTGACTCGTGGGGAAGGTCTATCACGTGCTTCTGAACTAGAATGTCATCCCTGTGCCACGTGTCGGATGGGCTGGCAAGCCCATCATCCTGTCCGACAACGTCTCCCACCCCATTCACCGCGTGGGCAAAGATCTTCAATTGGGTTGGCGGCGGCTCTTCGACCCGCCAGTGTGTCAAGAGCGTGAGCACTTCGTCCTGGTCCGCTGAACCCAGTCTCTCGCTCCCGCGAAATGTGAGACGGCCGCCGAAGGAGACGGGCGCCGTCACGTCCGTACCATCCGGCAAGCTGGCAGCCGTCTCCAGTCCTGCCAGATCCTCCGCCAGAGGGGCGTGGCCCCCCAGACTGTAGCTGGTGAAGGACGGTTCGCGAGACTCTGTCGCGCCCCATCTGATGAGTAAGCTTCGAAGATCCTCGTCAAGAGGCACGACCTGGGGAATCAGCAACCGGCTGTCCCCAGATGCGGACGAGGGGACGACGAGCGTCTCACGGGTGTCGCAGAGCCTCACATCAGCAACGTCAGCTCGTGAGGCTAGTTCGAGGGACGCTTTATCCATTGTGTGCACCGACAGGCCCGACACGGCAATCCCTGTCTGGTCATCCAACTCCTCGAGGAACTCTCCAACGGCGGTCAGGTCGGCCTGATAGTCGAAGCGCACAACCTCATTCTGCGGCCATCGCACAAAATAATCGCGTCTTGTCAAGAGAAGGCATGGGGCAAGGGCCAATAGGCCGACCAGGTAGAAACCGATAGATGATCTGGGAGGAGCCCAGGAACCGAGACTAGGAAAACGCGCCCTGGCAAGCTGCCACATCTCAACCAGGGCAATCCCAGGGAACGCAAAGACCACGACCATGCCCAGAATATCCCGGATGGAGCTGGGAGCGTCTGACGTCACAATGCTAGGAGCAAGTGACCCCATCAGCCAGATGAGTAGGACTCCATACCGAGGATTCCGCCAGTTCCACAGTGTGACAGCCAGGCCGCCAAAGAAGAGAACCCCACTGACCGGATCTGCGAACACTGGCCGACCGGGGATATTGTAGCGCGGCCAAGGATCTCCCGCCATGACGAAGAACTTCAGATTGGCAATCAGATTCTCCCAGGCCAGAGACGGGTCGCCAGCGAGCAGCCTGTCCATGGGCTCACTCAGCTCCGCAATGCGGTATTCGGCGGTAGGATGAGCCTCTAACCACAGCATCAGGGGCGCGGCTACCAAGGCGCCGATCACGAAGACCGGGAGAATGCGAGACCAAGGCATGCCTGGATGGGGATGTACGATCTTGGCGTAGACAAACGCAGCGGCGAGCACCAACGGCAGAACGCGGGCGGCCGGATAGGTGTATATCGAAAGGCCAAGGAAGAGCCCCGCCAGAGAGACATCGACCGGCAAACTTGTCCGCAACCCAGCGCGTGACTCCGACGGTCTGCACGCCGCCCGAATGAGAAAATAGGCACTGAGAACGGCTGTCAAGGGTAATAGAACCGCGCGATATGCGACACGGGCGTAGAACAACGGCCAGAAGCTAACCGCTAGCCATCCGGCCGCCAAGAGCGCAACGGATTCGTCCAGAAGGCGGCGGATCAGCGTGTAGGTCGCAGCGATGCCCAGGAGGCTGAATGCAACAGACGGCCAGCGCAGCCCTAGCCAATGATCTCCGAAGAGCGCCACTGTCCCCGCCTGAGCGTATTGATACAGCGGCTCGTGGCCGTATGCCGCGGTGAAATAGATGGCGTGGTTGCCATCAAGAATATCCCGAGCGATGAGCCAGTTGGCGACTTCATCGTGCGACAGCCCTGGCGGTACATCACCTAAGCCCCACAGCCGGAGCACGGCCGCTACCAGTAGGACCACCGTCACGGCGAACCAGCGCGCCCTATTCGTCATCATCGGCCACGACCCGAACTGTGGTCAGCAACGTTCGACTTCCTAGACTGCGACCATCCTCAGCCAGCACGTCCAGGCGCCCGTGGTCTCGCGTATAGAGCCCCAGCTCCAGATCGTAGAAGCCCGGTGGTGTATCCTCGGCAAGCGCGAGTTCCCGGACCTCAGCGACAACCGTGTCCCTCCGCCAGCGGTTGGTGCACACACCCTCATCCGTCAGAGGGCTATTGCTCCGCGCCCATATCTGATTCTCCTCGCCCAGGACGTGGACAAACACGTTGTAGTTGATGTCCATCTCGGAGAGCGCCCGCCAGTGGAGCGTGAGCTTGATCGTCTCCCCGGGCGGAGCTGCCCGTCGGTCCAGGCTGTAGCCAACAAGCGCCACTCTATCGCCGAAGTTGACCTCCAAAGGGTTGGGGAACTGACCTGGGCGAGGATTCACCTCAACCCGAGCAAGTTGCACGGCATCATCCCCCTGCCCCGTGGTGATACGAGGGCCATCCGGCAAGTAGAGGCCCACCTGCACGTAGCCCTCGTCTGGTGCGTAGGCCGTCTCCGAGATCTGCAGCCGATACGTATCGGCGAAGACGGTGCCGGGGTCCCACGCCGTGGTTGGATACCGACCCAGACCCGGGTATGTATCACGCTGGGCGATCATCGTCCCGGCGTCACTCATCAGATGAACGAATACGGCATGCTCCCGCTCCGTGCGAGCCAAGGACTGCCAATAGAGGGTGACCTCGACCGTCCCCCCCGGTTCCACCTCCCGGGGGGTCACGTCATAGCCCAAGAGGCGCCCCACATCGCCGAAGTCGACATCAACTCGATGGGGTATCCGGGCGATTGCGTCCTCTCCCAAGGGACGCGGAGCGGCAAATGCGGGTCGCAGTACGCCCAGCAGAGCGTACACGCCCAGGCACGCCATCGCCACCGTCAACGTCAACCCCAGCAGCGACTCGCTGTTCTGCGGAACGAGCCGGGCAAGCCCAACCATCAGCAACACCCCAACGGCCGGCAGCACGGGAAACAAGAACCGCCCCATCGCGCCAGCCGGCTGGATAAGCACATAATAGGTCACAGCAATCACGAAAACGACCACGGCCATGACCAGTGGCAGCAGATTGATTAAGGGGGCCTGTCGTCGCCTCCCAGGCACCAGGTACCCCGCCACGCTAACCACGCTCAGCACCAGGAGCCCGCTGTAGATCCACGCGGGCAGCGGCACCTGCCCGTAACCGAAACGCCCCCACAGGCTGGTCCACAAGTGGGGCCACGCCTGAGGGATGACCCACCAGCTCTCCCCTGCATCACGGCCCGCCCAGAGTTCATTGAGCTTGCTCATCCCTGTCGGGTCACCATACAGGTGCCAGTTCCGGAGGAACCACCAGCCCAATAGGATCGCCGCCAGCCCCAGAATGACTATCGCTGCCCGCAGCATGGCTCGCCAGTCTCGCCTCGGCCACGCGGTCAGCAGGTACGCAACACACACCGGCGCGAGCAAAACCACCAGATGAAACTTCGTCAGAACCGACACCCCCAACAGAATACCCACCATCACGTCTTTGCGCAAGCTGACACCCTGCCGTGCCACCCGAAGACACGCAAGCAGCACAGCCGCGCCGCAGGCAGCAGCGGGAACGTCGTTTCCAACGGATCCGCTCAGGTGAAGGAACTGTGGGGTGAAGGCAACCAGGGCAGCACTCGCCAGGGCAAGCGACGGCCCGTGGGGGAAGACCTCTCGCCCCATCTCGTAGGTCAACCAGACAGTCAAGGCCCCGATAAGCACCGTCATCCAGCGCACTAGGTAGACCACCAGCGTGATGCCACTGTAGGGAAACGCTTCATCAGCCCCGTGCACATACTGGTTCTTGTTGTCGCTGCCAACCTCCCAGTATCGGTAAGCCCAGAAGGGATTCTCCTTCGGTTGATAGTAGACATCCTCATCGACGTTCACCCAGCACGACACCAGGGCCCCTAGCGCGTAGTACAGCGGTGGATGGTGGCTCTGAGCACGGGGAGCGCCAGCACGCTGCAGCGGCAGATTGCCATAGGTGGCGATGTGGCGCACATAGCGCACATGCCGCAACTCATCCGTCGACTCGTACAGCGGGGTGACCAGACTGTACCCCACCGCCAAGACGACGTAAGCGATCAAGAGCAACGCCAATCCTATTCGTTCGCCTCTCTCCATCGGCCTCACCGCTGCGCTCCCAGGGGAACCCGAACCACGTCCACGTCTCGCTCTTCACCAGGGGCCAAGATGTCCCATCGTTCGTCCGTCTTCGGATCATACAGGCCTAACTGAACAACATCGGGCTGACCGGAGGATGCAGACGGTACCGACAGGTAATGGATCTGTACAAAACAGTCACCGCGTCGCAGTGTTAACGGGTCCACCCAAAGGCCATCGTCGACAGCCAGCGTCTCCCCGTCGGCATCCAGAAGATGCACAAACGCGGACACCCTAGGTCCGGCATAGGCCCCCGGCGGTGGCGGTTGAGCAACCACAGGGATTAAAGGAAGTTGGAGCGTGTCCGAGATGCGCCACATCATGAGCAGCCCAATCTCCTCTTCCGCTAGTCCACCGTCCTCCCCCTGCCACCAGATTTCGCGCAGGGTCAGGCCGTTCGCAAACGTGTACCCGGAAGCGGGTACAGTGAGGGGAGTCCACGTCTCAGGGACCAAAGGCTGAGAACCAACGAAGGCACCTAGGGTGTGGAGACTCAGCTGAGAGGACACAGGCCTGCCCGATCCAAGGAACGCCTCTACGGTGGGCGACGGTTCAGGCCAGGAGGCCAACAGCACGGTCGCATCACCTTCACCAGCGGGCCAGACGAGGGCCCGCTCTGGGTTGAACAGCCGAGGAGCCACGTCCTCGCGCCGGATGTCGACATCCAGGGCGATCCGATCCCACGGGCCCATCAATGCACTGCCCATGGCGACGTCAACGATCTCAGGATGCAGGTCCAAGAACTTGGCGGCCTGCCGATAGTCAGCTCGGTATAGGAGACGCACCATGCCCCGTTGGGGCCAGACGAAGAAGTAATCGCGTACGTCGCGGACTGCGTTGGTGGCTATGACAGCTCCCAGCAACAGCATCCATGGTGCGGGCGACGTCCCTCGCAGACGGAACCAGCCTCTCAACTCCCCCAGCGCCAGCGCAGGCAGGATGTAGGCTACTGGTTGAGCCAGGATGGTGTGACCCAGACTTGAGGGCGGTACGCTGATGAAGCCCGGGGACAGTCCCAGACCCAGCCATGCGAGCAGAAGGAAGTAGCGGGGCTCCCGCCAGCGACGGAGACAGAGGGCAACGCCGCTCCACAGTGCCAGCGCCCCAAGGAGGTTGAACACTGGCCTGCCAGAGATGTTATACAGCCACTCCGGGTCGCCGCTGGCGTGAAACATACCCAGGGTCTTGACGCTGTACGCTACAACAGGTTCCGGGTCTCCATCTCGAAGGGCACGCAACGGCTCCGCCAGTTCGGTGACTCTCGCGTCAGCCCCAATACCTTCGATGCCCCTCCTGCTACGATTCTGAGCGATGGCGATGCCCAGTGGAGCAACCAGCACGATCGCCAGCAGTGAGGCCAGCAACAGCCCTCGCCAGTGTCTGAGAAACAACTGACGGTGGAAGAGCCCCAGGTAACCAGCGAAGACGAGGACGAGAACCAGGAGCAAGCGGGAGGCCGTATACGTATACAGGCTTGTCGCCAACAGAATCCCAGCCAAAGCCCATCCCCAGGGCGAGGATCGCACCTCCTCCATCTGCCGCCACAGAACATAGAGGGTGAGTAGGACGAAGGGCGGAAGACTGATATGACGGATCGCTGTCCGGCTGTACATCAGTGACCAGAAGGAAGTGGCCAGCATGAGAGAGGCGACAGGTGCAACCGCGCGCTTCGCCGGAAACATCCTGCGCACCACGGCGTACGTCAGGGTGATGGACAGGGTGCCGAACATGACTGAGAGGATGTGTCCACTCAAGACATTGAACCCTAGCACGGCGTGGACGCCGGCGTGCAGGTGATGATACAGAGGCTCGTGGCCCGACGCTCCCGGGTAGTAAAGGGGAAAGCTGCCCTCCAGGAGCTGGCTCGATAGGGCGTGGATGTTGATCAGCTCGTCGTCGCGCCATCCGGGGGGTACGTCGTCCAGACAGCAGAGACGGAAGGCCCACGCAAGGAGCAGGATCCCGACGATGGTCGTCCAACGGGCCAGCCGCCTTCCAGAGGACGAGGTCTGCTGCTCAATCATTGGGCTCCAATCTGCACCGGCTGCAGGAGGATTCGATCGTCCTTGGCCGCGCCATCCACAATCACCGGAAGCCGGACCACGTCGGCCTGAGTGTAAAACCCTACCTGGAGGTGATGAAAACCTGATTCTTCATCCTCGTCGACCTGCAGTCGGTGCCTTTGAACGAAGATATCTCCCGCTCTCCACTGCCACGAAGGGGCGTCCAGCCGGTCCACCTGACTGACCACCTTTCCAGCATGGTCCAGCAGGTGAGTGAACTGCGTCAACTCACCATCAAACGGCGCCATCACGCGCCAGACCGTGAGCACCTCGAGGCTCTCGTTCGGCGTGGCCATTGAGGGAGACACAGCGTAACCCACGAACTCGGCGACATCACCAACGGCGACCGGGAACGCCAGCGGCTCGTAGAGCGCTTGGGGGTTCTCCTCCGGAAACACGTTGGCCACGCTCCAGTAGGCGACCCCGCCGCCCATCTCCGAGAGCAGTGTCTCCACTGCGCCAGCGACATCGACTCGGTAGACCTCAAATGAGGGGATGAGATCGTGGGAACCGAGATGTTCAAGGTCGACGAGCGAGGCGTGTTCCTGAAGGACGGCGGTGAGGAAATCCGGCCTCAGTGTCTCGTCCGATGAAGCCAGGGCTGGGATGATCATGCGCGCGTTCTCTGCGGCTGGAAGCACGACGGCCCCGCCACCGTGGAACCATCTCAGATCTAGATCGTCCCGGCGCAACACGATATCCATCACGTAAGGATCGTGCAATCGATCGGGGTACTGGGTGGAGAGCGCGACAGCCCCTCCCTCTCGCTGAACGTCCAGATAGCGCGCTTGCTCAACTAGGGCATGATAATACGTCACCCGTACCTCTCGATGCTCACCCCAGATCCGGAAGTAATCACGCCCCGTAGGCACCCCGATACCGACGACAAAGAGGACAGCGCAGACCGTCTCGGCAACGTGCTCTTCCAGCTCGACCCGATCCCGAATGAGGCGCGTCAACACCCTAATCCCGCAGGACAAGCCCAATCCGATCATGACCGCTATCGCCGGTTGGGCTCCCACCGCGCGCAGCGTGATCCCCTCAGCCCCCACGACCAGCGCCGGAGCCAGGCCAAGGCTCAGCCAGAGCAGCAAGAACGCGTACCGACCATCCCGCCAGTGCCACAGCGACGTAACGACACCGATCAGCAGGAATATGCGACTCCCTGCGTCGATCAGTGGACGTCCAGGGATAGCATACCGCCACATGGTATCCCCCGCGTCAATCAGCGCCATGACGCCTTCAGACACATTCTCGCCCAGCGGTCGCCAGTTTCCCAAGGCCGCCTTTCGGAGTGGCGCGCTCAGCTGGTCGATCCGCTGCTCCGCGGCCGGCTGCATGATCAGGAAATGGACTAGCGGCATAACGAGAATCCCTGCGACCACCAGCGCCATCAGAGCCCCCCGCCACCCTGCGGCTTCCTGGTCGCCCCACTTGCCGCGCCGACGGAGAAGAAGCAAATAGATCAAGAACAGAAAATAGACTGCTGGCGTCACGCGGCTGGCCATATAGGTATACAGGGAAGCCCCGAGACAGAGACCAGCAAGGAGCCACGCGAGCCGGGATGGCAGCGGTGGATCGTCACCTCCTGCGGTTCCTGCCTCTCTCTCGTTGTGGATCGGCAGCCCCAGCCAGAAGCAGAGCGCCGAAGCCGTGAACGTGGTCGCGAGGGTGACAGCCCGCAGGCCCACCCGACTGGTCATCACACCCCAGAAGGAAACAGCCAGCCAGCCAGCGGCAAGCACACTCGGGAGAGGCCCAAACACCCGTCGTGCGTAGCCATAGGTCAGGAGTACGAGCGCCAGGCCCCAAGCCACCGTAGTGAGACGGAGCGCCACTTCTGTTGCCCCCAAAAGCGCCATCAACGGAGCTGCCGAGTAGGCGTACAGGGGCTCGTGACCGTAAGCTCCGGTGAAGTAAATGGGGCACACCCCCTGCAGCACGCCGGCTGCATCGTGGGCGTTGCTGGCCTCGTCGTGGGTTAATCCCGGGGGGATGCTTGGCAGGCGATAAGCACGAAGCCCAAGGGCGAGGATGAGGATCACAACGAGCAATCCCTGTTCCCACCGGGGGATCCTCAGGCGCTCGCTCACGGTATCTCCAGGGTCACGAGGGTAATGGCATCGCTCGAGTCACCGTTGTCCCGACGGATAGCCAGCCGCGGCGTGCTGGGATCCGGCTCGTGACCCGCCAACACCGCGTCCACCCGATCTGGCGTCGTATACGCGCCCGCGATCAGGTGATACTCCCCCGTCGCCGCGTCGGCAGGTACCGACAGACGGTGGAGTTGAACAAAAGACTCACCACGACACCAGTTCCAGGAAGGCGCTCCCAGCTCGTCCCGCTGCGCAATCACCCGATCCTCACTGTCCAGAAGCTGAACGAACAGCACAGCATCCCGATCATCAGGGAGCGATGAGGCGATATCCCACAGCGACAGCAGCTGCAGTTCACTGCCACCCTCGCCAGTCCACCCCTGCAGCTGGTAGCCCTGGAAGTCCAGAACGTCGCCCACACCCACCGGCAGCCGGTCCGGCTCGGCGGGCGGCATCATCATCGCCAGGAGGTCCTCCCGCGTGTCCCCGGAAGCCCAGCGGTACACGTCAAAGGTGGGGTTGAAGTCGCCAGGCCGCAGCTCCACACGCTCTGATAGGGTGGCGTGGGGCCGGATGAGGTCCCATAGTGTCTGGTCCAGTTGGGGCACGGCAGGCAGAACGAGCCGGGCAACGGAGGACGAGGGAAGAACGAGAGCGTGACGACCGTCGAACCACCGCAACGACGGGTCACCTCCGCTCACGAAGGCCTGGACCACGCGCGGGTCATGGTATTCACCCGGATAGAGGGTGGATACGCCCACTGGTAGATCGGCACTCCACCCCTCCACGGTCTCTGCAATGGCCCGGAGATCCGCGTGGTAGTGAACGCGCACGTCCTGACGGTTAGGCCAGCGGACGAAGTAGTCTCGGATGGCCAGGAAGGCGGCGACGCCAAAGGCAAGGCTCCCGACCGCACCCACCACGGCCAGACGTACGCCTCGGGGCTGCGACCGACAGGCATCCCAAAGCTCCCTTAGAGCCAGGGCAGGGAACAGAAACGTCACCGGCTGTGCCGCTATGGCGCGGAGGTTAGCGGCATCTCGCCCCGTTGCAAGAGCGGGAAAGAAACCCACCAGGAGCCACAACAGGGCAAAGGCGTTCGCCGGCTGACGCCAACGCCACACCGTTATGAGGAGGCCGGCATAGAAGAGGGCACTCAATACCGGATCCAGGAGGGGACGCCCCGGAATGTTGTATGGGATGAATCCATCGCCTCGAAAGCTGAAGATCTCCAGGGATGAAATCAAGGTGCGGAGCAGGGGACCCGGATTCCCGCTCAGCAATGCACGCAAGGGGCGGTCAAGCTGACCGATACGGATCGATGCTGCGGGATGCCTTTGGAGATAGACAAACAGCGGCGCTGCAACGACGGCCGCCACAAGCAGGATCATCAGCCAGTGTGACCAAACCTTCCTCCACCGCGCTCGATCGGTCAGCAGGAGATAGAAGGCGAACAGGAGAAAAAGCGCCGGCATCACCCTTGCCGCCAGGTAGGTGTAGAATGTGAGACCGAGACAGATACCGCCGATCAACGCAGGAACGCGGTGGCTCGGGCGAGACTCAGAGATAGGGAGCGCGATTGCCGTGGCAGTGAGGAGTACCGGGAGCGTCATCGCCCGTAGCCCCAGACGACTGGTGCTGATACCCCAGAATGACGTGGCTAAACCAGCTACCGTCAGCAGAGCCACGAACCCACCGTAGTTCTTTCTGGCCCAGACAAAAGCAAGGAAGACCAGCAGCATCCCCCAGATCACCGACGTAATCCGCAGAGCCAGCGGTGTCGGCCCCAGGAGGGCCATAATCAAACCGGCACTGTAGGGATAAAGAGGTTCCTTCCCCTGGGCTACCGGGAAGTAGAAAGGGCGGGCTCCCTGCAGAACGGCGGTAGCGTCAGCAACGTTGTTGGCTTCATCATGGGTCAATCCAGGCGGTACGCTGTCCAGTCGCCACACTCGCAGTGCCATCGCTGCGACCAGGACGGCGATCAGGGTGAGCAGCTCCCATCCTCGAATCGGCTCCCGGCATCCAACCATAAACCCTAGCCCATAGACAAGTCGAGGAGGCTGGCTACGGTCTGGTCGTCGTGAGCCGAACCTCCTGCGGGTAGAAACAATCATACCGTGAGCGCCAGAGGTTGACAAGTAAGGCTGATTTCTGGACTGAGGAGATGAAAGAACGGCAGAATGTGATATAATGCGTCCACCATGACTACAAATGCACCTGAGGAGAGACATCGGATGCGACGATTGCAGCAGCTCATCGCCTGCCTACTGGCGCTCGTCTTGGTCGGCTGCGCGGGCCCTCTGCAGACACCGGCCCCTGAACCAGCTACGGCCACTCCGACGGAGCCGGTGTCCACTCCAACGCCAAGCCCGACGCCCGAGCCGACCCCGTTGATCACCACGTTGGAGCTGTGGCTGCCAGAAGAACTGGACCCCTACGGTGGCGCCGAGGGGTCCCGGGTTCTTGCGCAGCAGCTCTCCAACTTCAGTGACACATACACCAGCCTGCGCGTGGACGTCGTCGTGAAGAAGGCTCGCGGGCGCGGGGGCCTCATCGATTCGATGCGCACGGCCAGGAACGCCGTCCCCTCCGTCCTGCCTGACCTGGTGGTTGTCGATGCGTCGGACCTTGACACAGTCAGCAGATCGGAGCTCGTTCAGCCACTGGACGACCTACTGGTCCACTCTGACGATGACCGGTTCTCCTTTGCCGCCAGCATCGCGAGAGTGGAAGACCAGACGATGGGAGCCGTTCTCGGCGTCGATCTGCAGCACATGGCCTATCGTCCGGATATCTTCGATTTGCCCCCCCTGAGCTGGTCCGAGGTCGTGACTGCGCCGGCGTCCTATCTATTCCCCGCAGGCGGTTACGACGGTCGAGTCAATGATGCGACCCTCATCCAGTACCTGGGGGCAGAGGGCAAGCTGACAGACACCGATGGAGACCCAGCCCTGGACGAGGACGTCCTCATCGAGGTGCTCGACTTCTACAGCCGCTGCATCACCAACACTGTGATTGCGCCCACTCAAGTCCTAACAGCGACCCACGTCGACCAGGTGTGGGAGATGTTCAAGGAGGGCGACGGGGGGATGTCCGTGGTGCGAGCGAGGAGGTACTGGCCAGAGGCTGACGAGACGATGGCCGCGGCGCCGATCCCCACGAAGGATGGTCGCCCCTTCGCCATCGCTCGCGGCTGGGTGCTGGCAGTAGTTGCCGTGGATCCAGCCCGTCAGGACCTGGCCCTCCATCTGGTCGAGTGGCTCACGGCGCCGGATCAAAGCGCATCGTGGACCCAGGCAGCCGGTTATCTCCCGGCGACGCATGACGCTCTTCGATCATGGAGGGTGTCGGATGACCAGCGGGCGATGCTGCGGGATCTCCTCGAGTCCGCTGTACCCCCTCTGGATCCGACACTGGTGGAGACGGTTGGCTTTCCAATGCAGGAAGCGCTGGTGGCCGTACTGCGGGGGCACGCCACCCCGGAGGAGGCTGCGGCCGACGCCGTCGAGGCGTTGCAGCAATAGGTCCGTACTGTACGTCCGCCCGCCTCAGGCAGCGATGGATGCAGATGCCAGAGGTCCACATACTCCGGTCGTCGATTGACTAAGTCATCGACTGATTCTTGTATGTGATCTCCTCGTCCTCGTCTCCTCCTTCGATCTCCACCAGCTTCCCGGTCACGGTGAAAATCACGCGCTCACAGATGTTGATCACCCGGTCGGCAGCCCGCTCGAGGTTATGCGCCACCCAAAGGAGATTGGTCGCCTGGTCGATGGTCCGCGGGTCGGAGATGATGTAGGTCAGTAGCTCTCGATAGACCTGATTGTATAGTCCATCGACCTCATCGTCCTCGGCAGGGATCGATCGTGCCAGGTCTACATCGCGCTCAGCAAAGGCCTGCAGCGCACGATCCAGCATATCGCGAGTCTTTTCGGCCATTCGAGGGACATCGATCAAGGGTTTGAGCAAAGGCTCGTCGCCCATCATCAAGTTGATGTTCGCGATACCCTTGGCGTAATCCCCAATCCTCTCCAGCTCCGAGGCGAGGCTCAGAATAGCTGCGATGGTGCGCAGATCCCCAGCCATCGGCTGCTGAGTAGCAATCAGCATTAAGGCCTTGGCCTCGAGCGCATACCGCCTCTCATTCAACTCACGATCCTGCCTGACCAGTCGCTCCGATTCCTCGAGATCCCGTTCCTTGAGGCTCGTCACAGAGTCGATGATCGCCTCCTCGACCCTGCTACCTAGGGTCAGCAGCTCGTCCTCCAGCTCCTGCAGATCTCGCTCAAATGTCTCTCTTGGCATGGATCCCCCCATGGCTGACACAAACAGACGCTAGCTGGCACACTATCTCACCCACGCCAGAACACCTCAATGCATCAGCATTGTAGCACAGAGAGGACGCTTTGGATAGGCCGATCGCGGGCACTTGACATCAGAGGCCTTGCTGACCCCCCTCATGAAGCTTGCGGTCTCGACGGCGACGAGTTTCGCGACGCCGTCTCGGCGCTCAGCTCTGACGTCCGACAGACATGGAAGAGAGAAGTGTCTCTCTGGTTCCACGACAGGCCATCTTGACACGTGATGCCGGATGAGTAGAATCCCTTTGTGCGCTTGCCATCGCGGTGTCGGGGGAATTTCGGAGACACCCTGAACGGAAACAGTGGGCCCAGTTCTACCCCTGATCCCGCTGGGTTCGTTGATGGCCTCCCTTGTACGTCGGTCGTCGTCGCTACTCTCGCTGTGAGTTGCAGCTAACGGCCGCTCGCGATCGCGTCGACAATGGCCCAGGACGAACTGCCAGCGAAACGGTCGACGCGCCGCTGTGCTCCGGGCAGCACAGCGGTTGACACCTACGTCTATCAAGGCCGTAATACAACACAAGGAGAATAAAGTGAACAAACGATACGATACTGTCATCATCGGCGCGGGCCCAGGCGGGTACGTGGCTGCCATCCGTGCCGCTCAACTGGGAATGGACGTCGCCGTGATCGAGGAGGAGCACCTGGGCGGCGTCTGCCTCAACTGGGGTTGTATCCCCACCAAGGCCCTGCTGCGGAACGCGGAGGTCGTCTCGTTGCTGCATCGGGGTCGCGAGTTCGGGTTCTCCATTTCAGGCATAGAGCTGGATTTCGAGGCGGCCGTCGAGCGGAGTCGGCAGGTCTCCGCTCGCTTAGTCAAGGGCGTCGGCTTCCTGATGCGCAAGAACGGCATCGATGTGATTGAGGGGCGGGGAGTACTCAAGTCCCCGAATGCCGTGTCCGTCGAGCTTACTGAGGGTGGAACACGCACAATCGAGGCGGATAACCTGATCATCGCCACAGGAGCCCACGCCCGGACCATCCCTGGAATTGACCCGGATGGGGACCGCGTGATGACCTCTCGAAGCGCCATTGTCCTTCGCGAGCTACCGCAGTCAGCCGTGATTGTGGGCGCCGGCCCCATCGGCATGGAATTTGCCCAGGTTTGGAGCTCCTACGGCTCTGAGGTCACCGTCGTCGAGATGTTGCCGCGGCCGTTGCCTCTGGAGGACGAGGACGTCAGCAAGGTCGTGGGGCGTGCCTTTAGGAAACGGCCCGGGGTGAAGATTATGACATCCACCAGAGTACAGGCCATCGATACATCCCCAGACAGCGTCCGGGTTACGGTGGCGACTGAGGACGACGAGGAGGAGCTTCTTGAAGCTGAGCGGGCACTGGTGGCGATCGGTGTTCAGCCAAACAGTTCGAATATCGGCTTGGAAGACGTGGGCGTCGAGACAGAGCGCGGCAGTATTGTGGTTGATGACCATATGCGCACGAACGTCGCGGGCATCTACGCCATCGGCGATGTGACGGGCAAGATGGCTTTGGCCCACGTTGCCTCCGCGCAGGGGATCATCGCGGTGGAGACCATCGCTGGTCAGGAGCCCAAGCCCCTCGACTACAACGCGGTACCGCGTTGCACCTACTGCCAACCCCAGGCAGCCAGCTTCGGCCTCACGGCAGCGCAGGCCTCTGAGCAGGGCCACGAGGTGAAGGTGGGCGAGTTCCCCTTCCGCCCTAACGGGAAGGCCCTCGCCCTGGGCGAGCCGGATGGATTCGTCAAGATCGTGGCCGACGCCGGTTCGGGCGAGGTTCTGGGCGCACACCTGGTCGGCCCCGAGGTCACGGAGCTCCTGCCCGAGCTGGTATCAGCCCGCGTCTGGGAGTTGACTCCGGAGGAGATCTCGCAGACTGTTCACGCTCACCCCACCCTGAGCGAAGCCCTTATGGAAGCCGCCCACGGTGTGTTCGGCGAACCCATACACGCCTAGCGCGCCCGGGAACAATCAGGGTCAAATCCCTTGACCCAAGAACTTCGTGACTCCAGGTGCAGACGCGCTAGAGTGCGTCTGCACCCGGAGCGTTGCCTTGTAGCCGCTTTCACAGTATAATTCTTGATGTTATGGGCGTCGAAATCAGCTGGTATGGTCAGACGTGTTTCCGCTTGGATGGACAAGAGTCTATCTCAATCGTGACGGACCCCTGTTCCCCTAAGCTGGGTATCACACTTCCCGAGTTGAAGGCCGATATCGTCACGGTAAGCCATCATGATGTGTCTTGCGCCCATTTGGATGCGGTCCGGGGGCCCTTCAAGCTTGTCGATGGTCCCGGCGAGTATGAGATCAGCGGCATCTTCATCACCGGCGTCTCTACCTTCGCTGATGACAAGCAGGGTCGCGTTCGTGGTCTCAACACGATTTTCGCTTTCGATTTCGCTAGCACCACGGTATGCCACCTCGGACGGTTAGGACACGTGCCCACCCAGTCTCAGATCAAGAATCTCGGCTCGGTGAATGTCCTATTGGTACCCGTGGGGGGAGGTGGAAGCCTCAACTCCAGCCAAGCCTCCGAGGTCATCGGGCTCTTCGAGCCGGACGTTGTGGTGCCGATGCGATATCGCATCCCTGGGTTGCAGGAGAACCTTGACAGTGTCGACAGCTTCCTCAAGGAGATGGGAAGACAGGCGCTGGAAGGACAAGAAGTAGTCCGAATTGATGAGCTTGGGCCGTCAGAGAAGACAGACATCTTCGTGCTGAAAGCCAGGCGGGCATAGAACACCCGCCTCAGGAGGGACGATGCCTAGGAGTTACCTTTTCCTCGCACTTAGCTTGTTCATAGCCCTGGTGGGCTGCCAGGGCGGAGTCCAGACGGCGGACATCGATGCGCTCATAGGTTCTGCGCGCGGTTATCTTGAGTCCGAGGATTACGACGAGGCTATCAAGGTGTTGGAGGCCGCAGCCGACGAGGCCGCGGATGACAGCGACGTCTATTTCTTGCTGGGTCAGGCGTACAATCAGAGCGGCGACCTTTCAAAGGCGGCTGATGCATTCCGCAGGGTGCTGGAGCTTGAACCGAATAGCGCCGCCGCTCATCACAACCTGGGCGTCACCTACTATCAGCTGCAGAATCTCCCGTCAGCGATCGATGAGTTTCAGGCAGCTCTGGAGCTTGACCCCGATGATCCCGATACGCACTATCAACTGGGAGCCACCTATCTTACGCTCGCCCTGTCGGGAAGCGAGCCGGCTGCCCCAGCTGATCCCGAGCTTCTTGAGCAGGCGGTAGAGGAGTTTGAGGCAGCTCTCGCGGAGAGAGACAGTATGCCTGAGGCGCTGATCGGCCTGGGTAACGTGTACCTCCAGCAAAGAGATCACCAGGGGGCCATCGAGGTCCTGGAGGACGCCATCGCGGCGGTACCGAATTCTCGCGAGGCGCACTATGCCCTGGCCGGTGCCTATGCACAGAGCGGCGCCGTGGACCAAGCTTGCGAGTTATATCACCAGTTCCTCTCCTTAGAGCCGCCGGCAAGCTGGAAGAGCCAGGCCGAACAGGCTATGGCATCACTGGGATGCGAGTAGGGAGTCCTGGGACGCACTCCCACGAAGTGGACAACCGTGAATATAGCCCCCCTCTTGCCAGCTCAGGTCACGGCTTCCGTGGGTAGCCGGAGATCTCGGCTCGATGTGCCGCCGTCCGTTGAGCGCAGCAGGTGCTCGGAGACGGGGTGGGTCTTGCCACGGTGATCGCGCACGACAAGGTGTTTATGGTTAAACTTCTTATGAGGTGGAATATCCGAACCGGATTGGAGGATGAGTACTTCGAGTTTGTGATGCAGGAATTCGCTCCCGGTCTGCTGGAGCTGGGCATCCAGCCTACGGACTCATGGTACACCGCTTACGGCGAGCATCCTCAGATTCTCACGGGGGGCGTGGCGGAGGATCTGCGCAGCTTACGGAAGGCGTTGGCCTCCCGGAGATGGCGTGAACTTAAGGTAGAACTTCTGACTTACGTCACCGACTACAGTCAGAAGGCTGTTCAGGCTAGCGGCGGATTCCAACTTTAGGTGACGAATGACGACGATTAACGCAACAAGACTCCCTCATCGGGAGTCTTGCTGCGAGAGGCACCGAGGCGACTAAGCTTGCTAAACGCCCCTTCTGTACCTCAGGCCGTGCCCTTCCTGCGACCAAAGGACTGGGCCAACTAGATTGCGTCCTACGTGATGCCCTGGTAACCTAATCGTCCGCAGCTTTGTCGCTGCTGTCCGTCTTCTTCTCGTCCGAAGATTCCCTCTTCACCGTCCCCGGGGTCGCGGTCGGCGACTTGGCTCGATTGTCGGTCACGTAAAACCCGGACCCCTTAAAGATGATGCCCACGGGCTGGATCAGACGGTGGACCTCCCCGCCGCATTCCGGACACGTCTTGACCGGCTCATCCTCCATATGCTGTCGGCGTTCAAATCGGACGCCGCAGGATTCACATTCGTATTCGTATAGTGGCATACTGACTACCTCCCATGAACTTGCCAATACCAAATTATATGCCATAAGCCCTGATCTGGCAAGCAAATGCGGCCGGTGATTCAGGGCAATCGCATCTGGCGGGCTCAGTGTCGGATCCGTCATTCTGAGTGACTGGAGGGAGCGAAGAATCTCTGTCCTGGGCTCGTGGGACCGAGATTCTTTGTCGCTGCGCTCCTCAGAATGACAGCTTAGTGGAGGTTGGAATCCATGCGCGGTCGCCCTGGCCGCCGATTGAGATGATGGGCAGATAAGCACCCAGGTGCTGCTTGTCGAGCCCGGACAGCCTCGAGACAATACCCAGTGAGCAGTCTCGGGGTTTCACCGTGACCCGCATGGCACTAGATACTGGACCAAGCTTCCTTCGCGGCTGTCCAGTCGTCAGGGGTGTTCAGATTGCGAAACGACTCAAGCTCGGGATCCATGGGGATGATCTCCTCGGGTGCGACAGTACGCACCCGCACCTGAGGAAAGAACGAGACGATGCGCCGCCGGCCCGCTCGGAGAACAGCTTCGATGGCTGGCAGACAGGTGCGGCGGTAGGCTCCGTGCAGGGGCTCGACGTGGCCATTGTGGCGCAGGAGGGCGACATCGTATCCCTGGACCCAGATGGCAAAAGCCCTTAGCACCGATGGTCGGATGAAAGGCATGTCACACCCCACTGCCAGCGTCACATCCTGTGATGCCGCAGCCAGTCCGGCGTGTAATCCGCCCAGCACCCCCACTCCCCTAAAACGATCTGTCACAACCTGAACGCCGAACCCTCGGTAGGGGGCCGCATCGTCCGAGACGATGATCACCTCCCCGCAGACCAACTGCATCCGCTCGATGACGACTTGGATCATGGGCCGGCCCTCAAGCTTCATGAAGGCCTTGTCGCGGCCCATGCGACGGCTGGCGCCGCCCGCTAAGACGATCCCGGTCAGGTCATCCCGAGGCTCACTGGCGGACATCCCGGAAGAGATGCTCCTTCACTTCCTTCAATCGATCCAGACCCTTCACCTCATACGGCATCAACGGCACCTTCACCAGATCGATGCTATCGCCATATTCACGCTCCAGCATCTCGATGTAAGGCCGCTGCATCTCCTGCCGCTGGCTAAGGAAGCTACACGACGCTTCAGATACCACGTGATTGATGATCAGATGACGAATCCGGATGCCATGTTCCTCCAGACTGTTCTTGACCCGTCGTGTCTGGAAGACGCCGAGAGCCTCCGGAATGGTGACGAGGACAAACCCGACCCTCTCCGGATCGGTGAAGAACTGGGTGACCTCCTCGGCCAGGGCCCTCCAGCTCTCGATCAGCTCGGTAAAGGGCGTTTTCGAAAGGTTGAAGGCATCGCGAATCCCCACATAGACCTTGGGCGCGGTGCGGAGATGCTCGATGAACCGTCGCGGCAGATCCAGAAGGCGCAGCGTATCGCCCGCAGGCGCCGTGTCCCAGACAACCAGATCGTACTGCCCCTCTCGTATGCGCTCCAGGATGTAGTCGAGCATAAACTCCTCCTGGATGCCGGGGGCCATGGCCACGTAGTCGACCAGTTCGTCGTAGGGCATGTCCACCAGGCTTGAGGCAGCCTCGTAGACCTCCGGCCCGAACTTCTTCTTCCAGCGCCGCATCACCTCGTCGGGATCAATCTCCAGTGCGAAAAGCTGGTCGATTCCCGGGACAGCGCGCTCATGGGGGCCGATGTGCGCTTCGAAGATATCAGAGAGCGAAGGCGTGTAGTCACTGGTAATGATCAACGTTCGCCGTCCACGTAACGCAAAGTGAACAGCCGTAGCCGCCGAGGAGGTCGTCTTGCCGACCCCTCCCTTGCCGCCAAACATCAGCACGCGTTTCTCCGTCTTACCCAATCCTGCCAGAGTCATATCGCGATCTCGATTCAATTCCATTATACCATCACGGATCCGATGCTCGGGTCTTTGGTGCTTCCCCAGAAATTGTGTAGATCGGCAAGGCGGATGCTGTGAGCGGCCGAAGCACGCTCCCTTTATCCACGGAGCACAGGCTCAGCTTCACCTTGCTGGCTCCACCTTCACGGCGCAAACTTTATACTCCGGGATTTTCGCCGTGGGGTCAAGTGCAGAATTCGTGAGTTCATTTGCCGCAGCCTCGGCGTAATGAAAGGGGATGAAGACGACACCGGGGCGGATGCTGGAGGTTACTCGCGCGGTCAGTTCTATCTCCCCACGCCGGCTGGCGACCCTCAAGCGCTCGTTTCCCTTCACGCCAATCCGCTCAGCATCCTTCGGATGGAGCTCAGCGTAGGCCTCTGGCGCCTCCTGTTCCAGCTTCTCCGAACGACGAGTCATGGTGCCGGTATGCCAATGAAACATCATCCGACCAGTGGTAAGAATGAACGGATACTCGTCGTCCGGGAGCTCCACCGCCTCCTTAAACTCAAGGGCGTGGAATCGACCGAGGCCTCGACTAAACGCGTCCTTATGCAGATAGGGCGTTCCAGGATGATCATTCGAGGGCACCGGCCACTGGAGGAACCCCTCTCGCTCCAGCCGCTGGTAGGACACCCCACCGTATATGGGAGTGAAGGTGGCGATCTCGTCCATGATTTCCCCTGGCGACGAGAAATCGAAACCCGACGCTTCCATTCGTTGGGCCAGAAGACATAGGATCTCCCAGTCTGCCTTCGCGTCCCCGATGGGTTCAATCGCCTTCTGCACACGCTGTACTCGTCGGTCCGTGCCGGTGA
>CAZGSX010000002.1:0-71525 GCA_964528475.1 uncultured Anaerolineales bacterium
GAAGGCGAAGACAACAGGCCCCCTAGAAAAGCTCCAACTGCTCTCCCTGAGGAGGGAGCTCGCTCTCGGCCATATGCGGCGCGCGCTCCATCACCTCGGGGATCCGGTGTACGTCTTCCTCGACGGTGGTGCGCAAACTGGGGCGGTGCAGAGCTGCCGCCGGGTGGTACATCGGGTAGTAGACAATGCCGTTGATCTTCTTTGGCTCCCCGTGAACGCGAGAAATCCTGGCATTAGGAAAGGCCCGAGCCATAGAGAAGCGCCCTAAGGTGACGACGAGTGTCGGATCGAGCAACGCGATCTGTCTCTCCAGAAATGGCTCACACGCCTCAATCTCCTCGGGCAACGGATCTCGATTCCCCGGAGGGCGGCACTTAATGACATTCGTGATAAACACATCCTCTCGGTCGAGATCAATGCTGTGCAGCAACTCCTCCAGGAACTCGCCTGCCGCGCCGACAAAGGGCCGGCCCTGCTGATCCTCGTGGAAACCTGGCGCCTCACCGATAAACATGATGTCGGGATTCTCAGGTCCTTCACCTGGCACGGCGCGCGTCCTGCTGCGATGAAGTCGACACCTCGTGCACTCAGCGACCTCCGCCGCCAGCCTTTCCAGCTCTGTCACGCTCTCCTCCTGCGACTCGGTCCAATCACATTTCGCACACGGAACCGGCACGGCTATCACCCTCGTGGCGCTGCTCCGCCCGCACCACTGCTCGACACTATTATAATGCGCCGCTACCAGCTTGTCCACCCCGGTCATCCGCATGAGCGAGCTTCTGAGCTACAGCCTGGCGCACCTGCGAGAGCCGCTGCCCGTAGTCCCGGTCCTCGATTCTGGCTTCCATCACCCAGGCATCCTCGCCATCCCGATAGTATGCGCGACGGCGCTCGACAACGCGGAAGCCATACTTCCGGTAAAGACGATAGGCGACATCGTTGGAGGGACGCATCTCCAACCGCACCAGGTCAATTCCGGACTTACCCATGCCGTCCAAGGCTACCAGGAGAAGCAACTCGCCGAGACGTCGACCGCGCCACCCCGGATGGACAGCAAGCGTTGTGATATGCCCCCCTTCTCCCTCCACCCGAAAGCCAACGTAACCAACCACACGATCGGCCCATCCTCCACGGAGGATCCGCCGGAGCCAACACTGCCGCCCGCGGCTGCTCGCACGAGAGGCACTCCCATCGTCTACGACCAGCACAGCGTACGTCGCCCCGTCACGACCCAGCTCTCGCTGGAAAGCTGCCGAGGGCCAGGGTGTAGGAAACGAGAGTCGATCGATAGCCGCCACCACCGGAACGTCCCGGGGTTCCATCGGTCGGATCCGGAAGGACATCAGAGCGGATGCTTCAAATAGATCGGGTTTAGCGAGCTCGGATCGTCGACGTCCCCTCTTTTCAAACGCTGCCACCCAAGCTCAGCCAGAAAACCAGCACGACGGACCCGCCAGGCTGCCGGCAGGAGCAGTGCGCGATCTCCGAGTTGCGCGATCGCCTCCGCTCCGGCGCGGTCGACCTCCCCGCAGAACAGCGTGGGCCCCAAGATCTCTTCCTCCAAGTTCGCCCAGGTAGTAAGCCGTGGCTCAGCCTGGGCGCGCCAGCCACCCGACACCCAGCGGTAGAAGCAGATGGAAATGCGGCCTCGTCCTGCCTGAAGCACCGCGGCCAGCGGTCGTTCGTCACGTCCTTGAGCGGAGGCAACCACGTCCAGGGTAGGCACGCCGACAAGGGGCAAGTTTTGGGCCATGGCCAATCCCTTGGCAACCGAGATCCCAATACGAAGGCCCGTGAAAGATCCCGGACCCCTTGTCACCGCCAGGCCGCTCAGTTGCTTGGGAGAGACCCCAACCTGGGCCATCGCATCCGCCAGCCGAGGGGACAGCTCGGTCGTGTGACGTCGGGGCGCCTCCCAGTTATGCTCCGCCCGTACGCGGAAGCCATCATGCAGCGCCACACTCGCCTGGTCCGTCGCTGTGTCTATCGCCACCAACATCAGGCTCACGCTCCAAACGCCAGGCGACGGAACTGACGCAGCAGCTCCCGATGCCGCTGGCCACGAGCGGAAAACCACAAGTGTCGCCGCGTCAGGTCGCCAGGCTCAATGAAATCCAGCTTGATCCAAAGCCGATCAGGCGGGATCAAGGACTCAGCCCGCTCCGCCCATTCGATCACGCTGACCGCATGCTGATCGCCCAGGAACTCATCAACACCGAGCTGCCCTGCTTCGGCGGCCTCAGAAACGCGGTAAAGGTCAACGTGGTACAGCCTCTGTTCATCCTCGGGTCGCGAGTACTCGCGCACCAGCACGAAGGAGGGGCTGACCAATGGCTGCTGCGCGCCCCAGCCACGTCCAATCCCCTGGGTCAGACAGGTCTTGCCGGAGCCAAGGGGGCCCTGCAAGCAGATGACATCGGCGCCCTGCAGCAAGGTACCCAGCCGGGCACCCAAGCGCTGTGTCTGCTCAGCGCTGCGGCTAACGAACTCCAACTCGTGCTCTTCAAGAAATACCATGGTGTGCGTTGGATGACCCGATTGCCCTATCACCGATTATACAGCCGTTGCCCATGGCGGACAAGCAGGGCATCGAGGCAATCGCAGGTGAGCTCTTGACGCACTTCTCTCCCCTCGCTGAGCTACCCATCTCCCTCCTCGCACGCAGCACTCGGGCGTTGAGGTGGTTGGCAGGCACTGGAAAGTACGGTATAATCGTCCGTCGAGGAGGCAAGAATTGCAGGCACTGATCACAGGAGCAGGCGGGTTCGTCGGAGGCCACCTGTGCAACTATCTCTTGGAGCATACGGATTGGAGTCTGACAGGCACCGTATTTGACCCCGCGGCAGCCGGGCCAGAGCAACCTCGGCTCGACCTGCGTCCCCTTGACCTTCGAGACGGGGAGCGGGTGACCGCCGTCGTGGAGAACGTGCGACCGGACGTCATCTTTCACCTCGCTGCTCAGTCATCGGTATCGGCCTCATTCGACGACCCCTGGGATACGTTGGAAAACAACATCCACTCGGAGGTCAACCTGCTGGAGGCCGTCCGGCGGTCGGGACGAGAGGTAAGATTCCTCGTAATAGGCTCTAACGAAGAATACGGTGCCCCTAATCCGGAGGAACTGCCCCAGACGGAGCAGTCCCCGCTGCGGCCGGGAAGCCCGTACGCAGTGAGCAAGGTCGCCCAGGATTTCCTAGGGCTGCAGCACTACCTGGCCTACGGTACGTCTGTGGTGCGGGTACGCCCGTTCAACCATACGGGCCCGGGCCAGTCACCGCGCTTTGTGGTCCCTGCCTTCGCCAGTCAGATCGCTCGCATTGAAGCAGGGCTGCAGGAGCCGATTATGCGGGTGGGCAACCTGTCCACATCGAGAGATTTCAGCGATGTGCGGGATATCGTGCGGGCGTATCATCTGGCGGTGACAGGAGGGAAGGCGGGCGAGGTGTACAACCTAGCTTCCGGCGAGCCGCGTTTGATCAAGGGTGTGCTGGAGACACTTTTGAGCTACTCAGCCGTGGATATACAGGTGGAGAGAGATCCGAAGCGGTACCGCCCAGTGGACGTGCCTGTGGTCTATGGTAGCGCTGAGAAGTTCCACAGGCAGACAGGCTGGCAGCCGGAGATCCCCTTCGATCAAACCCTGCGAGATACACTCGAATGCTGGCGCGATCAGGTTTCGAGCGAGTAGGAACATAGTAAGGAGTCTTGGAATGCCAAAGGCGCTCATCACGGGAATCACGGGCCAGGATGGATCCTATCTGGCCGACTTCTTGCTGCACAAAGGATATGATGTCGTTGGAATGGTCCGCCGCACCAGCACGCTCAATTTCTCGCGCATCCAGCATATCCAGGACGACATCACCCTGGCCTCGGGAGATCTGTTGGACCAGGTATCCCTGATCACGATTCTTCAGGAGCACCAGCCCGAAGAAGTGTATAACCTAGCGGCCCAATCCTTCGTGCCCGCCTCGTGGAAACAACCGGTCTTCACGGGTGACGTGACGGCACTAGGGGTCACCCGCGTGCTTGAGGCCATACGAACGGTAGACCCTTACATTCGGTTCTACCAGGCCAGCTCTTCGGAGATGTTCGGCAAGGTGCGGGAAGTGCCCCAGAACGAGGACACGCCCTTCTATCCGCGTAGTCCTTACGGGGTAGCCAAGGTTTATGGTCACTGGATCACCATCAATTTTCGCGAATCCTATGACCTGCACGCCACCTCCGGCATCTTGTTCAACCACACGAGCCCACGACGCGGACTGGAGTTTGTACTGCGCAAGATCACATATGGCGTGGCTAAGATCTCGTTAGGATTGGCGGATGAGCTGGCTCTAGGCAATCTAGAATCGAAACGAGATATTGGCTTTGCCGGTGACTACGTGCGGGCTATGTGGATGATGCTGCAGCAGCCGGAACCAGATGACTACGTTATTGCGACTGAGGAGACCCACTCCATTCGCGACATGTGTGAAGCCGCCTTTGGGTATCAGGGTCTAGACTGGCGAGACTACGTCGTGCAGGACCCCCGTTTTATGCGGCCAGCCGAGGTCGATATTCTCATCGGCGACGCGGATAAAGCCAGGGAGAATCTAGGTTGGGAACCATCTGTCTCGTTCCAGGAGTTGGTTCAAATGATGGTGGACAGCGACCTCGAGCTGCTTAGAAAAGAGAATGGGCTGAACTGATGGACAGGAGAGAGGGCCTCGCTATGACAAAGGACGTCCACTTCGGCACAGATGGCTGGCGAGCTCGCATAGCGGATGACTACACCTTCGACAATGTCCGCCGCGCCGCGCAAGGCTTTGCCTCCTACCTCATAGACCAAGGACATGGTGGGAGCGGCGTGGTGGTGGGGTACGACAAGCGTTTCGCAGCGGAGCACTTTGGCGCTGCAGCTGCTGAAGTGATGGCGGCCAACGGGTTCCACGTCTGGTTGACGGACAGCGCGACCCCCACGCCGGTGATCTCGTACGGCATCGTCGAGCGAGGCGCATCAGCGGGGATCAACATCACCGCCAGTCATAATCCGCCTTGGGATTGCGGTTTCAAGGTCCGAGACTCACGAGGGGCCGCCGTGGCGCCGGAGGGGTTGACCGCCATCGAGAAAGCCATTCCAACCGTAGAGGGTGTGGAACGGATGGATCTGATGGAGGCAGAGGAACAAGGACTGGCCGAGCTCTGGGACGCCGGGCCGGCGTACATCGAGCACGTGAGCGGCTTGGTGGATGTCGAACGCATCAGGGAGGCCGGCCTGCATCTCCTGGTCGAGCCCATGTGGGGGAACGGCATGGGCTGGTTGCCAGACATCCTCGGCGGGGCGGAAACGCAGGTGATCGAGCTCCACAATCACCGCAATCCGCTCTTCCCCGGCATGGAGCGGCCTGAGCCCATCCCCCCCAACGTGGATGAAGCTCTGGAGAAGACTGTGGAGCTGGAAGCGGACGTCTGTCTGATTTTCGACGGAGATGCTGATCGCATGGGGATTGGCGATGAGCACGGTACGTTCATCAACCAGCTGCAGGTCTACGGCTTGCTCGCATACTACTTGCTCGAAGTCAAGGGTAAGCGCGGTCCGATCGTCAAGACTATTTCCACCACCTCTATGCTGGAGAAGCTCGGGGAGATGTACGGGGTACCGGTATACCGCACCGGCGTGGGTTTCAAGTATGTGGGGCCGAAGATGATAGAGACAGACGCCATGATCGGCGGGGAGGAAAGTGGGGGCTACGCTTTCGGTGACAGCATCCCCGAGCGTGATGGCATCCTGGGCAACCTCTGTTTCTTGGACCTCATGGTGGAGACGGGCAAATCGCCGGCCCAGCTCGTCGATCACTTGTACGACGTGCTGGGGGCGTCCTACTACTACGATCGTGTGGACACACGGTTCCCGGACGAGAAGCGTCCAGAGGCTAGAGCGCGGCTGGACGCCGCGGAGCCCAAGACGCTCGCGGGTCTTGAGGTCACAGAGATCGTGACCATCGACGGGTACAAGTTCGAGCTTGAGGACGGGGGTTGGCTGCTGGTACGCTTCTCGGGTACCGAACCTGTAATCCGCGTCTATTGCGAGACCACGGACGAGGAGAAGGTGAAGCCGCTCTTGAATGAGGGACTGGAGTTGGCCGGCCTGGCATAACCTATGGCTCTCATCGATTCCCACGCCCACTTGCATTTCCCACAGTTTGACGACGACCGCGAGGCGGCCATTGAGCGAGCAAGAGATGCGGGCCTGGTAGGGCTTATTAATGTCGGCACGGACATCGCGACCAGTCGTTCGTCCGTACAGCTTGCGGAGACACACGATTTTATCTACGCCGCGGTAGGCATCCACCCTCACGACGCTGAGACTGGCACCCCCGCGGCTTTGGATCAGTTGCGCGAGCTGGCCCACCATCCCAAGGTGGTCGCCGTCGGTGAGATCGGGCTTGACTATTATCGCGACTACTCACCCAGGGCGAAGCAGCGTCAGGCCTTCCACGACCAGCTTCAGCTGGCTGCAGAACTGGGCTATCCCGTCGTGATTCACAGTCGAAATGCCCACGACGACGTGTTAGAGATGTTGGAGGACTGGCCGGGAACTGGCGTACTGCACACGTACGCGGGGGGACCCTCGCGGCTGGACAGGGTGATGGATACGGGCTTCTACATCGGCATCTCGGGACCTATCACGTACGCGAAGGCAGACGACTTGCGCACGGTAGCCGGGAAAGTGCCCCATAATCGTCTGCTGATTGAGACCGATTGCCCCTATCTGGCCCCAGTGCCGCATCGAGGAAAACGAAATGAGCCGGCTTTCGTCAGGATCGTGGCTGAAGCGGTCGCACAAGCGCGAGGCGAGTCAGTGGAGCGGGTTGTCGCTGCCACAGAGGAGAACACCCGTCGCCTGTTTGGCCTTCCCAGCCTGCCCTGAGGTGACAGGACTAACAGGGGTATTCTATTGATTGATCGTTCCTACCTGGATCCGGTTCGTGGTGAGCTGGCAAGAGTGGAGGCCGTGCTCAGCGTGCACCCGCCGGAGGAGCACAGGGCCATCAGCGGTGCCGTCGATCACCTGATCACCGGTGGCGGCAAGCGACTGCGCCCCGTGATTGTCCTTCTGTCAGCCCATCTCTGCGACGCGCCCCTGGACCAGGCGGTTCTGGCAGCGGCGGCCACCGAGATGCTGCACACAGCAACGCTCGTTCACGACGACTTGATCGACGGCTCGCTGATCCGTCGCGGGGTGGAGACTCTCAACGCCAACTGGACTCCCGCGGCCACCATTCTCACAGGGGATTATGTCTTCGCGCGCGCGGCTTACCTGGTGACCCGGACAGGAAGCCTGCGACTAACCCAGCGTTTCACCGAGACGCTGATGGTCATCTGCAACGGCGAGATACGCCAGGTGTTCGACGGGTCGCCCAGTCAAAGCACATTGGAATCCTACAGAGATCGTATCTACGCGAAGACCGCCTCCCTGATCGCACTCTCTGCCGAGGCCGGCCCTATCCTGGGGGGCGCACAGCAGGGGGAAGAGCAAGCCCTGCGGAGGTACGGTGAACAGATCGGCTTGGCTTTCCAGATTATGGACGACGTCCTAGATTTCATAGCGAATGAAGATACTTTGGGGAAGCCAGTCGGCAGCGATCTCCGACAGGGCCTGGCAACATTGCCGGTCCTGCTCTACCTCGATACGGATAGCCGTTCCACGGCCGTCGGACGGGTGCTGAGCGGCGATCGGTCTGAACAACTCGTGCACGAAGCTGTGCAGGCCGTGATCGCATCGCCGGCCATTGATGAAGCGATGGCGATCGCGACCCGGCACGCGCAATCAGCCAAGGCAGCCTTGGAAGGATTTGAGAGCAGCGCCTATCGGACAGCCCTACTCGACCTCGCTGATTTCACTGTCAACCGTCGCTTCTAACCCCCTTCCTCCTGCTCCTGACAGACAGGGCGCCACTGATACTATCAAGCGAATGATCGATCTCTCTATCGTCATCGTCAGTTGGAACGTCCGGGATCTCCTACAACGTTGTCTCCACTCCATCTATGCGGACCGAGAAGACGGGGGAGGCACGGGCGGGAACACTAAGCTGGAAGTGATCGTTGTCGACAACGCCTCGGTGGACGGAAGCTGTGAGATGGTGAGACAGGCTTTCCCCAGCGTTAGACTAATCGCCAACGCAAGCAACAAGGGATTCCCTGCAGCTAACAACCAGGGAATCACTATGGCGCGGGGTCGGTACGTACTGCTGCTCAATCCCGATACAGAGATCGTAGGCGCTGCGTTGAGCAAGCTCGTTGAGTTCGCCGATCAGCATCCAGACATCGGGGTCATTGGACCGCAGCTACTCAACCCTGACGGGAGCATCCAGTCGTCCCGTCGGCGCTTTCCCACTTTGGTCACGGCGTTCATCGAGTCGTCCTGGCTGCAGCCGACCATCGAGGACTTGCAGTCCTCCTCCCTGATGAGTCCTCTTGCTGGGCCGTTCTCCCAGGCCCTGGAACGGTACTACGTCGCCGATCAGCCTGAGGACGTCGTCCAAGATGTCGACTGGGTAACGGGAGCCGCCATGCTTGTTCGGTGGGAGGCCATCGATGACGTCGGCATAATGGACGAAGGATTCTTCATGTATTCCGAGGAGCTTGACTGGTGCAAGCGCTTCCGGGAGGCCAACTGGCGGGTGGTGTACGTGCCTGCGGCAAAGATCGTGCATCACGTTGGCCAGAGCAGCGACCAAGTCGTGGCTGCACGCCACATCCATTTTCAGACGAGCAAAGTCCGCTACTTCCACAAGCATCACGGACCTCTGGTGGCGGCGGGGTTGCGCTGGTACCTATTGACGAACTACGCCTGCCAGCTGACCCTCGAGGGCATCAAGTGGCTCGTGGGGCATAAGCGCCCGCTCCGGGCCGAACGGGCCAGAGCATATCTTCGTGTGTTGGCCTCCGGGCTCCGGCGCCGGACACAGGACTAACCATGCGTATCGGACTGATCACGGGCGAGTATCCCCCAGATCGGGGGGGAGTCGGGGACTTCACGCACCATTTGGGACGCTCGCTGTCGACTCTCGACCACGAGGTGCACGTGCTAACGTCTGTTCCACAGAGCCACACCGAGGCACAAGAGCCGTCTCGGCCCACTGGTACAGCAAGGGGGGTCTCTGTACACCGGGTGCTGGAGGATTGGGGGTTTGGCTGTTGGCGACGGATCCTCGCCTGGTCGCGCAGTCTGGAGCTTGATGTCTTGGACATCCAGTACCAGGCCGCCGCGTACGCGATGCATCCAGCCATCAACTTCGTGCCCCGTCGCCGGCGTCGACCAATATTGGCGGTGACGTTCCACGACCTTAAGGTCCCCTACCTATTCCCCAAAGCAGGACCGCTGCGCCGCTGGATGGTGTACCTGTTGGCTCGCCGCGCGGACGGGGTGATCGTCACCAACCGCGAAGATCAACTGACGCTATCAGACCTCAAACCTTTGCCCGCCAACCTGGCGCGCATACCCATCGGCAGCAACATTCCGCTCCATCTGCCACGCGACTACGATCGTGCCGTCGAGCGAGCAAATCGGGGGGTGGGACGCGACGACATCCTACTGGGGTACTTCGGTTTCCTTAACCAGAGTAAGGGCGGCGAGACATTGATCGAGATGCTCCACCTGCTAGTAGAGGAGGGGATGCCAGCGCACCTGCTTAAGATCGGTGGGCGGGCCGGCAGTTCGGATCCGACGAACCGAGCTTATGCGGACAGAATAGACGCACTGATCGCCACATACGGCCTCCAAGAGCGCGTCCACTGGACAGGGTACGTCCGTGCTGAAGAAGTCTCCGCCAGCTTGATGGCGGTCGACCTGTGCGTGCTGCCTTACCGGGACGGGGTCTCATTCCGCCGTGGGAGCTTGCTCGCTTGCCTGACGCACGAGCGGGCGATCATCACGACACGGCCAGCAGTTGCTCTACCTGAGGTAAAGAACGGGGAGAACATGCTTATGGTAGAGCCAGAGAACTCTACTGCCTTGGCACGGGCAGTGAGACAAGTCGTGAGTGACCCGACGGCCCAGGCCCAGCTAGAGGCTGGAGCGAGATCACTGGCATCCCACTTCACCTGGGATCAGATCGCGACGCGCACGGTGCAGTTCTTCGACGCACTGCTGGGGAGTTAGGCCATGGGTGAGCGGCTGGAGTGCGGACTGCTGATCAGCATTCTGGTGGCCTTCGTTGTCCTGAGCACGGCCTACAGCGTGTTGGTGCCGCCCTTCGAGGCGTCGGATGAACTGTGGCATTATCCGATGGTCAAGCACATCGCCGACAACTGGTCCTTACCGGTGCAGGACCCAGCGAACGTCGGGCCGTGGCGGCAGGAAGGAAGTCAGCCTCCTCTGTACTACGTGCTTGGTGCGGTATGCACCTTCTGGATTGACACGTCGGATATGGAGGAGGTGCGTCATCTGAATCCTCATGCGGATAGCGGCATGGCAACACCGGATGGGAACGTCAATCTGGTAGTCCACCGGCCCGAACGTGAGGCTTTCCCCTGGCGCGGCACGGTGCTAGCCGTGCACGTGGTCCGCTTTCTGTCCATCGCGCTGGCAACAGTCGGCGTCGCCCTCACCTACTTCATTGTCCGGGAGATCTTCCCAGGGAGCTCGGGGCTGGCGTTGGGGGCGACGGCGCTCCATGCCTTCACGCCGATGGTGGTCTTCATCGCCGGCTCAGTGAACAACGACAACTTGGTGGTTCCGGTGAGCAGCCTGGCACTGCTGATGCTGCTGCGACTGGTCCGACCGGGCACCACGGAGACCGAGACCTCGATCCAGCAATTGGGCCTTCAGTACTTGCCCTTGGGCATCATCCTGGGCCTGGCCGCCCTGACAAAGGCCAGCTCGCTGGCCTTGACGCTTTTGACCGCCCTGGTCGTAGTGGTGCGAGCGGTACGGCGGCGCTCAAGGGGTTCCAGGGAGGCCTGCCAGGAGTTCTTTGTGGGGGGGCTGGCTTCCCTGTTGCCGGTGCTCGCGATAGCTGGTTGGTGGTATATGCGCAACCTGCGCCTCTATGGAGATCTGACGGGGCTCAATGTGTTCATTGAGATCCTGGGACAGCGCGAGGTGCCGGCAAGCCTGGCGCAGCTGTGGCGAGAACGATACAGTTTTCTGGCAGGCTATTGGGGCAATTTCGGGGGGCTCAACGTACCCATGCCGTCCTGGGTCTACCGCACCCTGAACACCTGCCTAGTGGTCGCTGCAATCGGACTGGTAGGCATCTTCGCGAACTCGCTTCTCGAAACGGTCAAAGCTCCCACGACAGACGGAGAGCCGGCGTCGGCGGCGACGGGGGGGGGCATCCTCTCCGTGGACCGCAGCGATCCAGCCGGTCGGAATCGGGGGCCGCGCAATGCCCTGCAAACGGCAATCTGTCTGCTCTGGGGTCTGGGCGTCCTTATTCCCTGGATCCAGTGGGCCCGCGTCACGTGGTCCTCCCAAGGCAGGCTTCTGTTCGCGGCTCTGCCCACGTGGTCGTTGCTGCTGACTCTGGGGTTGGGCGCCTGGTTACCCAGGCGGCTCTGGGTTGGGTCGCGGATCTCCGCGCCCCCACCGGTGGCGCTCCTGGCCCTGTTCCTGCTGGGGCTCTCCGCAGCAGCCCCCTTCGCGTGGATCAAACCCGCTTATGCGTTACCCGGCCAGCTCAGCGATGCAGAGGTACGACGAATTCCCCACCAGACGCACACTGAATTCGGTGGTACGATGAAGCTCCTAGGGTACGAGTTGGAGGAGACGGCGAAAGCGCCCGGCGAGGAGATCGAGGTGACCCTGTTCTGGGAAGCTCTGGCACCCACAGAGGAAGATCACGTCGTCTTCGTGCACCTTCTGGACCAACACGAGTTAGTCGTCGCTCAGCGAGACACCTTACCCGGTCTGGGGCTACTGTCCACTACTTGGCTGGATCCCGGCTATCGCTGGGCGGATCGATATCTGATCCCTGTGCCCGCTACCGCCTATAGGCCCAATCGAGCTGAGATCCAGGTCGGGCTCTTCAACAGCCAGACGGATCAGCGATTGACGGTGGTGAATGAAGCCGGGGCGCCGATAGGCGATAACGTCCGTTTCGGCCAAGTCAGCGTTCGGGCCGAGCCAGGGGACGGGGCGAATCCAGTGAACATCAACTTCGGTGGTCGCATGATCTTGAGCGGGTACGATCTCTCTGAACGGGCGGTGCAAGCTGGTGAAACGGTCACGCTTACCCTTCGTTGGGAAGCCTTGGAGGCGATGAATGAGAACTACACCGTGTCAGCCCAGCTGATTGACCGCTCGCAACGCAAGGCGGCGCAGCATGACGGTTGGCCTCAAGACGGAGCTGCTCCCACGGGAACCTGGCAGCGAGGAGAAGCTATCGACGATACAATCCCTCTGACCATCTTCCCGGACGCCGAACCCGGTCCGTACCGACTGCGCATTGCGGTGTACGTGCACGAAGAGGCAGAGCTCAGACATCTCCCCGTAACACCGGCCGGGGGGCAGATGCAGACGAGCGCCATCGAACTCACAGGAGTGAGGGTCTTGCCGTAGGCGCGTGTTGCGTCTGCCCAATAGAGGTGCCTGTACCCCCGCAGCAAGGGAACGCCGCGGGAACCTAGATCCCCAACTTCCCCCGAAGCTCAACGCTCAGTCCTATCATCGCCCTTCTCACACGTCTCCCGCGCCGTCTCCCGGCGCCAGGTCAGGGGATGTGAGCGGTGACGGCTCCACCACTTGACCGAACGATCAGAATCTGTGACAATACGGATATCGACAGCGAGAATCCGAGTCCAGGCCGCCGAGCGAGAAGCGCGCTGTCACGATGTGCCATAGGGGGTCGGCGAGCCCCTCAAGGGACTGTGCGAGTTGGGTCCATGGGCCAGCGATCGGGTCGCTCGGACCGTCTCTGGTGAGGACAGGCCCGTCGAGCAAGCTCGCGGCCCCGCCGTGCACCACTACCGGGTGCTCCAGGACACCCCCCGCCTGACGCCGTCGAGTTGCCAGGGTAGGCTACGACTCTATCGAGGGAACGGAATACAATGAGACAATTGAACCAGGAACCAGCGACTATGAGCCTTCAGCAGCAGATCGCCGACTGGCTGGCAGACTACGCGACCAGAGCTGGCGCTGATGGGTACGTGATTGGCCTGAGCGGGGGCGTCGACTCGGCCACAGCAGCAGCGCTCGCGGTCCAGGCCGTGGGACCCAAGTCCGTGCTGGCGGCCATTCTCCCCTGCCACTCCCCCCCAGGGGACGCGGTGCTGGCGAAGCGTGTGGCCGCGGCACTGGATGTGGCCATCACCACGGTCAGGCTCGATGAAGTCTTCGACGAGATGATACATAGGTTGCCGCCGACTGATCATCGGCTGGCAGCAGCCAACGTCAAACCCCGGCTGCGGATGACGGCTCTGTACTATCTAGCCCAGAGCAACAACTACCTGGTGGTCGGCGGGAGCAACCGAAGTGAGAGAATGGTCGGGTACTTCACGAAATACGGTGACGGAGGCGCAGACGTGCTCCCACTGGGCGATCTCTACAAGACCGAGGTATGGGAGCTCGCTCGTGAACTGGGCCTCCCCGCCGAGGTGGTGGAACGCCCACCATCGGCGGGCCTCTGGCCCGGACAGAGGGACGAGGATGAACTGGGCATCACCTATGAGACGCTGGATCGTGTCCTAGCCGCTATCGCCGCTGATGATACCGATGACATTCCTGCACCCACACTGAGGAAGGTAGAACGGATGATCGCCAGCTCAGCGCACAAGCGGACAATGCCCCACGTCTTTGAACGTCGACGGGAACAATAGATTCGCCAGGAGCGCAGATGCCTGGGGCGCAGCACGGTGGGTGGATCAGCCCGCTCTGCCCACGCGTTTTGGTCTCCTCTTAGACGGCATGGCACGATCAAGCTGTCGAGCGGGTAGCCCGCCTGGTCGCTGCATTAGCGGCGGGGCATTAGGGTCACCAGACCTCGCCCGAGGGACCGATTGCCAGCATGCCTAACTGGATCACGCGCCGAGTCCTCGACCTGGTCGGGACCAGCACCGATCTCTACTACCGGCACAAGTATGGGACCCTGGCACGGCATCTGGGTCGACCTAGTGTGCCAGCTGATGACAAACCCGGGTTCATCCTCATCCAGATAGACGGTCTCTCGTATCGCCACTTCGCAGAGGCAGTGGACAGAGGTGTGATGCCCCACGTCAGTCGCCTATTGAAGTCCGGCGAGCTGTCGGTCGCGCCCTGGCGCTGCGGCATACCCAGCTCCACGCTGTCGGTGCAGGCGGGCATGATGTTCGGCAATCGTTTCGACATCCCAGGCTTCCGCTGGTATGAGAAGGACCGAGGGATTGCGATGACCCCCCATCGCCTGGACCAGATCCGCATAATGAGAGAGCGTATCAGCCAGACAGAGCCCGGCATCCTGCACGGGGGATCGTGCTACGTCAGCATATTGGACGGTGACGCAGACCTGGCATTATTCACACTCAGCACCCTGGGGCGACACCGATTCTTTGAGAGTATGCGCGGAGTCGGACTCCTGGTGCTCTTCTTTCTCAACCCCTTCCGGGCGTTACGAGTGATGGGACACTCTCTGGCCGACTATGCACTGCGGCTGGCCCGGCGGATGCGAGCGTTGACCAGAACCTTCAGGCAGCGGATGAGATCTCGGGTGCTCGGCGCAACATCCGATGAGAGAGCGCCTGTCTCCATCAAGCATCGTATCAGTGTTCTCCTTCCTCTTGTGCAAGCCATCAGCAAAGCTCTCTTCGTCGAGGTCCAGACCTTCGGCGTCATGGTCGACATCTACCGGCGCGTGCCTGCGATCTACACGGTCTATAACGCCTATGACGAAGTGGCGCATGAGCTAGGACCAACCCACCCGATCGCCTTCAAAGTCCTGCGAAGAATAGACAGGCGGATCCGCCAGATCGATCGTATGCGCCTTAACTATGAAGAGCGTGAGTACGACCTCTATCTGATGTCCGATCATGGTAACACGTCGGCGATTCCCTTCAGCTGGCAGAACGACACCTCGTTAGGGCAACACGTGGTCAGGCAGATTGGGAAGGGGACCTCCCTCGAGGAGGACATCGACCAGCACACTTCTGTGCATAACAGAGCCCGCTACCTCCGTGAGGAACTCCGCGCACTGGAGAGGAGCGCTGCACCCCCTCTGCGCAGCATGCTGGCCTCTGCTCGACGCTACGTCAGCCGCCATGTGGAGGACCTCCAGGCCCCGAACTATGATGTGACGCGACAAGAGGATGTTGTGGTATCCGCCTCAGGGCCGCTGGCGCACATCTACTTCAACGTCAGCCCACGGCCGCTCGACCTAGTCGAGGTGTTGCTGCTTTATCCTCACGTGTTGAGCGAGCTTGCGACGACAAAGGGCATAGGAGCTATCATAGGTCGACGCGGAGAGCGGACCGTGATCTTGAATGCAGAGGGGGGGCACTGGAAATCGGCAGTAGTCCGGAGCTTGTAGATCCGCCACATCCGTTAGCACCATACGGGGATGTAGAATACGCCGCCAAGCAGATCCACCGCCTAGCGCACTTCCCGCATGCCGGCGACCTCATCGTACTGGGCGAGATAACTGAGGAGGGAGATATCATGACCTTTGAGACCCAGATGGCCACTCACGGCGGTATCGGTGGCCCGCAGAGCGAGCCCTTCATCGCATGGCCCAGCGATCGTGATCTGCAGCCGGATGCACTTAACGACAGTGAGGATCTCTATCGCCTGTTCATGCGCTACCAGAAGGCAGCTTCGTGACAACAAGCTGGGATTGTGGGGTCTGATGGAGGCAGCGCCGACAGGAGCGGATCGCAAGGGGTCGTCCTTCGAGCGGAGCCATCAAGCACTGTCGTGATCCCTGGCCAAGCAGTTCTTGACGACAAAAACCCCACCCTTCGGTGCGGTCTGGCAACAGACGCGGCGGACGTCCTTCGGGGGCCATCTGGATCAAGCGGTACCCAGCGGCTCAAGAGCCAGGCCAGTAGCCCCAAGGGGAGTCGAACCCCTGTCGCCGGCTTGAGAGGCCGGTGTCCTAGTCCACTAGACGATGGGGCCAAGCGATCGGTATTCTACCAGGCCTCTCGCGCTTTGTCAACTGACGGAAGAGACCCTGACGGGGAAGACGCTCCCCTACACGGTCGCCGCATCTTGTTCACTGGCACGATGTGCCGTTCTGTGTGATAATGGGTATTGACAGAAGGTCAACTTGTCCAGCGAGAGGCAAGAGGTATCCGACAAGAGCAAACAGAGAGTGCCCCCATGACTGAAGAGCGGAAATCAGACACCAAGAAAGCAGCTGCACGGAGGCGGCTTCCCCGGGGGGAGGTGACCGTTTTCCCCAACTGGTGTAAGGGCTGCAATCTGTGCGTCGAGTTCTGTCCCACCCGCGTGCTCGAGCAGGGAGACGACGGCCGGGTCGTGGTCGCGCACCCTGAGAAGTGCACGGCTTGCCGCTGGTGCGAGCTGCACTGCCCCGACTTCGCCATCTTTGTCTCCGACATCGAGCGCACAAAGGAAGACGTCCCCGCCCAGGAGGAAGACCTATGACAGCAAGACTGATGCAGGGCGATGAGGCGTGCGCTGAAGGCGCGATCGCTGCCGGCTGTCGTTTCTTCGCTGGCTACCCCATCACCCCGGCCACCGAAATTGCCGAGAGCCTTTCTCGCCGGCTGCCGCAGGTTGGCGGGAAATTCATTCAGATGGAGGACGAGCTCGCCTCTATCGCTGCGGTAATCGGTGCTTCGACCGGGGGGGCCAAGGCCATGACGGCCACATCCGGTCCCGGATTCAGCCTTATGCAGGAGAACATCGGCTACGCAGCCATGACCGAGATCCCATGTGTCATCGTCAACGTACAGAGGCTGGGCCCTTCGACAGGCCGCCCTACCAGCCCCTCTCAGGGAGACGTGATGCAGGCACGTTGGGGGACCCACGGCGACCATCCCATCATAGTGCTCTCACCCTCCAGTGTTCGGGAGACGTTCGACCTGACCGTGAAAGCGTTCAACTTCTCGGAGCGATACCGCACCCCGGTCATCCTGTTGATGGACGAGCTAGTCGGCCACATGCGCGAACGGATTGAACTCCCCGATCCAGAGACGTTGGAGTTGGAGCGACGCTCGGAGACGCGCGTCCCCCCTGAGTGGTACCGACCATTTGAGAACTTCCCGGTCGGGCCCAACGTGAATGTCCCGGCGCTTGTCCCTTTTGGTGAGGGATATCGCTATCATATCACTGGACTGCACCACGACGAGCACGGCTATCCCACCGATCGACCGGAGGAGATTGAGCCATGGCTGGAGCGGATTTTCCGGAAGATTGACCGGTCTCTTTCCGACATTCTGCTCTATGAGAGCGAAGGCGTCGAACAGGCGGACACGCTGGTCATTGCCTATGGTGGGGTAGCCCGTGCGGCCCAGCACGCGGTGAAGGAAGCTCGAAAGGGCGGAAGGCAAGTGGGCCTGCTCAGACTCAAGACCATCTGGCCCTTCCCCGAGGAGGTGGTGGAGGATGCCGCCGCTCGACTTCATCACGTGGTGGTACCAGAGCTGAATCGAGGGCAGCTCGTGCTAGAGGTCGAACGGGTGGTTGGGCGTCACAAAGTGCAACGCGTCAGTCGGGCAGATGGCGAGATGATAAAGCCAGGTGAGATCCTTACTGCGATAGAGGAAGTGGAGAGGGCAGTATGAAGCAACAGAGTCAGTCACGGGTCCACGAACGTTACCTGCGCCACAGCAAGAAGTTCCCCAACATCTGGTGTGCCGGCTGCGGCATCGGCATCGTCCTCGGCGCGATCATCCGTGCGGTGGACGACCTGGAGTTGGACAAGAACGATGTGGCCATGATCTCCGGCATCGGGTGCACGGGCCGCATGCCCGTGTATGTCGATTTCAACACAATGCACACCACTCATGGCCGGGCACTCGCGTTCGCCACCGGCTTGAAGATGGTGAAGCCGGAGATGAAGGTCATCGTGGTCATGGGCGACGGCGATGCTCTGGCGATCGGAGGGAATCACTTCATCCACGCCGCCCGGCGCAACATTGGGCTGGCCGCGATCGTAGTCAACAACGCTAGCTATGGGATGACGGGCGGACAGCACTCGCCGACCACACCGCAGGGCATCAAGACCGCCACGACTCCGTACGGCCACATTGAGCAGCAATTCCCCATCGCAGAGCTGGCCGCCACGGCCGGGGCATCATTTGTTGCCCGGAGCACGGTCTATCACGTTCGCGAATTGGAATCGTACATCGCTCAGGCAATCTCCAAGAACGGTTTCTCGTTGGTAGAGGCAGTTAGCTACTGCCATACCACGATCGGTCGCATGAACCGTTGGGGCACCGCAGCAGACATGATGAGGCGCTTGAAGGAACAGAGCATCACCGTGGCGCAAGCCGCCGACATGGGGGAGGAGGAGAAACAAGACAGAATTGTCCGCGGTATCTTTGCCGAGCGCGACATCCCCGAGTACACGAGTCAGTATGAGCAACTTATTGCAAAGGTGCAAGAGGAGGCAATGTAATGGGTGGGTCTGACAGCGCACGCTACGAGGTGCGGCTCGCTGGGATGGGGGGCCAGGGCGCGATCCTAGCAGGCATCATCCTAGCGGATGCAGCGATCCGCGATGGCAAGAACGTGGTGCAGACCCAATCATACGGGCCGGAGGCTCGCGGGGGTGCCAGCCGGTCGGAGGTCGTCATCTCGCAGGGAGAGATAGATTACCCCAAGGTGCTCGAGCCGGACATCACCCTCTGCATGAGTCAGAAAGCGTGTGATCGGTATGGTGGCGATCGCAGCAAGGACGGGCTCCTGATCGTGGATACCGACCATGTCAGCCGGTCGCCCACGACGCGAGCGGTGCGCATTCCGCTCACATCTCTGGCCCAAGAGGTAACGGGACGGCCCATCACGGCCAACGTCGTAGGGCTTGGTCTCCTGGCCGGGTTGACCAAGATCGTATCGCGGAAATCGCTGGAAGAGGCGGTCACTGCGCGAGCGCCGAAGGGGACCGAAGAGACTAATCTAGAGGCCCTCGCGGCAGGGTATAGGGCAGCGGAGCGGCTCCGAGGAGAATAGAGGAAGAAAGCCACACTCACGTCTCACCGTCTAGTCTCGGCGGGAAGATGACGGGAGGCCCTCTATGCACGCTATTAGGCCAGAGCCTCCCGCCGGAGCGCCCAGGGGCTCACTCCTCGAGATCGACAGGACCGGGATTCGACGTAGCCTGGATAAACGCCTCTGTCCTGCGCCGCGCCTCGTCGTCTGTGAACTGGACGGGCGGCGACTTCATGAAGTAAGCCGACGGCTCAACAATCGCCCCACTCAGTCCCCGATCCAGGGCCAGCTTGCAGCAGCGCACGGCATCAATGACCACACCTGCCGAGTTCGGGCTGTCCCAGACCTCCAGCTTGAGCTCAATATTGAGGGGAACCTCACCGAAGGTTGTACCTTCAAGTCGGATGTGAGCCCACTTCCGGTCGGTCAGCCACGGGACGTAGTCAGAGGGGCTGATGTGAATGTCGCCCTCCTGGAGGGCGTAGTCCAGTTGACTGGTCACGGCCCCGGTCTTGGAGACCTTCTTGGACACCAATCGATCCTGCTCCAGCATGTTATAGAAATCCATATTGCCGCCGAAGTTCAACTGGTAGGTTCGATCCAGCCGGACCCCGCGATCTTGGAGCAGCCGAGTGAGGACGCGATGGACAATGGTAGCTCCGACCTGACTCTTAATGTCGTCACCAATCACCGGCAGCCCCCGCTCCTCAAAGCGCCCCTGCCAATAGGACTCACCGGCGATGAAGACTGGCACGCAGTTCACAAATCCGCATCCAGCGTCCAAGATCTGCTCCACGTACCACTTGGTTGCCATCTCGCTCCCAACCGGTAGGAAACTGACCACGACGTCCGTGTTCGTCTCCTTTAGAATGCGGACGATGTCCGCTGTCGGACCCGGCGCCTTAGTGATGACTTTGCGCAGATACTTACCGAGACCATCGTGAGTCATGCCGCGGCTCACCGGCACGTCGAGGGGAGGGACATCGGCAAACCGCTCCGTGTTGTTGGGCCCCTCCCAAATAGCCTGTGATAGATCGAGTCCAACCTTCTCCCGGTCAATATCAAAGGCGGCCGTGAATTCAATGTCACGCACGTGGTAGCCCCCCAGATTGACGTGCATGAGTCCCGGTACGAAGGCGTCGTCCGAGGCATCCTTGTAGAAGTATACGCCCTGCACTAACGCTGAGGCGCAGTTCCCCACCCCCACGATCGCCACGCGCACCTTGTCCTGTTTCGCCATTGGCCTGACACCTCCTGTGAAACCCATGAAGCGAGGAAAATCCTCTTGCGACTTCCTCCAAGAACGCAACGCCCCCTCAAGGTAGAGCGTTGTTTCAGCCCGCGCCCCCAACGTAGTGGACCGCCTTGTTGCGCGTCGGCGCGCACAATGCGAAGTCTAATGGTATCCGAGAATCAGGGCTGTGTCAACCTGGGGACCGCCCGGGCTCCCAATTGCCCGGACTCGGGGCGCCGGGTGACGGGGATGACAAAGGCCGCCCATCGTGCATCCGGGGACGCCCTTATCACGCTCGCCAGTCCACAACAATTTGGCCTCGGATCGAAGTCTCAGTCACTTGCCTGGCTTTCTCCTCGCGAATGCACGCCGCAGGCCGAGAGGACAGCCCAGCAATCCGGTGAATGGCAAGGGGGGTCAGATGCCTGGTCAATGGTGACGCGTCGCCGTCACGCGCATCTGCCAGTGGACAGCACTGTACTTGCATCATCGTCGGGTGCATTGCTCAAGTCATGCCTTTGCGGTATAATCGATCGCGACGCGCGAGAAGCCAATCAGATGCAGAGCCTGTCCCTTCGCGGCGAGCCTGCGAGTGTCCAGGGTTGGACTGAGGCTGACGGAAAAGGGTGAAGCGATTGAAGGCCATTGCGGATCCCGCCAAGCACTTCGAGAAAGGACGATAGCCATCGGGTTTGCCAGATCCATAAGAGATAGCCTCACGCGAACCCGCAATGCGGTGTTCAGCCACGTTGCAGAGGTGCTCGGCACCAGCGAGGTGACAGACGAGACGTGGGAGAGGCTGGAAGAGCTGCTCGTACAAGCGGATGTCGGGGTAAACACCACGATGTATCTTGTGGACCGCCTACGCGAGCGTACGCGCGACGAGGCGATCGTGCAGGCAGATGCCCTGCAGGAGGCGCTCCGTCAGGAACTTCGTGCCCTGCTGTCGGATGCTCCCCCTCTGAACCTAGGCGGTCGCCAGCGTGACGTCGTCGTCGTGGTGGGCGTGAACGGATCGGGCAAGACAACGAGCATCGCTAAGTTGGCCCATCGCTGGAAGCAGCAGGGGCGGCGACCGCTGCTGGCGGCTGCGGATACGTACCGCGCGGCCGCGGTGAAGCAGCTGGATATCTGGGCAGATCGCGTTGGCGTCGATATCGTCAGGGGCCCCCAGGGCGGGGACCCTGGAGCCGTTGTGTTTGATGCCCTGCAGGCCGCTGAATCCCGGGGGCGGGATATGGTGATCGTCGACACTGCGGGCCGACTACACACGCAGTACAACTTGATGTCTGAGCTCCAGAAAGTCTGCAAGGTAGCAGAGCGAAATGCGCAGGGCGCGCCCCACGAGACCCTGCTCGTAGTCGACGCCACGACCGGACAGAACGCACTTTCTCAAGCCCGTCATTTCCAGGAGGCGGTCCACGTGACCGGGCTGGTCCTCGCGAAGCTTGACAGCACTGCGAAGGGAGGCATGGTCTTCGCCATTTCCCGCGAGCTCCAGCTGCCGATACGGTTCGTGGGCACCGGTGAGACATTGGACGACTTGGCACCATTCGATCCCGATGCATTTGTGGAAGGGCTCTTTGAGTAGAAGCCTGGGGCTTGAATCACATTCCGCCAACCGATGGTGACCAACCGACCATGGGAAGCGGAGTCAAGTGGAGCCGCATCCGAATACTGAACCGAAATGACGACGGGCGCCTGAACGTTCAGTCAGGCCTCCAGCGGTCTATGAGACGAGCCCCGGATGCGGACAGATCTCCTGGCTCGCTGACCAAACGCATCGTCCGGACGCCCATCCAACCAACTAACGAACAGACAGAAGGGTACTTTCATGGAAGACCTACTAGATAGATTGACTGCGCTCAAGTCGAAACTAGAAGCCATCCGGGGGCATCTTTGACCTCGAGGGCAAAGAGCAAGAGATAGCTAAACTGGAGAAGCGGGCCAGTGCACCGGAGTTCTGGGACGCGCCGGAGCAGGCACAGAAAGCTATGCAGCGGCTCTCCGACCTGAAAGATGAGGTGGAACGCTGGAGAAGCCTTTCCCGGCGGGTCCAGGACACACTGGAGCTCGCCTCTTTAGACGATGAAAGCTTGTACGCTGAACTGGAGGCTGAAGCCGAGGCACTGGAGCAGAAGGTAGGACGCCTGGAGTTCATTCTCCTGTTCTCTGGCCCGCGTGACCGGGAGGATGCAATCCTATCCCTGCACGCTGGCGCCGGCGGCACGGACGCGCAGGACTGGACGGGGATGATGTTACGCATGTATCTCCGCTGGGCCGAGAGCAGTGACTACAAGACCGAGATCCTCGATCGGCTGTACGGCGACGAGGCAGGGGTCAAGCGCGTGACGCTGACGGTGTCTGGGCCCTACGCCTATGGGAATCTACGATCGGAGCGAGGTGTCCACCGGCTGGTCCGCCTGTCGCCCTTCGACGCAGCTCATCGACGACATACCTCCTTCACCCTGGTGGAGGTCTACCCGGACATCACTGAGGACGTCTCTGTCTCGATAGACCCGAGTGACCTGGAAGTTGAGACCTTCCGCGCGTCGGCCGCGGGCGGTCAACATATGCAGAAGAACGAGACGGCAGTTCGGATCACGCACGTGCCGACGGGCATCACCGTCGTGTGCCAGAACGAACGATCTCAGGCGCAGAATAAGGAAACGGCGATCCGCCTGCTCCGCGCTCGCTTGATCCAACTGGAGGAGGAGAAACAGCGAGAGCAGATCGACAAGCTCAAAGGAGAGCACATCGAAGCCCGCTGGGGCAATCAGATCCGCTCCTACGTCCTGCACCCCTATCACCTGGTCAAGGACCACCGGACGGACTACGAAATGGGGAACGCTGAGGCAGTGCTCGATGGGGAGTTGGATCCATTCATGGAAGCCTATCTCCGCTCTCAGATGGGCTCCACCTAGAGGTACCATCCCGACCGCTATACGAATGTGGAGGGGATGACAACCACCGTCGAGGGCCCGGTGAGGGGCCGAGCCAGAAGATGGACGGGAGACAAAACCATGGATTCTCAAAAAGCCAGAGGGGGTTACCCAGTTCCGCCAAGAAGAACACACCATTGCGCTCGACGGGGCAGAGGGATCAGCGATCTGTGAGCGACGAGAATGAGACAAAGCTGAAGACACTTCAGACCCAGTTTGCCACATTGCAGGACTCGGTGCAGCTGAGCAAAATCAAGAAGGAAATGGGAGAGATGGAGTCGTCACTCCGTCTTCTGCCTGTCGAGATCGAGAAGCTTCGAACTCGAGGATACGTGTTCCGCAACTTCTTGGAGCAGAAAGCTTCCGTGATGACGAAGCAGTGGACCGATTTGTCACCGCAGGTATCCCGCGAGGTCGTTCGCCTGACGCGCGACTTGCAGCGGGAGGCCAGCCAGGCGGAAGCGATTCTCCATCAAGCCACTAGGGGTGACACCGCCGCCGTTTCTCGCGCCGAGGTTGCCGTCCAAGCTCTGGAGCGCAGAATTGACGGAGCCCACTCCGCCGTGAGCGGGATGTATAAGACCCTGCGCCAGAATGTGGATCAGACGCAAGCTCAGTTGGATGAGCTTGGGTGGCTCCTGGATCAATTGGAGCAGGCCTGCTTTCAACTGCAGCCCGCGGAGGATCCAGTGGCAGCCTGCCAAGCCCAGATGATGGAGACCAAGAAGGATGGGCCGAAAGGCGTGCTCTATCTCACGGACGAGCGACTCATCTTCGAGCAGAGGGAGACAAGAGCCACCAAGAAGATGCTGTTCGTCACCACTCAAAAGGAGACGGTCCAGGCACTGATCTTCGCCATTCCGGTGGGACATATCGAGAAGGTTGAGGTTAGTCAGAAGGGCTTCCTGGGACACAAAGAGATGATGACCCTGCGCTTTACGCCCGAGGCTGACATGGATACCGCCCTGATCCGGCTGCGCGGGGCGGATAACGATGAGTGGGCCTCTCTAATTGGCCGCGTTCGATCGGGCGATATTGTGAAGGAACGCTCTCAGGCAAAAGACATCCGGGTTCTGGAGGCGCTGCGCGATGTGCCGACCACGTGTCCAACGTGCGGCGCAGTCCTCGATTCTAGCATTGTCCGCGGCTTGCGCGAAATCGCATGCCAGTACTGTGGGACCGTCATCCGGCTCTAGGTACCGCAGCTCGTCCAGCACCATCAGGATTGCGTGAAGGACAGACAGAAGGAGGCATCCGTGCCAGAGGAACTAGTCGGTGAAGTCAGTCATTGGTTTGACAATATCAACGTGGCCGGGATTAAAGTTTCCGGCAAGTTGGCGGTGGGCGACCGCATCCACGTGGTCGGGCACACGACGGATCTCGAGCAAGAGGTGTCGTCCATGCAGCTGGACAACGAAGCCGTCGACGAGGCAAACGCGGGGGACGAAATCGGCGTCAGGTTGACATCACGGGCCCGGCCCGGAGACAACGTCTACCGGACCTCCTAAGCCTTGACCGACAAGACCCTCGACCGCGGTCACGATCGCGTCCTGCAGCAAGTTCAGGAGGCGATCGAGGCGCATCAACTCATCGTCCCTGGGACGACTGTAGTGGTCGGTCTCTCCGGGGGGCCAGACTCTCTCTGTCTCCTGCACGTCCTGAAGCGGCTACGGGAGAGATACAACTTCAAGCTGCATGTGGCGCACCTTAATCACGGGACCCGGGGGACGGCTTCGGACGCCGACGCCGAATTCGTACGGGAAGTGGCGACCCAATGGAACCTGCCGATAACTACGGAGAAACGCGACGTGCCGAAGCTGGCCGACGAACAGGGCTTGGCGTTCGAAGAGGCAGCCCGGCGGATGCGCTACGCATTCCTCGCACACATAGCGGCAGAGATCGGCGCCACCACCATCGCGGTTGGCCACCAAGCTGACGACCAAGCTGAGACTGTGTTGATGCACATCATTCGGGGCGCCGGTCTGGCAGGCTTGCGGGGCATGCTCCCCCGGACGCCACTGACAGACTATCGATTGCTCGGCGCTTTCACACCGGACGCAGAGATTGCAGAAGGTAGAGCCGAAGGTACGCCACGTGAACGGACTCCGCCTGACCAGATGTACGTCATCAGGCCGCTTCTGGGGGTCCCCCGGGGTGAGGTCGAACGCTACTGCGCTGAGTACGGGCTTAGCCCCCGCTTCGATCGCTCCAATCTGGATACAACGTACTTCCGCAATCGTCTGCGCCATGAGCTTCTACCGCAGCTAGAGACATACAACCCCAGGATACGAGAACGTCTCTGCCACATGGCAGCCGTGGCTGCTGCGGATTACGAGTTGCTCGTCGAGGTGCGACAACAAGCCTGGGACCGTATAGTGCGAGACGAAGGCGTGGACGGGATCATCTTTGATCAAGAGGCCTGGCATGCTCTGCCAGTGTCCTTACAGCGAGGTACACTTCGCCGCGCGACTCGGAAGCTTCGCCGCACATTGCGAGATGTTGCTTTCGTCCACGTGGAAAACGCTCGGGAGGTGGCCCTGGAGGGAGAGACGGGCAAGGAAGCTACACTCCCCATGGGCCTGGCGCTCACGGTCGGCTACGACACGCTCCGCATTGGCCCAGCTGACACGCCAGGCCCTCCTCCGAACGAGCCCCTCCTGTGGACCAAGACACCTCTCCCGATCTCCGTGGCTGGAACAGCGCCGCTGCCCGACAGCGAGTGGGTACTGAACGGAGAGTGCCTGGATCAGTGGGCGATGACGGAGATCGAAGCACCAGACCACCCTTGGACAGGCTACTTCGACGCTGAGGCCCTTGAGGAGCCCGTTGTCTTACGACCCCGTCGCCCGGGAGACCGCTTCCGACCACTGGGTATGGGAGGCCATCAACTGAAGATCAGCGACCTGATGATCAACCTCAAGATCCCCGAGCCTTGGCGGGATCACGTGCCACTTCTGGTGGCCGGAGGAGAGGTTCTATGGGTATGCGGGCACCGCGTCGCCGAGACCGGAAAGGTAAGACCGACGACCAGTAACGTCGTCAGGTTTCGATTTGAGCGTGCGGGGCGGCCCTACGGTTCGGACGAGACGGAGTCAGTCGATTGAATTGCCACCGCCTTGACGCGAGGAGGGACACGGGAGAAGGCTCCAGCGAATTCCCCACCTCGGCGGTCCCGTTCCTATGGAGGAGGGTATATGCCGTTGAACGATAGAGCGCGCATCATTCTATTCTGGATCACCATCGTGCTCATGCTTGGTGTCGCCGTGTTGGCGGCCGTGACCATACTGAGAGCGTGTGGCGGATTGCCCACGCGATCCGAGCCGCAGCTCTCCATCACACCGGGCGAGGTTACTCTCTGCCCCGGTGAGCAGCAGCAGTTCGCGGTGACAGGCGATCTGGAGGTGAGATGGGAAGCGACTGGCGGCAGTATCACTGGGGATGGAGTCTTCACCGCTGGGGACAGCCCCGGCGATTACGCGGTCTCCGCCACTCGCGAGGAGTCTGGCAGGGTGGCGGGAGCCGTTGTGCACATCGTGGACTGCACGCCGACCCCCACTGCCACACCCCCGCCCACTCTTCCCGCCACGGACACGCCAGAGCCGGAGCCCACACCTGAACCTACAACTCCAGCAGCGGTACGTCCGGATCCGCAGGGAGACATCGGCACATACGAGACCGCGGACCCCGTCGAGTCACCTCCGAGCGGCGTCGATATCGCCGCTGCCAGCATAGGCCCTGACCTGCTCATCTCTCTCGAACCCGGCGATGACGTGCCGGAGGAGTTGGACGGTTGGTCTGAGGAAGGCGAAGGCCTGCTGTGGATGTCGCTCTATGACGCCATTCCTGACCCACCCCCCGCCTACATGAACTGGCTTTTCGTCGTCGACGCTGACGGCAATATGGGAACCGGGCGTCCCGTGGATAGCGCACGCATCAATCCCGACCTTGGAGACGAGATCGCGATCGGCGTCAGCTATGACGCAACCACGGAGACCTACGAGTCCTACTCGCTGGTCTGGGACACAGAGGATGGCACTTGGGCCGCGGGGCCGGAGGTCCGTTACACCTTCGGTGAGTCTCGAACAGTAGTTGGGCTGGCCGTCTCTATGGAGGGATTGGAGGAGGCCGTCGCCCAGACAGAAGCTGGTTCGCTGGAACCGGGAGAGGCAAAAGGACGCGCGGCAGCTGAGACATATCTGGTCGATGAGACGCGCGTCATCGACTTCTATCCCAACCTTCCCGACTAGGTTGACAGAGATGATTATGAGGCTGACAGGCTTGGATGACCAGCACCTGGATGTCCAAGGAGACAAGCTTGGTACTCATCGCGGTCGAGAGGTTTATCCGCCATAGCCGACCGAGTGGCATAGGCCACCTCAGCGCCAACAAGAGGTAGATTCGGGAACACCATTCACTGCGCCTTGAAGATCATATCATTTCAAGACGCCGCCTCCATTGGTGAGGCGGCGTCTTGGCTTAACCGCAGCTTGACCAGCAGACGAACCTAGCCCTGGATTGGGGAAGCGGCGATGGGTCAAGGGAACACCGACGGTCCCTCCAGCCTACGCCATCATCAACACCTCCCTGATCCGCTCGAGTACCCAGTCCAACTCCTCTTCGCTGATCACCAACGGCGGAGCCAGCCGAATCACGTTCCCATGAGTGTCCTTGGCCAACACGCCACGTTCCTGCAATGCCTCGCAGAAGCGTCGCGCGCCCCCTGCCGAGGGCTGCAACACAATACCGACGAAAAGCCCTTTTCCTCGGTACAGACGTACGTGTGGGCTCTCGATCTCTCGGAGGCCTGCCATCAGATAGGCCCCCAGCTCAGCCGAACGCTGACATAGCTCCTCGTCGACGATCACCCTGAGCGCCTCCCGCGCGACGGCGCACGCCAGCGGATTCCCTCCGAACGTCGATCCGTGATCGCCAGGGTTGAAGACTCCCAAGACTTCCTGCGAGGAGAGGACCGCCGACACGGGGTACATCCCGCCAGAGAGCGCCTTCCCCAGCATGACCACGTCCGGCCTCACGTCCTCGTGTTCGCAGGCTAGCAGCTTCCCGGTGCGTCCCAGCCCGCTCTGGATCTCATCCGCCATCAGGAGGATCTCGTGACGCGAGCAGATCTCCCGGGCGCGGCGAAGATACCCAGAGGGAGGGACAACCACGCCCCCTTCGCCCTGTATTGGCTCGACAAGGAAGCCCACCGTCCTGTCCGTGATTGCCCGCTCCAATGCATCCGCATCTCCGTAGGGAATCAGCTTGAAGCCCGGTGTAAAGGGCCCGAACCCATCCCGGTACTGCTCACTGGGTGAGAAGCTGATCACGCTGATGCTACGGCCGTGAAAGTTGCCGCTGCAGGCAACGATTTCTGCCTGCCCATCTGGCACACCTGTCACTGAGTAGCCCCACTTCCGAGCGGCCTTCAGCGCGGTCTCAACCGCCTCGGTGCCAGAGTTCATGGGCAGCATCATCTCATAGCCCATCAGGTCACACAGCTCCTTTGCAAGGAGCGGAAGCTGATCGTTCCGAAATGCCCTCGACGTCAGCGCCAGCTTACCAGCCTGATCGACCATGGCCTGAACGATGCGCGGATGACAATGGCCCTGGTTCACTGCCGAATAGGCCGACAGGCAGTCCAGATACTTCTCGCCATCCACGTCCCAAACCCAAGGCCCCTCCGCCTTCTCTATGACCACATCCAGAGGCGCATAGTTTCGCGCGTTGTACTGGTCCTCTAGAGTGATGTAGCTCGCCGTGCTTGGTGTGTCCACCTTGTATCCCCCCATGCTCGTGTCCATGCGTCCCGGAAACATGCCGAGCCTCCCGTCAACTCCCACGTCTGGGGATTGACCTGGTGACCCACCTCAATGGTACTATGAAGGGGAGAATTGGTGAAGCTCGACACATTGGTTTCACAGCTCGCACGCTGCCCGCCCATTGCGGAGGACCCGGGCGGCGGAGACAAGCAACGAGTTATGGTCTTCGGGGGTATCAGAGCCGAGACACGGAGGCTATCGCGGGATTCAAAGACGCGCCACCTCGCGCCGGGGCGAGGCGCTTAGAAACTGGCTGACAATATCAGTTTGACAACTGTTTGCGTGAAAGGGGTAAGAACCGGGGCTCACTGTCCGAGTTACCCAGGCCTCTCAAGACCGGAGCTAAGAATGTTGGCGTCTACGGCACGATCGCGTCCGACACTCCTGCAACCTCGGTGCAGCGACTACTAATCTTCAATCGCTGTGGTATAATAATTCGTCAATGGCTGACTTCGTCCATCTCCATGTCCATAGTGAATACTCCCTCCTGGACGGCTTGAGCAGTTGTGGTGAGCTGGCAGAGCGCGCTGCCGAGTTAGGCATGCCGGCTCTGGCCCTGACCGATCATGGCGCTATGTATGGTGCCATACGGTTCTATAAGGCCTGCAAGGCGGCTGGTATCAAGCCCATCATTGGCATGGAGGCCTACGTTGCTCCTCGCGGACGCCAGGATCGAGACCCTCAGCGCGACCGTAGCCCTTATCACTTGGTTCTGCTGGCGCAGGATGGTGTCGGATATCAGAACCTGATTCAGCTGGCCACCATAGCTCAGCTGGAGGGATTCTACTACAAACCTCGAATCGATCGCCAGGTCCTCGAGGAGCACCATGAAGGTCTGATCGTTCTCTCAGGCTGCGGTTCATCCGAGCTAGCCCGTTGTCTGAAGAAAGGGCAACGTGAAAGAGCTCGCGAGGTCATTGCCTGGTACAAGCAGGTATTCGGCGACCGCTACTACCTCGAACTGCAGGACCACGGCATTCCTGAGTTGGCACAGGTCAATGAGCATCTGGTTCAACTGAGCCGCGAACTGTGGGTGCCGTTAGTAGCAACCAACGATGTGCACTATGCGCGTCGAGATGAGGCATCCATCCACGACGTGCTGCTCTGCATCCAGACGGGGAAGACGATTACCGAGACAGACCGAATGCAGATGGACGGGGAAAGCTTCTACCTCAAGAGTGCAAAGGAGATGGAGGCACTCTTCGCCGATGTGCCCGACGCGTTGAGCAATACGCTGGAGATCGCAGAACGATGCAGTGTCGAGCTCACCTTCGGCGATTATCACCTTCCCGTATTTGGTGTCCCAGAGGGATATGACGCACAGTCCTATCTGCGCCACTTGTGTGAAGAAGGGCTACGTGAGCGCTATAGCGAGATCACCCCTGCCATCCGCGAGAGGCTAGACTACGAGCTGGACGTGATCCACGGGATGGGCTTCGACACGTACTTCCTCATTGTCTGGGATCTGTGCCGCTTCTGCCGGGAAGAGGATATCTGGTGGAATGTACGTGGATCTGGGGCGAGCTCTATCGTCGCTTACAGCCTGTTTGTCACGAATCTCGAGCCCTTGGACCAGAATCTGATCTTCGAGCGGTTTCTCAACGAGGGCCGGGTCACCATGCCCGACATCGATCTCGACTATCCTGACGATCAGCGAGAGCATCTTATCCGCTACACCATCGACAAGTATGGACAGGATCAAGTCGCGCAGATCATCACCTTCGGAACGATGGGAGCGAAAGCCGCGATTCGTGATGCGGGACGAGCACTGGATTACCCTCTGTCGGAGGTCGATCGCGTCGCCCGGCTGGTACCAGGAGGGCCTGGCGTTAAGCTGGACGAAGCCCTGAGAAGCGTGCCCGATCTTCGTGCGCAGTACAAGGAACAAGAGCACATCCGTCGGCTGATCGATACTGCTCGCGGTGTGGAAGGCAACATCCGTCATGCCAGCACGCATGCCGCTGGAGTCATTGTTTCCGACCTCCCGCTAGTGAACTACACGCCCCTGCGGCGACCCACCAGCGGCAGCAGTGACGAGCAGATAAGAGCCGTGACTCAATACACCATGTCGGAGGCAGAGGAGCTAGGTCTGCTTAAGATCGATTTTCTTGGGCTGGCCACCCTCACTGCGATGCGAGTTGCCTGCGAGATCGTTAAAGAACGACACGGCGTGGATCTAAACCTGCTCACCATCCCGCGCGATGACCCGATTGTCTACGACCTCCTTTCGCAGGGCAATGTCATGGGTGTTTTCCAGGTCGAGAGCCAGGGAATGCGACGCACCCTGATGAAGATGCAGCCGCACAAGTTCGAGCATGTGATGGCCGCCATCAGCCTCTACCGTCCAGGCCCCATGGAGTACATTGACGACTACATCGACCGCCTGCATGGCAAGAAGGCCGCGGAGTATCGACACGCCAGCCTAGAGCCAATCCTCGAAGAGACTTTCGGAATCATTGTCTACCAGGAACAGATCATCCGTATTCTGACGGACATCGCGGGCTACACAGCTGGGGAGGCGGATCTCGTTCGCAGAGCAGTGGGCAAGAAGAAGAAGAAAGCTCTGCTGAAGCATCGTACCACCTTTGTCGAGGGTACGGTTGCGCGCAGCGGCCTCCGTCGCGAAACAGCTGAGGCCATCTTCGACGATATCGAGTACTTCGCCCGTTACGGCTTCAACAAGAGCCACGCCGCCGACTACGCGGTCCTGACCTGCCAAACGGCCTACCTGAAAGCGCAGTATCCAACGGAGTATATGACCGCCCTGCTGACCGTCGAACGGAGCAATACCGACAAGGTCAGCCGCTTTATCGACGAATGCCGCCGCATGGGCATCGAGGTGCTTCCTCCCGATGTCAACGTGTCTGGGCTGGGGTTCACAATCGAGGAGAAGCGCGACGAACCTGTCGCCATCCGCTTTGGTCTCGGAGCGATCAAGAACGTGGGGGAGGGACCGGTCGAGGCCATCGTGCGGGCCCGTGAGCAAGAGGGACCTTTCAGAGATTTGGACGATTTCTGCCGCCGAGTGGATCTCCGAGACGTCAACCGTCGTGCTTTGGAGAGTCTTATTCAGGTCGGTGCCCTGGAGCCTTTCGGCAAGCGGGCTCAGCTGCTACCCATCGCCGATCGGATCATTGGCCTGAGCGCCAGCATTCACCGAGCGCAGGATGCTGGTCAGTTGAGCATGTTCAGCGACACCACCGGGGTCCACTTAGCAGCAGAGGAGACTATTCTCCCGGCAGTTGATGCGGTGCCGGACATTCCGCAGAAAGAAGTGCTTTCGTGGGAGAGGGAACTCGTAGGGATTTACATCTCTGAACACCCTCTCACACAGGTGCTAGCCCGATTGGACGATGTTCTATCCGGTTCTCTTGCAACGCTCGATGAGGAGAGGAGTGGGGAACAGGTGACGGTAGCCGGTATGGTGCAGCGTGTCCACCGTCACACGACGAAGAAGGGCAACGAGATGGCATTTGTGACGCTCGAAGATGTGCAAGGTAGCTGCAACGTCGTCATCTTCCCGAATATCTGGAAGAAAACCAAACATCTTTGGCACGCGGAGCGGATCGTCGTCGTGAACGGCAAGGTGGACACAAGTCGTCGAGACGAGCCAAGCTTGCTCTGCAGCTGGGTAAAGCTACCGCAAGACATTCAGTCAGCCGCCTCTGGTGACGCAACAGGCGTCGAGCGGGTCCATTCAGAGAGGGCAACAGCTGCAGGCAAGGAACATCTGTCGAGGAAGCGAGCGGGGGACCCTGGCCCGAATACATCTGTGATACAGGATGTCCAACGGTCGCGCTCAAGCGCGCAGCCCAAAGGGGGACAGCCACGCACCGTCCGCGTGACGCTACCCCGGACGGGCGATCAATCCGAGGACAAGCACAAGCTGAGAGAGATTCACAACTGCCTCACTAATTACGATGGTCAGGATCATTTCGTCATCCATCTAGCTGCCGGCAGAGGAAAGAGCGTTGAGCTGAGATTTCCGAACCAAGGCACGTCCTGCTGTCCGGCATTGCTTGCCGATCTCGAGGCCCTGGTCGGGCCAAGCGCGGTGCAAATAGAGGATCATCCGCCGCACTAAGGAAGATGAGGAGATCTTGAATTATCAGCCAAGCATTGAGGAGGAGAGCATGAGCACAAAGTCGAACAAGAAGAAGCTAGCTATCATCGTGAGCGGCGGACCAGCCCCAGGCATTAACGGCGTCATCCATTCAGCCACTATCCAGGCACGTACGTCCGGTTACGAAGTGATTGGGGTCTATGACGGGTTTAAGCATCTGATGGAGGGTGAGCTTGTTGCCAAGCCTCTCACTATCGACGATGTGAGCCGCATCTACCTCGATGGGGGATCCATCCTGCGCACATCGCGAGCCAACCCGACGCGCGAAGAAGAATCACTGCGAAGATGCAGCAACGTGCTCACGAAGGCCGATATCGGCTACCTGCTGGTCATTGGCGGCGACGATACAGCCTACGCGGCTTACTCTGTGGCTCGGTATGCGCAGGAACACATGGGGGCGAATATCCAGATTGCCCACGCCCCTAAGACCATCGACAACGATCTGCCCCTTCCAGACGAGATCAACACCTTCGGTTACGAGACAGCTCGGGAGGTAGGTACTCGGATCACCACAAGCCTGATGGAGGAAGCCCTGACGGGACTTCGCTGGTTCGTCGTGGTGACGATGGGCCGTAAGACGGGCCACCTAGCGCTGGGAATTGGCAAGAGCTCCGGTGCGACACTCACCCTGATCCCCGAGGAGTGGGAAGGACGAACCATTCGGATGCAGGAGGTGGTCGATATCCTGGTCACGTCCATCCTCAAACGTATGGCCGATGACAAGCCCTATGGTGTCGCCCTGGTCTCCGAGGGCGTGATGGAGCATATGTCCCATCAAGATCTCCGAGAACTGGATTACGTGGAGCGTGATGCCTTTGGTAACGTACACCTCTCGGAGATTAACTTCTCCGACATCCTAAAGCGTGAACTGGATAACGAGCTGGAGAAGCTCGATATCCCGGTCAGAGTCACAAGCAAAGACCTGGGGTACGAGCTGCGCTGCACTGATCCCGTGGCGTGCGATATCGACTACACGCGCAGTCTGGGAGAAGCAGCTGTAGCCTTCCTGCTAGATGGCGGCACGAACGCTACGGTCACCATCCAGGGGACAAAGGTGGTGCCCATTCCCTTGGACGAGATGATGGATCCCGAGACGGGACGAACGGAGATCAGAAAGGTCAATCTCGATTCCTTCATCTACCGCTCAGCCTACGGGCTCATGCTCCGTCTCAAGCCGGAAGACGCAGAGGACGAGCAGCTGCTCACTCGAATGGCGGAGCACTCCCATCTCTCTGTGGAGGCGTTCAAGGAGCGATTCGGGTATCTGCTCAACCTGCAGCCCCGTCCTTTCTAGGATACTAGCCTTGCCGCGGTCCTGAGCCGCGTTCGGCAGGACCGTGATGGCAAAAGCATCTCAAGACACGTAGTCTTCAGGAGGCAATAATGGACCGAATAGGCGTTCTCACCAGCGGGGGGGACAACCCCGGCCTCAACCCGTGCATCCGCGCCGTGGTGCGCATGGGCCTGGACCAAGGCTTGGAAGTCATGGGGATCCGCCGGGGCTACGCGGGCTTGATCGGCGGAGAGATCTCCTCCATGGATGCCAGGTCGGTAGGCGGCATCCTCGGTCGCGGCGGTACGATCCTCGGCACCGCGCGAGCCCCGGAGTTCAAAGAGCCTCAAGGCAGACGACAGGCAATTCGCACGCTGAACCGCTTTGAGATCGACGGGCTGGTCGTCATAGGCGGCAACGGGTCCTTAACCGGGGCTCTGGAGCTTCACCGGTTGGACTTCCCCACCATCGGCATTCCCAGCACCATCGACAATGATATCAACGGGACTGACATCTCCATTGGGGTAGATACCGCGCTGAACACGATCTTAGGAGCGATCGACAAGATCAAGGACACAGCGTCCTCCCACAACCGGGCCTTCCTGATTGAGACGATGGGCCGCAACTCAGGCTATCTCGCGCTGGCCAGCGGCTTGGCGGGGGGAGCGGAACTGGTCCTGTGCCCGGAGATAGAGACCGAAGTGGAAGAGGTGGCCGATACTGTCGAAGAGTCGTACATGCGAGGCAAGGCCCACGCCATCATTGTCGTGGCCGAAGGGTGGAAGCCTGGCACTGACTACATCGCAGAAGAGCTGGAAAAGCGCAAGGAGAAACTCGGCTTCTCAGTGCGCGTCACCCGGCTGGGTCACGTGCAGCGGGGAGGATCGCCGAGTGCGTTTGACCGGATCCTGGCCACCCGGTTGGGCGCAAAGGCCGTCGAGCAACTGATAGAGGGAAACTCTGGCGACATGGTCGGCTGGCTGCATAGCGACTTCCACTTCACCCCCCTGGAGGAGGCCGTTGCCTATCAGAAGGAACTCGACCGGGACCTGTACGACCTGTCCGTCATCATGAACAAGTAGGCTATGGCTGTTGCAGACCCTAGAGGTTCTCGAGAGCGTGCTTGAGGCCTTTGAGGATAGCCGTCCCCGACTCAAGGCGGGTGACTAGCACGCTGTAAAGCGGAATTCCTAGGGTCTCTCCGCCTCGTCTTTATTCCGGCATGGCTGGGCCACCCCAGGGTGGCCGGCCTAGATCACCATAGGCTCGCGGTAGAGGCCGAAGGCGTCGCGGAAGACGTCCATGATCTCCTGCAACGTGGCGTACGCACGGACAGCTTGCACGATGTAGGGCATCGTGTTCTCGGTGCCCTGCGCAGCGATACGCAGCCGATCCAGGGCCTGCCCCACCGCACCGTTGTCCCGTTCAGAGCGCACCTGTTCGAGTCGCGCACACTGCTTCCTGTACCCCTCAGGGTCCAGGCGCAGAATTGGGATCCGCGCCGGCTCCTCCTCCGCGTACTCGTTTACGCCGACTATCACCCGTTCTTTCTTGTCAATCTCTCGCTGATAGCGATAGGCTGCGTCAGCGATCTCCTGCTGAAGGAACCCCTGCTCGATGGCGGGAATCACGCCGCCCAGCGCTTCAATGCTAGCAAAGTAGTCGTACACTTGCTGCTCCATGCGGTCGGTGAAAGCCTCGACAGCGTAGGAGCCGCCCAAAGGATCCACCGTGTTGAGGACCCCACTCTCGTGGGCGACGATCTGCTGGGTACGCAGGGCTATGGTGACAGCGTGCTCACTGGGCAGCGCCAGGGCCTCATCCATGCTGTTCGTGTGCAGCGACTGCGTACCTCCCAGCACCGCTGCCAACGCTTGAATTGCCACCCGCACGATGTTGATCTCCGGCTGCTGCGCAGTCAGCGAACAGCCCGCGGTCTGAGTATGGAAGCGCATCCACCAGGAGCGCTCCTCCTGCGCGCCAAAGGTGTCACGCATCTCTCGCGCCCAGATGCGGCGAGAGGCCCTGAACTTAGCAATCTCCTCCAGGAAATCGTTATGACAGTTGAAGAAGAAGGATAGCCGCGGCGCAAAGGCATCGATAGCCAGCCCCCGGTCGAGAGCCCAGCGGACATACTCCATGCCATCGGCAAGAGTGAAGGCAAGCTCCTGCGCCGCCGTGGACCCTGCCTCGCGGATGTGGTACCCTGAAATCGAGACGGTGTTCCAGCGCGGGAGGTTTGCGCTGCCGTACTCAATCGTATCGGTGACCAAGCGCATAGACGGTTCCGGCGGGAAGACGTACTCCTTCTGCGCGATGTACTCCTTCAAGATGTCGTTCTGAATCGTGCCGCCCAGCTTCTCCATTGGCACGCCCTGTTTCTCGGCGGCCACAATGTACATGGCCCAGATAACGGCTGCCGGGCTGTTGATGGTCATGGAGGTCGTCACCTTATCCAGCGGAATGCCCTCGAAGAGCACCTCCATATCACGGAGCGAGGAGACCGCAACGCCGCACTTGCCGAACTCCCCTTCGGCCTCCGGGGCATCCGTATCATAACCCATCAGCGTCGGAAGATCAAAGGCCACGGAAAGGCCTGTCTGGCCCTGCTCCAGCAGATACTTGAAGCGCGTATTCGTTTCCTCCGCGGTCCCGAAGCCAGCGAACATGCGCATGGTCCAGAGACGCCCACGATACATGGTGGCGTGGATCCCGCGGGTGAAGGGATACTGACCAGGAAAGCCTAGATCTTCCATATACTCGCCCTCGACGTGCAGGGGCGTATACAGCCGCTCCACGGGTTCGCTGGAGCACGTGATGAACTTAGCAGCCCGTTCTGGGTGCCGATTCAGCGCCTCGCGCAGCGGCCCTTCCTCCCACTGCCTCTGCGCCCGCTCGAGTTCCTTGTTGTTGATCTCCACCGCTTCACCTCCCGGCTATGTCGTCATTGCTTGTCCACGCACGGAGGTGGCTCCTCCACCTCGTCCGTCAAGGACCAAACTCACTTAGGTCTATCTCGATCGTCCTCCGAAGCTCATCGTCCGCTCTCATGGCAAGGGCTGCATCTTCCGCGCGTCACCGAACCAGTGCTTTGCGCCGCCCCAGTTCCGGACCCTTGGCGGAGTCGACTCCCACTCGTCGTCTGCAACGCCCGGTACTGTGTGGTGCAGCCTTCAGACACTCTTCATCCGGCTGACCGTCACGGATGAACCATGCCGCTCGTACCCGGACGGCTTCTCTGTGATTCTCGCAGTCCATCCGAGCCATGACCTTGGGCCGTCCCATCCGACGGTCGTGCCGCCACAGCAACGAGCACAGGCGTAACGTTCGAGATGGGAAAGGTCGCGCTGGAGGGCGTCATGGCATATCAGCAGACTCCTCCCCCTGCGCATTCACGCCGGTGCTCAGCATCCACTGAGCGAACGCGCGCGCCTCCCCCACAGGCTCGCCACGGCTCGCTAAGAGAAGCTCTCGCCGGATCGGATAGCGACCGTCGACCACAGCCGCCTCCGTCGGCGCGATCCCCTCGACGGGCAAGGCACGTACGCGCTCGTCCAGACACCGCGTGGAGACGTAGCCAATCGCCGAGGGATTACCAGCTACATACTCCATTATCGCCTTACTAGAGGGCATGACAAGAGCATTCAGAGACGTCTCACCCCCGTTCAAGACGATGCGCTCAAACGCAGCACGCGTCCCTGACCCCAACTCCCGACTCAAGACGGTCACACTCACCCCCTGCCACTCCTGCAAGTAGCCCTGGAAGATCTCACGAGTCTGGGCTAGCCCAATTGCAGAGAAAGAGGATGTGGGATGCACAACGATAGCGATGCCGTCATAAGCAAACGGCTCCATCCACAGCGCTTTCTGGATCTCATCGTCCACAGGTCGCCAGGAGAGCAACGCCAGATCCGCTCTATCCTCCATTAGGGCTTCCACCGCCAAGGCGTTGTTAAGAACCTCGGATCTCACGGTGACCCAGGGACGAGAAGCCGCGTGCGCCGGAACTGCCTTCTCCAAAAGGGGCTCACACGACTCAGCCAAGGCGACTCGAAGGGTTACTGGCTCCCGAGTCACGGTCAAGGGCTGGGGACCACAAGCAGGGATCCAGAGCACAATCACAAGAGCAGCCGACAGCCATAGCAAGATCAGGGGACGGCGACCACGCCTCCAGCAATGCGTCACTGATAGTCCTCACGCACTGGATGGAAGACATCGATGATGCGACACCGGCTGACCGCCCTGCCCGAATGGACGGCGTCGGAGGGAATGATCGCCACGCAACCCTGCTCGAGACGCGTCCTTTCGCCCTCCACCGTCAGATCGAACACACCCTCCACCACATTCGTCACCTGTTCGTGCGGATGAGCGTGCTCGGGCAGCGGCACACCGGCCTCAAAGCTCCAGTAGGCAATCGTCATCGTATCGGCATGTACAAAGCGAGCCTCGGCGCCCTCGACAGGCTCGATGCCCGGAACGTCAGACAGCTTCACAACCACCAAGACCCCTCCCTACGTCTCCTTGATCGCCCGTACTGGGCGCAGGAGGCTCGCCACGTCTCCTCTCAAGCAGCAAACGAGTGACCACCCGCATCCAGCGACGACTCGAGCGCGCACCCGCCTGGCACCGACGAGCCTACACCCTTCCTCCACACTGGATGACTCGCGTCCACCTTCCAACACGCAACGAGATTATACACACCCGCCCAGCGGATACAAATGCGTGCTCACCGTGCCACGTACGCCAGTAGAGAACTAATGCCCAGGACGGCGCAGTAGATAGCAAAGGGATAGAGATTGCGGCGCTGCAAGTAGCGCAGTAGGAAGTGAATACAGGCAAGGCCAACGACAGCCGCGGTCAGGAAGCCAGCGGCCAAGACAGGCACCTGGCTCATCAGATCTCCTGAGTGCGCCAGTTCCACCACCTGGAGCAGCCCAGCACCCAGAATGATCGGTGTTGCCAGGAGGAAGCCAAACCGGGCAGCCGCCTCCCGTTTCAGGCCCTGTGCCAACCCCGCTGCGATTGTCGCGCCGGAGCGGCTGATGCCGGGGAATATGGCGAGCGCCTGTCCCACCCCAATGACCCACGCATCAATCCAACCCAACCCATCGAGATCGCGTCGGCGCTGACCAAGCAGCTCTGAGACCGCCAGCAGGGTCGCCGTCACCAGCAGAAAGCCAGCAGCAGCGGCGGGGCGCGCGAACATAGCCTCGAAGAAGTCCTCCAGGAAGTAGCCGATCACGACGCCTGGCACGGTTCCCAGCACGATGAGCCAGAGAAGACCAGCTTGTCCCGTCTCCTCTCGCGTGTGAATAGAAGGCTTCCGGGAGTCCCGCGCCAGAATGTCCGCCAAGGATGAGACTGCAGCCCGGAAGAGAGTCAGCCAATCCCTCCAGAAATAGGCAATGACAGCCAGTGCCGTGCCCCAGTGAACCACGGCACCAAACGCCAATCCCGGGGACTCCCACCCCAACAACCAGGGAACCAAGACTAGGTGACCGGAGCTGCTCACGGGGAGAAACTCTGTGGCCCCCTGCACGACGCCCAAGAAGAGAGCTCTCAACACAGTCACGATATCGCCTACCCCTTTGACTTCTGATCCGGATGGGGCCATCTGGCAGTTCCTGACAGATGACTTGAAGGACAGCGGGGCCTGCTGCCTGGGCGTGATGATCGGTCGATCACTAAGCGGGAGCCGCTGGCAGGTGCCGGCTCCCTGAGCCCCATCCCGGTTTTCTGCGTGAGTGGCCATTCAGCTGCGGGACTGCTCTCCTAAGCGACTTCGAGCACGAGGTCAGGTCTGCTCCAGCTCCTCCACCTTGCTCACATAGGACTGGATGTCGAACTTTCTCTCCAATCCGCCCGCGCTCATGTAGCGCACCTTACCAAGGATCTCGCGCTCGCCCCAGGCCCGATCGTGCTTTCCAAAGCACCAAGCCACGCCGGCAAACCCGTTAGGATCGCGCCCATCAAGCTCATAGCGGTGATTAAGTTCCAGCGCGATGCGAAAGGCTTTCTCTGGATTGGAGGTCCACTCCAGGATCTTCTTGCCCCAGTACATTCTCATGTACCCGTGCATCTTACCCGTGAGCACCATCTCCCGCTGCGCTGCATTCCAGTAGGGGTCGTGCGTCCGCCCCGCCTCAAGTATCTCTTGCCCATACGCGTACTGACGATCATCATCCGCATGGTCCTGCAACGTCTTCCGCGCCCAGTCTGGAAGGCACTCTAGCGAATCGTAGCTGGAATTGTACGTGCAGAAGTTCATGCTGAGCTCGCGGCGAACAATCAGCTCCTCCAAGTAGGCATCCCGGTTCTCCGCGCCTACCCCATCGGCCTCTTGGACCCTGAGGGCTATCTCCAGAGGGGATATTTGACCGAAGTGGAGATAGGGACTCATGTGCGAAAGATAGTCGTCAGCCGGGTCGTTGCGTCCCTGGGCGTAGTTCCCCAGTCTATGGGTGAGGAAATCCTCGAGCAGTTCTTCTGCCCGAGAGGCGCCGCCCAGGAACATGTCAACCGCCCGGGCACTGCGGTTGATGCGCATGCGTTCAAGCAAGGCCGCAAGATCGTCCATCTCAAGGCCGCCGGCCACGAGTCCGAGCGAGTCTCGCTGGGGCGCATTCTCCTCCAGCGGCACCAAGAAGGCATCCAGGCGATCGTGGATCTTGGGCCGAAGGGTATAGGCTGCGTATTCCTCCTTCTGTGAGGCGACCTCCACGGGCACTATCACGTCGCTCTCCGCCTGCACCAGCGGACAAGTGATCTGATCTGCCGCACGTTGTCTCCACCGTCGCTCCAGGCGGAGGTAGCCACGATCGACCACGACCATCGCGGCGTCACGCGCTAGTTCCACGGCCGCCTCCACCGGCGGCTCCAAGCGGATCACCAGCTGTATCCCTCGCTGCCCTAGGGTCTCCTGCGTCTCGCGGAGGCCCTCCAGCATGAAAGCATAGGAGCGGGCGTTCGCGTCCGGGAAACGCTGAGTGATGCCGAATACGGCCAATATGGGGATGCGGAGCTCATTGCTCCTGCGAATGGCGAACTCGAGCGCGTGATTCATTCTCGCCCGCTGTGTATGCTGCATCCAATAAAGGACGTACGCACCGCTCTCGGCGATCTCCTCGTCGTTCAAGAACTGTACTCGCTCCTCCTGAATCATGTTCTCACCCCTTCACCCAGATGCCATGCGACTGCGCAAGTGATCCGCCCGCTGCCGGATCGCCTCTCTCTCAGATTCCTCGATTCTCCTCAGGTTGTGAAGCTGCAACCCCATGCGGGCGTTCTCCGCAAAGCGCTGCTCGTGACGCATCAAGAAACCCCAGTAGAGCGTCGTGAACGGACAGGCCTCCTCGCCGATACGCTGCCGAGGCTCGTACCGACAAGCATCGCAGTAGTTGCTCATGCGCTGGATGTAGTTCCCGCTGGCGCAGTAGGGCTTGGTGGCCATCAAGCCACCGTCGGCATACTGAGACATTCCAAAGGTGTTCGGGAGCTCCACCCACTCTACCGCATCGACATAGACAGCCAGGTACCACGCATGGACCTTCTCTGGGGCGACCCCGAGCAGAAGCGCCAGCAGGCCGGTTACCATCAGTCTTTGGATGTGGTGGGCATAGCCGTACTCCAGCGTCTGCTGAACCACGCACCGCACACAGACCATGTCGGTCTCACCGGTCCAGTAGAAGGTCGGCAACGATGCATCCGCACCGAGGGCATTCCTCTCAGCGTACGACGGCATGTACCGCCAGTAGATGCCCCGCACGTACTCGCGCCAGCCCAAGATCTGTCGGATGAAGCCTTCAACGGCACTGAGCGGTGCGTGACCGTCGAGATAGGCGTGCTCGGCGGCCTCCAACGCCTCACGGGGATCGAGCAGCTTCAAATTGAGGGCAGCGGAAAGACGCGAGTGGTAGAGATAGGGCTCGCCAGTCCACATGGCGTCCTGGTATGCACCGAAATGCGGCAGCCGGTGTTCTACGAAGTCCGTAAGAGCTTCCTGTGCCTGCTCCGGCGTCACTGGCCAGTCGAAGTGCTCAAGACTGCCCGGGTGCTCGCGGAAACGATCCTCCACGAGGTCCATCACTTGGCGTGTCACCGCGTCCGCCTCGAAACCAATTGGGGCCGGCACGTGTCCCGGCCCCTCTTTCTCAAACGCCTCTCGATTTCGATCGTCGTAGTTCCACTTACCCCCAATCGGTTGATCCCCCTCCACCAAAGTGCCCTTGCGCCGGCGCATCTCCCGGTAGAAGTGTTCCATAAGCAGTCGCTTGCGTCCAGCGGCATACTCGTCGAAGACCTCAGTTGAGCAGAGAAAATGCCGATCGGCACGGATCTCCGTTGGCACCCCGGCCAGCTCGGCCGCACGGAGTAGTTGTTCCTGGACGCGCCACTCGCCTGGCTGCAACACGATGATCCTCTGCGGCCGCCACACGCGAACCGCGCGGAGCAGTTCAGAGCCCAGGCTGCCTCGATTGTCGGGGTCCCCCATCTCCCGATACTCGACACGCAGACCCTTCGCCCTCAGCCTGTCACGGAAGTGGCGCATGCCGGTGAGGAAAATCGCGATGTGTGGCTTCGTCGCCCAGACGTGCTGGGCCTCCTCGGGAACCTCGGCCATCCAAACCACGTCAGTGCGACCGTCAAATCCATCGAAGGCCGCGGAGTTAGCTGCTAACTGGTCACCCAACACAAGAACAAGATGCCGCGCATTCTGAACGCCGGAGCTCGAGGTGAAATCACCATCCTCTTGATGGTCAGTTGACGGAGGTCTTCCCTCGCCGCCAGCGACCGCCTCAGGAACTGTACTCACGGAAAATCCCTCTCTTGATGTTTCAGACATTGTATCAGCACAGAGATAGTGCGTCAAACCCCAACATTGCGGGTCTGTCAAGCTGGAATGGGAGCGAGAGCGTCTACTCCAATGGGAAAATGGGCAAGGGACCGAGCATCTCGGCTCTCTCGTGTACCTTCCGACCGACTAACGACGGATGAGGCTGCAGCGCGACAATTCAGGGGACCCACCAAATGAGCGGGGGATCGTGAGATGACAGCGGATTGCCGAACTCAGGATAGCTGAGCTATCTGGCGCATCGTTAGAGAAGCCCATGAAGAGACCGTCAACGACGTGGTCTTGCCACGCAGCGCGCGAGCCTGACGATGACCAGCATCCAGTGTAGACCACGGGCGATTCCAGGGATGAGGTCAGACAATTGGACATCGCCCCACAATCTGCCGCCCGCCCTTTTCGACGGGCTCTGTCTTGAGCTTGCGCGCCTAATCAGCGAAGCGATCTCGCATGCGAGCGCCTGGCGACGGCCTCCACGGCGCACCGCACAGTCTGCAGATGGATCTGCACGGTGTCCTCCACGCGACGGGCGTAACCGCCCCCCATGACGGTGGCCACCGGGATCCCAGCTCGCTGACATTCGTCAAACACCAGCCTATCCCGCTCGGCCAGCGCGGTCATGCTTACAGCCAAGCGTCCCAACCGGTCATCGCTGTAAGGGTCCGCACCGGCTAGGTAGATGACCAGATCAGGGCTGGAGAGGTCCAGAGCCGTCCTTACCCCTGACTCCCAGGCATCCAGATAGGCAGCATCACCGGTCCCATCCTCCAGACCGATGTCGAGATCACTCCGTTCCTTCCGTGAGGGGAAACTGCGCTGGCTGTGAACAGATAGGGTAAATATCGTGGGATCGTCAGCCGCGATAGAAGCGGTACCGTTCCCCTGGTGGACATCACCGTCGAGGATAGCGCCGTGACTGATTCTCGCCTCCGCCTGCATGGTCCGAACCGCTATCACGCTGTCGTTGAAGATACAGTAACCTTGTCCATGGTCACGAAACGCATGATGGGTCCCACCAGCCAGATTCACGGCCAGTCCGTCCCGCAGGGCGGCCCGGCAGGCAGCGATGGTGCCGCCGACCGAGCATCTGGTCCGCTGGACAAGCGCCGATGACCAAGGGAATCCGATGCGCCGTAGCTCGCTCTCCGTCAAGGTTCCCGCGCTGACGCGGTCCACATAGCCACCATCGTGGGCTCGAAGGATCTGCTCGTCGGTGGCCAGATCAGGAGCGGCGATATCGTCCGGGGATAGCAAACCACTTGCTGCCACCGCGTCGTGCAGAAGCTGATACTTCTCCATTGGAAAGAAGTGTCCCGAGGGGAGCGGCACGGCGTAACGGTGGCAGCTGAAAGCCTTCAATCCCATCAGGGCGGACTACTCAAGCTCCATGTACCGGGTCCCGCGTGACCTGAAGGGGGCCCATTTCCCGGGTTCGACCTGGATCCAAACGTCCTGTCCGCAGAAAGTGACTACACGCACCAGATCGCCTTCCTGCAGGGCTCCCACCCGACCGTAGTTCATGCCGGGGCCACTGCGCAAAGTGAGTGTCTCCACCGCAACACGTACTCGAAACCCGTCGGGAGGCGCCTCGTCAACCACTGGCTCACGACCGGCGTAAGCCAGCAGCTCGGCGTAATCACCGTTGAACCAGTCCAGGTCTGTCCCAGGCCCGATCCCAGGCACCTTCCCGCGGTCTGTATGCTGCCAGAAGGTCCAATCGTCCCAATCGCTAGGCAGGGCAGGAGCATCCGTACCGTAATGAGCTACCCACAGATCGTAGTGCTCCCAAGCCGGCCCGTCCAGAACGTTCCGATCCCAGAACCAGCGCGCCGTGTAGATCACAGGCCTCCGTCCCTCTCGATCTGCGATCCCTTCGGCGCAGCTCTGAGCGCTCGATGTGATATCCTCAGGACTCATGCCGCGGCCAAGCTCCACGTCAAGCACCACGGGCAGGTCCGAGGTTCGATCATCCAGCACCTCGAACAGACGATCGATCTGGGAATCAGCAGGTCTGTCCGGCGTCAAGACATGATATGCTGAGATCAGCAGACCGGCCTCCCTGGCGTGGTCCCAATTGATGTAAAAGCGCGGATCTGTGTAGTAATTTCCAATGGTGGCACGAATGACAGCAAAGCGAAACCCCGCGGACCTGACCTTCTGCCACTCGATCGCCCGCTGCCACCGAGAGACATCAATACCTGGCACTCCATCCATAGCACACCTCCTGCCCCGCCGCCTTATCTCACGACCGGGTGTTTGGAACGACTTCCTAGCGATGCAGCCGGTGCCGTCACCGCGACCGCTTACCCCCTCTTTCTTCAGAGAGCCAGCGCTGGGAGCAAGCCGGATGGTGAACCATCCGTACGTGCGAATCGTCCGTTCCTCCAACCCCTCGCGGGCACCGACGGAGGGTGACAAGCCTCGCACTAGCGAAAAGCGCAAAGCACCAAGCCGCTGGAAGCGCACTAGACAATCAGGTCGTCGCCCATGGCCTCCAGGCCCAATGAGTGGAGCAGTTCCCGCGTGGGCACGCCATCTTCGTCGTATCCCATCGCACTGTAGAAGTCCTTCTTCATGGCTTCTACGTCCACAGACACACCCCGCAGAGGGCCCTGCTCAAGCGGTGGATGACCGCTGGCGCGATTCGGAAGGGATACGTCGTCCGGTCGACTACCGTGTCGGAGGCTAAACATGTTGCGCGAAACCTGGATGCGATGGCCAATCCGTAGCAGTTCCTCCAGATCCAGCTCCCAGCCGGCGGCCGCGTTGAGCCAGCCCTGGACCGGTGGCTCGCCTAGAAGAAGAGAGAACATACAGAGGCCAGCGCAATTCACCACCTGGAGATAACGATTCAACACCGCGAATTCGGTTCCCTTGCTGTCATAGGCGTAGCGCCCGGGCGACTGAAGACCGACTTGGTCAAACAGGCTTCGCAGGGCCGGGGTGTCGACAAACCCGCTATTAGCCGTATTGTGCCGGCCAGGGGTGGGATCAACCACGTATGCGAGGCCCAGTAACGGTTCAAAACGAGCATCGTGCATAGGTAGCTCTTGCCCGCCGGCATGCATCGCATAGGCCTCTGCCCCTGCCCCGATCCGATGCGAGGCAACCCTCACCCCATCCGCCAGTACCTCGCCGATCCCCTCTCGACACGCGATTCTTCGTACGAGTTCCACGATCGCTTCCGCGTTGCCCCACGATAGCCTCAGACCCTCACCCAAGTCAGCGTCGATGAGCCCATGCTCCGCGCACTCTATAGCAAACGCCACCGTCACGCCGGTGGAGATGGTATCAAGACCCATTCGATCACAGAGGCTATTGATTCTGAGAATGGCCTCCAGATCATCGTTCAACAGGAGCGGGCCGAACGCTGCCAGCGTCTCGTACTCCGGCTTGTGGGCCTCCTGCCCCCCGTCTGGCCCGCCGTCAAACTGCACAATGCCGCCGCACCCCACCGGGCAGTATCGGCAGTGATAGCTTCGCACCTGATGCTCTATGACGGCATCGTCGCTAACGTTCAAGCTGCGGCTGAGCGGGAAGTCGCGAGCAGCCACTCCACGCCAGTTCCAGACCGGCGCATCACCGATCTCCGTACTGAGAGCAGTGGCGCCACTTGTGCCATAGGTACGGTAAAGATGGAGGATCGCTCCCGTGGGACCAAATGCCTTGAGGCGCAACATGCGCATGACGGGAGCAAAAAGCTTGCTCAAGGGAAAGAGGGCTCGAGAAATGGGCGGGATATCCCTCTTGAAGAGTCTCCCGTATTCCTGATTGTGATGCCTGAGTCCGGACCGGTCGTGAACAGGGAGGCGCTCTCGCCCGCGCACCACCACCGCCTTGAGTTGTTTGGCCCCCATCACAGCCGCCAAGCCCGATCTTGCAGCCGCGCGACCACCATCGGTAATGATGGCAGCGATCAGCGACCGCTTCTCTCCCGCTGGACCGATGCTGAGGACCTGGGCCCCGTCCCCCGCCTCTTCTCGCAGCTGCTGCTCGGTCTCAGCCGTTTCCAGGCCCCACAAATGGCGTGCGTCCCTCAGCATCACGTCATCACCGTCGATGGCCAAGTAGACCGGTCCATCGGAAAGTCCGGTGACGAAGAGACCGTCAATCCCAGCCGATCGGAGCGCAGGCCCGAATTGTCCACCACAGTTCGAATCGCCCCAGCCCCCTGTCAGAGGAGACTTTGCGACGACCATGAACCGCCCACCAAAGAGCGCCCCAGATCCGGTCAGAAGACCAGGCACGAAGCCAAGGATGTTCTCAGCACCCAGCGGGTCTGCGTCGGCGGGTATGCGGTCGTACAGCAGTGCTACGCCAAGCCCATATCCACCAAGTACGTTCCTGTACAGCTTGTCTGGCACCGACTCGGTCTCCACGGTACCAGTGGAGAGATCGACGAAGAGTACTTTCCCGAAGAATGCTCCAGCCATAGTAGCTCCTGCTGCCTGCCTGACCCAGATATCGTTGATCAGCGACTGTAGGTCACGAAACCCCTCGTGCGGGATCCCCTGCGCCCAACAAGAGAGATGTCCGCACCGCGGAAATGCTGCCTAGATCTCAGGGTCGTCCGGCGCTGGGTGGTCCGCTCACAGCCTCGGGCTACGGACCCGTTGTCTCATCCCTGTCCGGACCTCGAATTTCGTACCGACCCTCGAGCACTTCCTCAGACTCGTCCTCTACCACACGCCAGGACTCGATCCGAGCGCCCAAGTCCTCCAGGTGCTCACGAACCACCTCGGGGGGCGCCAGCTCGATAAACAACTTCATTCCTAGCAACACCACAGCCAGGTCGTCCAGCTGATTGAGCCCCATGGGAGGAAAGTCGGGGAGAATATCGACTGGAGAAAGCACGTAGGCCAGAACCGCTGGCGGCACGACCTTGGTCCACAGAGGTACCCTGTGATCCACAAACAGCCGCCAGGTCAGACGCACCTGTCGCACAGCATCCCTTAGCCACTCGAGAATGGCCCCGCTATCCTCCTGTGGCTTCGTCACTGCTCGTCGACGGTCACTCATTACCTCGCTCCTTGCCTTTGCCTGCCGCTCATCCACCGCGCGCCATCGTGCCACCGGTGGAACAGCCCCCACGATTCATCGTCTCTGAGAGCCAACTCAGGACGAGCAAGCCTGCGGCAGCTCTTCCTAGAATGCTCATTATAGTTTGCTCACCTGATTGTGCAACTGCTGACCTGCACCTGTGCGTTCTTATTCCATGGTGTATAATAGCGGAGCTATGCCTCTTCTTCGCCAAGCTCTGCTGGACACCTATCTGATACGCCTTCGCACCATCGCTCGCTTCTGGGGCATCCCTCTGACGGGCTCTGGCCAGCGCGAGGTAGCGCTGGAGCTGACTCAAGCTATGTCCCGTCCTGGAGCCACCCAGCGCGTGCTGGACGGTCTTTCGGAGGATGAATGGGAAGCCCTGCAAGCCCTTCTCGCATCCGAGGGGCGCATGCCAGCACGCGTCTTCAGCCGAGAATGGGGAGAGATACGGGCCATGGGTCCAGGACGCATGGAGAGAGAGCGTCCTTGGGAGCATCCCGCCTCGCCCGCCGAAAGTCTATGGTATCGCGGCCTTCTGTTCCAGAGCTTTGAACGCGGTCCTGATGGGGCCTATGAGGTGTTCTTCATCCCAGTGGAGATTCGGAGCCATCTGCCATCTCCAGGTAACGAACAGTCTGCCATCACGCTGGAACCAGTTGAGGCCCCGAACCACGTCATCTCCGGACAAGATCTGCTCCTCGACGATGCCTGTACCTTACTGACGTACGTGCATAATCATCATCCGTGGCCGGACCTCGAGCACGGGTGGCCAGCCTCGCATAAGCAGCGACTGCTCCAGCGCCTGCGATGTGAGGACCCAGCTAGGCTCACGTTTCTGGACCACCTGGCGCGCCGCATCGGATGGCTCCGGGATGAGGAGGCTGAGCGCCTGCGTCTGCACGCCGAGGCGGTCACCAACTGGCTCCAGAGCGATCCCCGAGACCAACGGCGTGCGGTAGTCGAAACCTGGCGCGACGATCCCACGTGGAATGATCTGTTCCACGTCCCTTCGCTCGAACCGGAGGATACCGGTGCCTGGCGCAACGATCCGTTGCTGCCACGGCGGGCGCTCCTGCGTCATATCAGAGCGTGCACCCCGACGGACTGGTACGAGATGGAAGACTTCGTCAAGGCCATCAAAGAGGCTGATCCCGATTTTCAGCGACCGGATGGTCATTATGACTCTTGGTACATCCGCGACAGCGAGACGAGAGAGTATCTCACGGGCTTCGAGAGCTGGGACAGCGTGGAGGGGCGACTGATCCGCCATCTCCTCAGCAGGCCGATGACCTGGCTAGGGCTCATCGAGCTGGGAGCGGAGAGCCCAAACCAGCGGATCCGCGCCTTCCGGCTGTCTGAGGAGGGAGCTATCTTTCTCGATCTAGCCGAGCCCTCGCCGCCGCCGCCGGGGCCAGCGCCTGCCCGTCTCCAGCCGGGTTTCCTCGTCTCGCTGCCGGCTTCACGGCGCTACGAGCGCTTTCAGCTGAGCCGTGTGGCCGAGTGGATTCAGAGCGGCGAGCGCTTCCTCTACCGATTGACACCGCGGTCATTGGGGCGGGCACGTCGGCAGGGCATCCCCCTGGCTCGCGTCCTCAAGTTCGTCGAAGAGATCACGGAGGCACCTGCTCCCCGGCCCGTGAAGAAGGCGTTGAACCGCTGGGGAATCCAAGGGGTTGAGGTGAGCATCCAGGACGCGGTCCTATTGAGGTTGTCCGACGAGGAGTTAATGAACAGGATCCTGGATTCCCCGCGCTTGAAGAAATTGGTCGACGAGCGCATCGGCCCGACGGCCGCCGTCATCGAACCCCAGGATTGGCCCGAGCTTGTGGTCCAGCTGGAGGCCTTGGGCCTGCTACCCGACGTTCGGATTCGCTCGAAGTGAAAAGGATGCAGGCAACCGAGCACGGCCTGGACAAGGAGAGGCGACCTCTGTGACAGACAACCGTCATCCCGCTGCAAAGGCGTTATCGGCAGTGCCCTACTTCAGCATGTTGGACAGCCACGTGCAGCGCGCCATCAGCGAGGCAGCCATTCGGCGGGGCTATCACGCCGATGAAATCGTCTTTCTGGAGGGAGAGCCATGCACGGGGCTTTACGTGGTGGAGGAAGGATGGCTGAAGACCGTAAAGACCTCCCAGGAAGGCCGGGAACAGGTCCTCCGCTTCGTGGGCCCAGGGCAGGTCGTCAACGAGGTTGGCGTCTTCGCGGACACCCAGAATCCAGCTACGGCAGTAACCCTCGCGCCGTCGACCATATGGCTGATCAATCGGGACGCAATCCTGGGGCTCCTCGAGGAGTATCCGCAGCTCGCCCAGCGGGTGGTGGAGAGGCTGTCGCGACGCGTGCTGCATCTGCTCTCTCTGGTGGAGGACCTTTCCTTGCGCACGGTAGAGGCGCGACTGGCCCGGTATCTCTTAGAACGGGCCGACGAACAAACCCTGCGGCGGAGGCGCTGGGCCACCCAGGCAGAGATGGCAGCACGGCTAGGAACCGTGCTAGATGTCCTCAATCGCGCGTTGCACCAACTGACCAGGGAAGGGCTCATCGAAGTAGAGCGACACCAGATCCAAATCCTCGACGAAGAGGGACTGAGAGTCAAGGCTGGGCTGGACTAACTGAAACCTATCCAGTTCGACAAAAGTCGAAGACATCCAGGCGCTCAGGTGGTATGCTATCCGCAGAAGCTTGAGCGTTTCTGGTTTCTGGGTAGGTCTGTGAACAAGAGAGAGCACGCGTCACCGTGTCGGCCAATACCGCTGATTGATCGCTCGCGCTGCGTCGGATGCGGTGTATGTGTCGTCGTGTGCCCCAGACAAGCCTTGACTGTCACGGACGGCAAGGCAATGGTCTCACACCCGCTGGCTTGTGACTACCATGGCCTATGCGAAAGGGTCTGCCCCACGGGGGCGATTCAACGTCCATTCGAAATCGTCACCGTGAGGTGAAGGAGAAGCATACTCGTGAGGCCCCAGAAGCACGATTCTTCCACCGTCGTGCCCTGACGGTGGCTGCCGTAGCCAACTACCGAGAGGAGAAATGAACATGAAGATTATCCATGCCCTGGGGGCGCCGGAGGCGCCCAATCCCCACAATGTGAGCGCGCGAGCGCTGCACGATTCGGAGCACGTGCAGGTGTCGATGGTCACCCTGGAGCCGGGCGAGAACCTAAAGCGGCATGTCACACCGGTCGATGTCTTTTTCTATGTCATCGAAGGCAACGGCATCGTCGAGATCGGCGACGAACAAGAGCCTGTCTCCGCCGACATGCTGATCGACAGCCCCGCTGGCATTCCACACCGCCTGTTGAACGAGAGCGATGACACCTTCCGCTTCCTCGTGGTGAAGACCCCGCGCCCAGTCCGGGCCACCAAAGTGCTGTAGGGGAGGGACAGATCATGCCTAGTGATATGACCCTGAACCCTTTGATCCTGGTCAAGTTCCTTCTCTGGATCGCGACCGTTGTGGCCGCCACACTACTCCTGCGTCGACGAAAGGTAACCTCTAAGATGCGGCTTGCCTTTCTGGTGGGTGGCGTACTCATCTTTGGATTGCTCTTCGGACTCGTTGTCCCAGCTGGCCTGAACCCGAATCCAGTGGCGTCCCTGCGCACGCTGCTCACCAGTCTACTAGTACGCGGTCAGTTGGTCGTGCCTGTTGCCGCGATGCTGCTCATCCTACTGGTGGCGGTGTTCGTTTCCAACAAATCGATCTGCGGCTGGGCCTGCCAGCTGGGGCTGTTGCAGGATCTGCTCCATCGTGTGAATCTCCCAAAGTGGGAACCACCCTTCTGGCTTTCGAACACCGTGCGCATCCTGGCCTTCCTCGGGTTGCTGGGGGGGCTGATCGTTGCGGGGATGGACTGGATCGGCGTGATCGATCCGTTCCTGATCTTCTCCTTCAACATCACCTGGGCGATCGGTCTGTTCTCCGCGGCCGTGCTCGTCGCCGCCCTGTTCGCTTACCGGCCCTGGTGCCGGTTCCTGTGCCCGTTTGGGCTAGTGGGATGGCTACTGGAGCAGGTAAGCCTGATGCGCCCGCGTATCGATAGGGACTTATGCAAGGAATGCCGACTGTGCGTCAAGGCTTGCCCTTCGGGAGCCATGGGGGATTTCTACGACGATGCCAAGATCCATGCGGATTGTTTTGCCTGCGGCGCCTGCATCGAGGCCTGCCCTCAAGAGGGCGCACTCGAATGGCGTACCAACGCATAATCGTGGAGCTGGCAAGGCACGCAGACGGATCACTTGTTCGCCTATGCCCGCAAGGGGACTCCACGTCGGGAATCAACGGGCGATCGGCCATCGGCATGAGACGTTGAGGAGCTCGGGCAGCTTGGGTATAGGACAAACCCTTGAGATAGCTCCGGGGCCGCACCGTCACTGGCCTACTCTTGAGTACCGCCGATCCAAGCTTCGCTCACGCAACACTTGGCCCACCAAGCCAAGCTATGCCAGGAGGCCTGACCTGGTGGCGGTGCGCCTCCCTCGTGGCACGTACCAGCCTTCGTGGACGGTATTGTCGCGGAATGGACCTTGGAGATCGGAAAGGTAGACAAACTGGGACCGCTACTGGCGCTATCTCTCTTGACCTGGGTCGCGACGCAATTCATGGCGCTGCCGATGAAGTACTCCGGCGACTAGAACCGAGCCGGGGTGCGAACGACGCCAAAGGTCGGAGGCTTCAACTCGGCGCGCCGCTTCATGGCCCTGGCAGACGGTCTGCACATCTTCGTCCTGGTAGACGCGGGTTAGCTATTGCTCATCTGCCCGTACTGTCTCGCATTGCTCGGCTTCTTGGGCACCGTGATGCTGGCGGTGTCGCTGCGGCCCAGCTGGCAGCCATCGGCCAAGCTCAACGGCGTCCTATTTGAGTTCGTGTCCGTTGATGTGCAGCGTTCCAAGGTTCTCGTCGTGGTTGGGGCCGTCGCAAAGGAACTGTAGGCGCCTGCCACCCCCGTGACGTGCCGTTGTCCCGCTTAGAGCAACGGCCCTACTGCACCCACAAAGAGAGGAGCATCTATAAGTCGTGGCAACTGATCCGACCTCTGGGGCTCTCCAGAGGCCATCAAATCGAATTCCCCACTACCGAGATAGCGACTTCCGTGAGACGCCCGTTGATGCATCCCCACCGTTTGACTGCCGGAAGTCCCCGTGCTATACTTATTTTAGCAGTCGCTTAATCACTAACATGCAATGAATCATATACCCGAGTTGGCCAGGTTCTTCAAAGCCCTCGGTGACGAGACCCGATTGCGTCTAGTAGCCTTGCTGGCACGGCAGGAGCGCGGAAGCGCCCTCTGCGTGGGCCGGCTGGCGCACGAACTGGATACGACAGCCTCCAACGTCTCTCAGCATCTGCGCGTGCTTAAGGACCTGGGATTGGTGCACAAGGAACGGCGGGGGTATCGGATTCACTACTTCCTGGATGAAGAACAGGTGACAGCCTATGGCGAGGCTGCCCAGGAGTTGCTGGGGATGGAGCTCTGCGGTGGATCTTCATCGGAGGATCAACCGGCGCAAGAATAGCGCACGTTACAGTCCGGTGGGAGCTGCCTCGGTCCTGTCGGGAAGACGCTGGGAGACGGAGATCGAATAGCAGAGGCGATGAGCAACCATCCAAACTCCGCGACCACGAACGACGAGTACAGGGATTTCGAATTCAACCTCCGAGAGCTGGCTGGCTCGATGGGGGACTTCGGCACCCTGTTTCCCCTTGCCATCGGGTATATCGCCGTCAATGGGCTCAATCCCGCCGGATTGTTCATCATGATGGGCCTGGCCAACATCGCGCTGGGCCTGATCTACAGACTCCCGATGCCTCTGGAGCCGAAGAAGGTCGTGGCGGTCACAGCTATCTCGCAAGAGTGGCCCCCTTCGCTTATCCACGCCTCCGCCTTCAGCCTGGGCCTGATCTGGTTTCTGCTTGTCTTCTCCGGCCTGCTACGAAGAATTGTCTCGATGACCCCACTCTTCTTGGTACGCGGCATTCAGATCGCTCTGGGGGTGATGCTGGGCTGGCGTGCCATCGAGATGATGAGGCCGGCTCCGCTGCTCGGTCTGGTGGCCGTGCTGATCGCTCTCGTGCTGCGCGAGAACCGCTACGCGCCAGCAGCCCTGGTGATCATGGCGCTTGGCATGGGCTTGATGGCTTGGCGGGGAGAGCTACAAGAAGTGGTCGTCTTCGACATCACCCTGCCGCCGCTCACATTTCCGCACTTGAGTGAAATGTGGGAGGCAATGGTCCTGGCCGGCTTTGCTCAGATCCCGCTCTCCATCACCAACGCCGTCATCGCCGCCGCGGCGCTGATCCGAGAGTACTTTCCCGACAAGCCAGTGACCGAACGCAAGCTGATGCTGAATATGGGCGTGATCAACGTGATTGTGTCCTTCTTCGGAGGCATGCCCACGTGTCACGGCGCGCAGGGATTTGCGGGCCAGTACTACTTTGGAGCCAGGACAGGGGGCACGCCCATCCTGGAGGGTCTCATCGAGATCTCTCTGGGGCTCTTCCTCAGCCGATCCATCGCCAACATCCTGATGAGCTTCCCCGTGGCGCTCATCGGAGGCATGATGTTTATGGTAGCGGTTCAGCTGGCCAAGGGGGCGATGAGACTGCGGGGATGGAAACTAGGACTGGCGTTGACGACCGCCGCTGTCTCTGTGGTCACCAATATGGCAGTGGGTTTCGTCATTGGATTGGCCCTCACTCATCTGCTGCGGAATCTGAAGGAGCGGGGCAAGCTAGCCTATCTCCTTCCGGAAGAGGAGTTCTTCACGGATGAGTGACGCTACCCCAGGATTGAGATCAGCTGCGGGTTGCCGGGGGGATATGTCCCGGCTAGAGCGCCACGCCGTCCGAGAACGCCTGAAGAGCGAAGCCGGACATAACTAAGACAGGACCGTGCAAGCTCGTCCGGTTGAACACGACGAGGCGCTCGCTACAGGACGCTGTTGTCGCCCGCGCGGGGTGACATCCAGAGGCCACCCAGGTCGAGAACGGTGGCCGGCTCATGACTGCCCTGTGCATACCGTTCCTTTCCAGTATCGCGTTTCTTGCCAGGGGCGCATAAGTGCTGAGAAGATAGGAGGGATAAGAACGAGGACCCATGACCCACACACAGAGTCCAACCCCCGCCATCGAAGTCGAAGGTCTCACCAAGACGTACGGGCCACGCGATAGGGGAGTCCTTGCTGTGGACCACGTCGCATTTGGTGTCAAGCGAGGCGAGGTCTTCGGACTGCTGGGCCCGAACGGGGCCGGCAAGACGACGACCATCCGCATGCTCACGGGCTTGACCCGGCCGGACGCCGGTGAGGCTCGGGTGCTGGGGCTTGACCTGGCGCATGAGCTGCCGGGCATCAAGAAGCGGATCGGCGTCGTACCCGAGCAATCGAATCTTTATAGTGAGCTGTCGGCCCGAGACAATTTGATCTTTATGGCGCAGCTGTACGGGGTGCCGCGACCGGAACGAGGGCCGCGAGCCGACCGGCTATTACGTCGGTTCCGGTTGGAGCAAAAACGGGATACCTCCTTTGGGAAGCTTTCCAAGGGGATGAAACGGGCGCTCACCATCGCTGCCGCCCTCATCCACCAACCTCAACTCCTCTTCCTGGACGAGCCCACGGGAGGACTGGATGTCGTGGCGGCTCGTGGCCTAAGAGCCCTCATCGAACGGCTGCGCGACCAAGGGGTGACGATCTTCTTGACAACCCACTACCTTGATGAAGCAGAACGGCTGGCCGATCGGGTAGCGCTGCTGGTGGCTGGCCGCGTCGTCGCTGTCGACACCGTGGGGGGACTAAAGGGGCGGGTTACGGACGACGAGACAATCGTGGAGATACGTTACCGGGGCCGGCCGAAATCCGACCGCATCGAGCTCCACCACGGGCAGGGGGCATCCAGGGTGCGGGCGGCGTTGGATCGGGCACAGGCTGGAGGGTGGGAGGTCATCAGCATCGACACGCTTCGCCCCTCCCTGGAGGATGCCTTCATCGAGCTGACAGGGCTGAGCGCTGAGGTGATGCTGGCCGAAAAAGGAGGGCGGTAATGTGGCGGGACAGCTTGCGGGGTCTGCTCTACGTGGCGTGGAAGGACATGCGCGCTTACTACTTCAAACCACCCAACATCAGCTGGGGCATGCTATTCCCAGGGGCGCTCATCCTCGCCTTTGCGGTACGGACGCCCGGCGACCTGCGAGCTCTCATCCCGGGATTGGTCGCCATGACCGCCCTCTTCAGTGCAACGTCGATGGAGGCCATTGTCATCACATTTGAGCGGCGCACGGGCGCGCTGGAGCGGCTGCTACTCGCGCCTATGACTCTCCCAGCGATGCTTGCAGGCAAGGTACTGGGCGGCATGCTATTCGGATTCACCATCAGCGGGGTCGTGCTGTTGGGCGTGAGCCTAGGTTTCGGGGTGGCCATGTGGCGGGTTCCCGCCGCGCTCCTGGCGCTCTGCTTCTCTACAGCTGCCTTCTCGGCGCTGGGAGCCCTGGTATCCGTGGCCGTGCAGGAGGTGTTCGAGGCCCAGACGCTGGCCAATGCCATCCGTTTCCCGATGATTTTCCTGTGCGGCGTGTTCGTGCCGGTGGAGGAGTTGCCGGGTACACTGCCCACCGTAGCGCGTCTTCTACCCCTGACGTACGCGGTGGAGGGATTGGACATCGCCCTGGCACGCGGTACCGCCTCGGCAATGGTGCTCCATCTTGCCGTACTGGCGGGTTTCACAGGGGCACTGTTCTCCGTCGCCACGGCGATTCTGCGCCGCCGGCTGGACTAGGTCGATCGCGGAGTGGATTTCACCCTTGCATCCCTACCGCTGGCAGACAGATCGCCGGGTTCGTCGGCCGCGGTGAGGCGAGACTTGACGGGACCTATAGGACAGGAGGTCGGGTTTCCAAGCGACGGCAGATACCTCCCGTCCTCGAACAGGATCAAACCCCACGCAGGGTCGACGGATAGACCCAGTGCAGACGAGGGACTTGACAATCCAGCGGCTCGAGGTAGATTATATGCATAGCGCACATAAGTGGAGCCCGGATAGTCGAGCTGGAACGAGGCTAAGATGAACCACGGACAACTAGATGAGCACGGGCACTGTCACTGCCGGGGCGGACAGATCCAGGGTTTCATCCGCCCGCGCCTGTTGCTTCAACTCTCGAAGAAGCCCGCTCACGGCTACGAGCTGTTGGAAGTACTGGAGAGCGAGAACCTGCCCACACCGGACCCCAGCACCCTCTATCGTACGCTACGTCATTTCGAAGAAGAAGGACTGGTCCATTCCACCTGGGACACAAGCGGTGCTGGGCCGGCGCGTCGCGTCTACGAGCTAACCGACCAAGGGGTGGAGTTCTTGCATGCCTGGGCGGTGAACATCCGCCGCATCCGCAGCCGATTAGGCAAGTTCTTGGCCGAGTACGAAGCTCGGTTTCAGATTCACACAGAAGAGAGAGCTGAAACCAATGTGTGAGCATGATGTCCATCAGAGCCATCACGCCCACTGCGAGCCTCCGGTCCACGCCGCATGCTGCTGTGGCCCGTCCGTGGGCAGGCCAGGCCTCCCCTGCACGCATCGCTTTCCTACGAGAGAGAAACGCATTGCCCGACTGCAAGCGCAGCTTAAAGACTTGGAGGGCGAGGCCCAGGCCGCAAAGGGGCGCATGGCCGCATTGCGAGCCGCCGACTAGCGAGTGGGGTAGTTGCGATGCACTTCGCTTCAGGGGTGCATTGTCACCGCACCGATGGCGGAGGTCTGTCTCCGTACTCACAGAGAGCGCACCCGATACGTGGCAACACATCCCAGCATTCAGACCGGGAACGTGCCCTCATCCAGAAGACAGGCGATTCTTACAGTGGAATGAAGATCAAAGTGGACGGCTTCGTCTGCGGTTCGTGTATCAAGGCCTGCCCGCAGGAAGAAGCCCTGGGCTGCTGGGCAAGAGCGTGGCAGGGCTCAAGAAGAGACGGAGAATCTGATGACGATCTCGATCATTAAGACGAGGGGTTTCAGGGACTTCCCGCGGAACAGCTCAGAGATAGCGCCACAGCGCCTTATCGACAGCGACAACGTAACTGCACTGTTGGTGAATGTGGATGCCGATCAAGCAATAGAGCCGTGCCTCATGTCTGCCGCCGTGCTCTACTACGTCATCGAGGGAAGCGGCAGTCTCATCGTTGAAGGTGAGCAGGCTGACCTTGAAACCGGTTCACTGGTGCTCGTTCCTCCTGGAACTACGCGGAGCATTTCCGCAACTGAACCGCTGCGTGTGCTGGCCGTACAAGTGCGATGAACGGCAGAGCGTGGGGCGGCCGATAGCCTCTTGTGGTCCTGACAGACCAGGCGCCGGCACTCCGACAGGGGAACCTACGCTCGATCTGCGGAGGCTGCAGACTCAGCGCTGCCGTCCGACATTTCGTCGGGAGGGCGCAGGTTGGAGAGCTTCGCCCCCGAAGACAAGTCAAGAGAAACGTGGTGCCGCTGACGCAAAATGCGAGAGAACTCATGCTGTCACCGCCCTGAGTGTATCGTCCTGAGAAGGAGTGCTTATGTCACGGCGAACTGATGCTGCTGGCCAAGAGAGGAGACAGTCAGGCCCCGGGAAAGCGGGGGAACGGGGCCGTGACCGCGGCCCTGGTCGGTCGCGCCCCGGAGGTGGGAGACCGGGGAGTGGCGCAAAGGGACAGGGACCTCAGTTGTCTGGACCCGCTTGGCCCATTCTGCGGAGGCTGTTGCGTACCATGCGGCCCCACGCTCGCGTCTTGGCTGGCGTCATGCTGGCTGCGGTGGCGACGACGGCGATCGAGCTCGCCCCACCCTGGATCATCCGCCTCTCTGTGGACCGCTACATCCTCGGCGGGCAGCCAGGGCGGACCTGGTGGGCGGCGGTGGGCCTGCTCGGGCTCTCTCTGGTGCAGGGCGCGGTGGACTTCGCCCGTCTCTATCTTGGCGCCCAAACCGGGCAGCGGATCGTGTTCGACCTGCGCAACAGCGTGTTTGAGCACCTGACCCGCCTCTCGTTCTCGTTCTACGATCAGGCGCGAACAGGTGACCTGATGTCGCGGGTCACAGCGGACACCGACGTATTGAGCGACTTCTTCGGCCGGGCCGCGGTGATCGTGCTCAACAACCTGCTCACCCTGCTTGGCATCCTGGTTGTCCTCCTCATCTGGGACTGGCGGCTGGGCCTGCTCTACGTCTGCTTTCTACCCCTGGTCGTGCACGGTCAATGGGTTTACGCGCGACGGGTACGCCCTGCAATGGCCCGGGTTCGCCGCTCACTGTCGGCCTTGACAAGCGCCCTCCAGGAGAGCCTGGCTGGCATCCTGGTGATCAAGCTCTTTGGGCGCGAAGCTTTTGAGCGGGAGAGGATTGCTCAGCAGAGCAAAGCATATCGGGAAGCCAACATTGGCACAGCACGTATCACTTCCCTGTGGATGCCCTACGCCAACGTCATCATGGGTGTGGCGACCGCGGTGGTGATTTGGGTTGGGGGCAGTGGCGTGATCGGCGGTCTCATCACCCTGGGTACACTGATCGGCTTCACCACCTACATCCAGATGCTGCTTCGGCCCATCCGCCAGACGGGGATGATGCTGAATGTGGTCATGCGCTCCATGGCTGCGGCCGAGCGCGTGTACGAGGTGCTCGACACCGAACCCGACGTCCGGGACGCCCCCGGTGCCTATCCCCTGCCGCCCGTTGAGGGATACGTCCGCTACGAAGGGGTCACTTTTGCCTACGATGGGGGCCCGGCAGGGTCAGAAGCGCTGCGGGACGTGGGTCTGGAGGCCGAGCCAGGCGAGATGGTGGCCTTGGTGGGTCCCTCTGGAGCTGGCAAGAGCACGCTCGTCCACCTGCTCCCCCGTTTCTACGAACCGCAGAAGGGGCGGATAAGCATTGATGGATACGATGTTCGGGAGGTTACAGTGCGGAGCCTGCGCGACGCCATTGGGATAGCCCTCCAGAGCGTGTTTCTGTTTGACGCCTCGATTGGTGAGAACATCGCTTACGGTAACCCCCGCGCCACCCAGGACCAGATCGAGTGGGCTTCACGAACAGTCCAGATGGACAAGTTCATCCGCTCACTACCTCTGGGCTACGGCACGCCGGTCGGTGAGCGCGGTGTGCGTCTCTCCGGTGGACAAAAACAACGCATCGCCCTGGCCCGCGTGTTGCTCACCGATCCACGTATCCTGATCCTGGATGAGCCGACCTCCAGCGTCGATGCCGAGACAGAGCGCCGGATGCAGGAGGCACTGACCGAGGTACGCGCTGGACGTACGACGTTTGTGATTGCTCACCGGCTGTGGACAGTCCAGGAGGCCGACCAAATTCTGGTCCTCGACGACGGGCGCATTGTCGAGCGTGCCCGCGGTAGGCACGGCCAATCGGCCCACGAGGCCCTGGTGGCGGCGGACGGTCTTTATCGGCAACTGTACGACCTCCAATTTCAGGCGGAGGCACTCCAGGACACGCGGCTGCCGGAGAGGGGCACCACGGCTGCACGTGAATCGGTTGTGGAAAGGAGGGGAGGATGACCATCCGCGGCGGATTCATGGGTCGTTTGCGGGGCGGCGAACAAGAGAAAAGGTATCGCCTGTCACAACTGGATCGCCAAGCGCTGGACACGCTCTGGCGCTACCTCCGGGTCCACCGTGGCCGTCTGCTCCTTGCGCTCCTGGCTATGCTCACCGTCACGGCGACCACGCTGACCGCACCCTATCTGACCAAAGTGGCACTCGACACCTACATCGCGACCGGGGACCTGCGCGGACTGACGCTGATCTCGTTGCTCTACCTGACCATCACCGGCGTCTACTGGCTAGCCACGTACTGGCAGGGGTATCTCTCCTCGTGGGTTGGGCAGCACATCGTCTATGCTATCCGCCGCGACCTTCTGGCGCAAGTGCTCCGCCAGTCTATGGCCTTCCACGAACAAGAGCGGGTGGGCCAGATCGTCTCGCGACTGACCAATGACGTGAACGCACTGGCTGACCTGGCCTCCAGCGGTGCCCTCAACCTGATCAACGACGCGCTCTCTCTGCTGGGCATCGTCGTCGTTATGATGCTCCTCGACGTCCGGCTCGCCGTAGTGACCCTGGTCTCAGTCCCCGTCGTTCTTGTCAGCATGGGGGTCCTGGGCAAGCAGATGCGCCGCACGTACCGCGACGTGCAGCAGGCCCTGGCCGAGGTCAACACCGGCGTCGAGCAGGGGGTGACAGGGATGCGCGTCGTGCAGTCACTCTCGCGCGAGACATTCACATTGGAGGAGTTCCAGAACCTGAGCTTGCGCAACATGCGCGCCAACCTGCGAGCTGCTACGCTCTTTGCCGCTGTGTTTCCGATCATGACGATCACCAACGCGCTGGGACTGGCTCTCGTGCTGGGCTACGGTGGCGCACGGGTGGCCAGTGGCGCCATCACCATCGGAGTCCTCCTCGCCTTCATCGGCTACGTGAACCGCTTCTTCGGTCCCCTCAGAGAGTTGAGCTTGGTGTATAGCACCTTCCAATCCGCGGCTGCCTCCCTGGATCGAATTGCCGACTACATGAGCCGCGAACCCGAGGTTTTCGAACCTGCGGAGCCCCGACACCCAGCAGGAGGGTTCGAGGGGGAGATCAGATTCGAGCACGTGACCTTCGGGTATGGAGACGATCCAGTGCTCCACGACTTGAGCCTCTACGTGCCCGCGGGGCAGACAGCGGCGTTGGTTGGTCCAACTGGCGCGGGTAAGAGCACCATCGCCAAGCTCCTCGCCCGCCTATACGACGTGGACGAGGGGACCGTGCGAGTGGACGGGATAGATGTGCGGGAGATCTCTCGCTCCGATCTGGACAGCCTGATCATCATCGTCCCCCAGGACATATTCCTGTTTGCGGATACAGTCGGCGAGAACATCCGTTATGGCGATCCAAGCGCCGATGAGGAGCAGGTGAAGGCGGCCGCGCGCCGAGCTCAGGCGCACGATTTCATTACCCAGCTCCCCCGCGGGTACCAGACCCAGGTGGGCGAGCTAGGCGCGATGCTGTCGGGCGGGCAGAAGCAGCTGATCGCCTTTGCCCGCGCCCTCCTAGCCGACCCCAAGATCCTGGTGCTCGACGAGGCGACAGCCAACGTGGACGCCTACACCGAGGCTATGATTCAGCGGGCGATGGATGAAATCCGTCGCGACCGCACGACGGTGATCATTGCCCACCGCTTCTCGACGCTACGGAAGGCAGATCGAATAGTGGTGCTGGACGAGGGGCGGATCGCGGGCCAGGGCGTCCACCAGGAGCTGATCGAGTCCAACCCGACCTACCAGCGGCTGTATCGGCGCCAGTGGGCGGGCGAGGAGTCCAGCTGAACGCCTGGTGGATGCCGAGGCGCACGGCTGTCAGATTCGATCGCCCAGGGGCTCAGTGGCGCAGGAACAACGTTCGCACGTGGCACGATTCTCAGTTCGGGGGAGGATCTCCAAAGTTAACGCAAGGTAGCAAACCAATGTGCCCGAACGAAACGAAAAGATAGGGAGGGCCGAATGACTATCTCGCTCGTCAAGACGAAGCGCCTGAAGAACTTGCCATCAAAGAGCCCGGAGATTAAACCGCAGCGGCTGCGGGAGGCGAACGATCTGGCCGCCGTATTGGTTAACCCGGACGTCGGCCAGACGACAGAGCCGTGTCAGATGTCATCCGGGGTGCTCTACTACGATATCGCGGGAAGCGGTAGCCTAACCGTCGAGGAAGGGCAGGCTGACCTCCAGACCAGTTCGCTGGCGCTGGTTCCTGCTGGCACTGGGCGGAGCATCTCGGTGGTGGGAGCAACGCGCGTGCTGGCGGTGCAAGCCTCATGAGTGGACGGGCTTCGCTGAATCAGCCACGAACGGTGATTGCCGTGCTTGCCCATCCAGACGACGAGGTATTTCGCTGCGGCGGGACGTTGGCACTCCTGGCCCAGCGAGGAGTTCGGGTCCACACCCTGACGGCAACGCGGGGTGAGGCAGGGTCTCGCGGCGAACCACCCCTCTGTACAGCCGGCCAGCTATCCGCCGTGCGAGAGGTAGAGCTACGCTGCGCCTGTCTCGCGCTGGGAATCGCCCCGCCGCGCCTACTTGACTATCGGGACGGGACACTGTCCGACGTGAATCAACAAGAGGGCGCAGCCCACGTGCTTGACGCCGTGCGCGAACTCCGGCCCCAGGCGCTCATCACCTGGCCGCCACACGGGCTCTCCGGTCACCCCGACCACGTGGCGGTGAGCGGCTGGACACGGTTGGCCTTTGAAGCAACCCAGGCCACGGGCCTGGAGGCCCCGCTGGCGCTGTATCACATGGTGATCCCCGAGCGTGTTGCGGAGGCTGTCGGATTCTCGGGCCTGCACGCCACGCACGATGACGACGTAACCCTTACAGTCGACGTCACGCCGGTGTGGGAGGAGAAACTGAGTGCTATACGCTGCCACCGCACACAAACAGGGGAGAGCCCTATTCTGGAAGCCCCGGAGGAACGACAGCGGCTGTTTCTGGGCACCGAGCATTTCGAGCAGGTGGTAGATCAAGAAAAGGGCGATGTACTAAGAAACTATCTGCTAGAGAAGGACCTGAAATCAAGGAGGACAAGGACGAATGACCAACGCGATTGAGGTGCAGAACCTGACAAAGTACTACGGAGAGCTGCTCGCCGTCGACCAGATCAACTTCGAAGTTAGCGAAGGCGAGGTGTTCGGCTTTCTGGGCCCAAACGGCGCCGGAAAGACCACGACCCAGCGCATGCTGACTACGCTACTGGAACCGACGGATGGGCGCATCATGATCAACGGCCACGATCTGGAACACGACCCGGTGCCCATCAAGCGACGCATGGGGTTGGTGCCGGAGGAATCGAACGTCTACACGGAGCTCACGGCCTGGGATAACCTGATGTTCACGGCGCGGCTATATCTGGTTGAGCCCAGCGAGCGTGCCGAGCGTGCCCGTGATCTGCTGGAGACCTTCGGGCTGTGGGAGAAGCGGGACGTGAAGGTCGAGGATTTCTCCAAGGGGATGCGGAGACGATTGAGCATCGCCATGGCGATCATCCACCAGCCAGGGCTCCTCTTTCTGGACGAGCCAACACCGGGCCTGGATGCTCAGAGCACGCGTGCGATTCGCGACCTGATTCGCGAGCTCAATGCAGAAGGCACCACGATTTTCCTGACCACCCACCAGATCGAGGAGGCGAACCAGCTCTGCGATCGGGTGGCGATCATCAACCACGGTCAGATCGCCGCAATCGACACGCCGGAGCAGCTCAAGGCTGCCTTCCGAAAGGTGCAGTCGGTAGAAGTGGCGGTGGAGCCGGATGGACAGGCCCACGGGGAGTCACTCGAGGCGCTGCCGGGCGTCACCCAATCGATCAAGATGGGAGACAAGTGGCGGTTGTACACCGAGCAACCGGGGGCGCTCCTGACCCACGTGGTGGACTATGCCCAGTCGCACGATCTGGAGGTGGTGAGCCTGTGCACGCTGGGGCCGAGTCTCGAGGACGTCTTCCTGGAGATCACAGGCCAGGAGATCGGCGCGGTGCGGCACGAGACAGGGGAATCGGAGGGGAAAAAGGGAGGAGCAAGAGGGATGCAGGGGGGAAAACGATGAACGAAGGAATTGTGAAGCGACTGACGGATGAAGTGACCCAGGCGTGGACAGTGGCGATTAAGGACATCAAGGTCTACTACCTCAAGCCTGGGATGATCATGTTCGGCTTGATGATGCCCTTCTTCATGTTCTTCTCCTTCTCGGTGAAGCGCGAGATGGCGGCCGCGCAGGGAGTGGCGCGCCTTCTGGCGCTGACGACGTTCTTCACAGCGGCATCGACCGGGCCGTTTATCATCCCCTTGGAGAGGCGGCTGGGGACGTACGACCGGCTGCTGGCGGCGCCGATGTCGCTCCTTTCGCTGCTGCTAGGCAAGATTGCGGTCGGCGCGTTTTTCGCCATCGCGGTGTCTCTTGTGTCGTTGGTTGTTGGCGTGGCGATCTTCGGCGCGACCGTGGTGTCTCCCGGGTTTCTGGTCGCCGGCGTGATTATTGGATCGTTCTCCTTCTCGACCCTGGGCCTGATCTTCGGCTCCATCCCCACCCGTAACCCCGGGGATGTGCAGATGCCCAGCACTCTACTCCGCTGGGGCCTGCTTTTCATCAGCGGCATCTTTGTCCCACTGACGGAGATGGGCGCGGTGGCACGCACGGTGGCTTACCTGTCTCCTCTCACCTATGCGCAAGATCTCATGAATCACGCAGTGCTCAATGCGGGACTGTTCAATCCGTGGTTGGACGTGATTGTGCTTCTGCTGGGGTGCGTGGTGTTCCTCATACCATCGCTCCTGATGCATCGGAGGAGCCGACGGCTGGGATACTGACGCCTCCGTGTCGTGTACTAAGTGCGATGTTTATCACGGAGATTGCGTCGACTTCGGTGTACAATCACCGTGGATAGTGGCCTTGAGGATGGACATCGAGCGAGCACTGCTCCAGCAGGTAGCCGAGGCACAGTACCGGGAGCGCGCAAGCGCTGGCCGTCGATCCTCAACCAAGAATCGCCCGAAAAGCGCCGAGTCCTCACGATCACCTCAGGGATGGATTACCAGGAGGACAGACAGCACGAGGCCATCGTTCCTCTGAAAACTGAAAGGGGGCCTCGTCGGATACGAAACGTGGAAGGATGCACGACGGCCCCGTTTCTGACCCTCACCAGCCTGGCCTGAGGCGATAAGGTGATCGTCGACCGGATCAAGGAAGGGCTCATCGGCGTCCGCGGTTGGAGCGCGCGGGTCGTCGATATGAGGAGATCAATCGCCCGCGCCGACGCTTGGAGTCCTGGTAGTGCTGGATTTGGGTACATAGAGGCATCCTCGATACCGGGGAGGAACCCGGCCCGGTGTCTGGACCGCCCTGACTGAAACGTGACGCTGGGGTCACGGTGCGTTCGATCAGTCTTGTGATCGGACGCTAGGGTTGGGAAGCGGTCAGGCGCCAGGGTTGTTGCCAGAGTATCTACCAGGATACTTGTGGAGAGCCGGATCCAGTGCATACTGGAATTGCTGACTGAGCACGATAAGCCAATGAGGATAGAGATGGACCGGAGGATCGAGCTGGGCGCCCGAGTAAGGGCTTAGGATGGGGCAGTTGGGACGGTCGAGAGAATCGTGGTCGATCCGGAGGAGCAGAAACCGGGCTACCTGGTTGTCAAACGCCGGCGGATTCGGCCGCGGCGGATCGTGGTGCCGGCTAGTCTCGTCGTCGATGTGTCGGCCGAGTCGGTGACCCTGGGCACGACCCGTCAGGCTCTGGATGGTTACCCGGACTATGAGGCGACGGTACGGGGAGGGGAATATCGGAAGCCGACCCCGGTTCCCGGAGGAGTGCTATCCGCAGTCTATACGCCCCCGACGAACCGGGGCTATGAGACGCTGCGGCAACGTAACGTACCCGAGAGCAACGTGAGCGTGGAGCGGGGGATGGACGTGGTCGATGCAACGGGCGAGAAAGTGGGTGAAGTCGAAGGGCTCATCGCCGATTCCGATACCAGGGAAGCGTCGTACCTGGTCTTGCGTCAGCCGGATCCCTTGACGCCGCGAGATCGATTGGTGCCGGCCGATCTGGCGGCGGACGCTCAGGGCGGGACGGTGCGCCTGCGCATCACGGCTGCCCAGGTGCAGGGGCTGATGACCGATCCCCCGAGACGACAGGAGGGTCGGGAGTGGGGATCTGACACATAGGCGCCGCGTTTTCCCCGGACAGCGTGGCTGAATGAGCTGTGCGCCGCGCTCGTTGTAGGTCATAATTATGAGATAGGAGGTGGACCGTGAGCGATGCTCTAAACGTCATCTGGATCTTGTTCCTGATCCAGGCATTCGTCCCGTTTCTGCAGAAACGGGTGCTAGAAGCCCGACGAAAGCGGACAATCCGGACCATCGAGAGGGATCGAGAGTCTCGGGTGATCACCATGATCCACCGCCAGGAGACAATGAGTATCCTGGGCTTTCCCATCGCGCGTTACATCGACATTGAGGACTCGGAGCAGGTGCTGCGGGCAATCCGGCTGACCGCACCGGAGATGCCCATTGACCTGGTGCTCCACACGCCGGGGGGGATGGTGCTGGCCTCGGAGCAGATCGCCTGCGCCCTCAAGCGTCATCCAGGCAAGGTGACCGTCTTCGTGCCTCATTATGCTATGTCCGGCGGCACGTTGGTGGCCCTGGCGGCCGACGAGATCGCGATGGATTCCGACGCCGTGCTGGGGCCAGTGGATCCGCAGTTGGGGAGCCAGCAGGGCGGTTACTATCCCGCCGTGTCCATCCTCAAAGCCCTGGAGAAGCCCAACCCGAATCGGGATGACCAGACACTGATCCTGGGCGACGTGGCGGCAAAGGCGGTCGACCAGGTGCACGACACGGTCTACGCGCTGGTCAAGGACAAGATGCCTGACGAACGGGCCAGAGAAGTGGCCAAGGCCCTGAGCGAGGGTCGTTGGACGCACGACTACCCCATCAACTTTGAGCAGCTCAAGAGATTGGGGCTCCTGGTCTCCGACGAGATCCCGGAGGAGATCCATAAGCTGATGGACCTCTACCCTCAGACGAGTCAGCGGCGTCCGTCCGTCGAGTTTATTCCCATCCCTTACGGCCCATCGGAGCGAGCGCCGGGCAGAAAGGAGGGATGATGCCATGTTCGTCCCCATAGGGACCGAGGAGGAAACACCCCGCCTGCGGTTTCCCGTTGTCACTGTGACTCTGGCGGGGTTAAACAGCATCGTCTTCTTGCTGGAGGCGTACATCCTATTTACCGGTGGAGAGGAGGCGCTGAATGGTTTCATCACATCGTTTGGTGTAGTGCCCGCTGCCGTCTCTGGCGGGCAAAGGCTTCACACGTTGTTCACCTCGATGTTCCTCCATGGCGGTGTCAGTCACATCGTCTTCAACTTGCTCTACCTTTTGTCTTTCGGTGACAACATAGAGGACCGGCTGGGGCCCTGGCGGTACCTGGTGTTCTATCTCTTGACCGGTCTTCTGGCTGCTTTCGCTCAGGTTGGAGTGAACCCGGCCTCGGAGATTCCCAGCGTGGGGGCCAGCGGGGCTGTCGCTGGAGTACTCGCTGGCTATATCCTGCTCTGCCCACGGGGCATCGTGCGCATGTTGCTGTTTATGGGCCCGTGGACTCGTGTCCGTCGGGTGCCGGCGTTGATGTACGTTGGCATCTGGTTCGTCACCCAATTCTTTAATGGCGTGTTATCGCTGGGCGTGGCGACGGCGGAGACGGGAGGCGTTGCCTACTGGGCGCACATCGGCGGTTTCGTTGGCGGCCTGGTACTGGCGTGGCTCTACAAGCAGTTCGTGGAAGCGGAGAGCGAGGTATGACACAATGAACCTCTGGTATTTGCTTCTCGTGGTGCCTGGACTGCTGGCCTGGCTGGCTCAGGCGCGAGTACGCAAGGTCTACGGGAGTACGGTGCTCAGAAGAACAGCCGCGGGGTCACCGGATCGGAGGCGGCGCAAATCCTCCTCTCCCATCACGGATTGACTGACGTGACCATAGAGCGGGCTGAAGGCCACTTCACCGATCACTACAACCCCGAGGCGAAAGCGCTTCATCTGACCGATGGCATTGCTAACACGGACTCAGTGACTTCCCTCAGCATCGTGGCCCACGAGGTGGCCCACGCGGTGCAGGATGCCGAAGGGTACCGCTTCATGCGGTTGCACAAGACAATGGGACGTCGGCTGAGCGTGGCAGCCCGCTGGGGATCGTTCATCTTCGTGGGCGGGATCATGTTTGACATACCGATCTTGATGGCGCTGAGTGGGGTGTTCATGGCTGCTCTGGTTGTATTCGCAGTGGTGACGCTGCCGGTAGAGCGAAATGCCAGCGATCGGGCTATGGAGATGCTTCGCGAAGCAGACCTTACCGAAGACGCGGAGCAGCAAGGTGTGCGCCGGGTCCTGCGCTCTGCAGCCTTCACGTATCTAGCCAACCTGGGAAATCGTTTCGCCACCTTTCTTTTCTTCGCGGCGGCCGCCGGGACGGCAGTGGGGATTTGGAGAGACTAGCCCGATAGGCCGCCAGCGCCGGATAAGCAATTGCCTGAGTCCATAACGGGCGACAGCGTGGACTCCGTCCGGGACTTGCATATGATCTTGCGGAAGTAGTGAGAGGAGAGCTATGGTCAGCAAACAGATCGTGTTCGCGCTTGTGACGTTCCTACACGACCTTTTCACCGCTGTGTGGGTAGGTGGGACAATCGCCTTGGGCTTGGCCGTTCTGCCCGCGGCCAAGGAGGTGCTGGGAACCGGGCCGGAGACAAAGAGACTGACGAAGGTTATCCAGAAGCGACTGAGCGTGTTGGTGTACGTCAGCATCGTCGGACTGCTTGTCACCGGGGCATTCCAGGCGAACCGATCCCCGGCGTTCCAGGGGCTGTTTAGCTTCGGCAATCCCTACTCGGCGATGTTGGCCCTCAAGCACGTGCTCGTACTGGCCATGATCGTCGTGGCGCTGGTACGGAGCCTCGTTCTGGGGCGAGCAAGTGGGCCGTCCACGCCGGGCCGGGAGAAGCTCAACGCCGCACTGCTGTTTCTCAACATCACCCTGGGCGTGCTGATCCTCCTGGCAACGGGTTTTGCCGTTGCGCTCGGCTCAGGAACGCCGCCGGCATAGCGACCACGTAGGATAAGAGAGCCCCCTACTGACGGGGAGGAGCGGGGCTGTTGGTCTGCCCCGATCAACGTAATCTCCAGGCGACGGGGAGCACCGGCGCTCGCGTGGGGGCTGCCCGAAGGTGTCTAGATGTAGTAGGTAGAGGCACAGATGCGCGATGAGCAGACGGTGAACGTTGAGCGTTGGGGTTGGTACTCGCTGGGGTCAACGTAGTCCTTGCGGGGATCAGCGCCGGCGTCGCTTTCGCCTCTGGCAGCCTGGCCGTGGGGGCTCAGCTGGTCCACAACCTAGTGGACCTCGTCACGGCGGTGGCGGTGCTCGTGGGACTGAAGCTCTCGACGCGGAAGTCGAAGGATTTCCCCTACGGCCTGTACAAGCTGGAGAATGTGATTGCTGTGGGATTGGCGCTGATGGTTTTCCTCAGTGCCTACGAAATTGCGCGTGATGCCCTCTTTACGCCACGGCGTCAGGCGACCGTGGACCCTTGAATGCTGGTGGGGATCGCGGTCGCGGCAGCTCTCCCGCTGGTGTTTAGTCACTTCGAACTCCGCGCTGGCCGGGCGGCCAACTCCCCCGCTCTCGTCGCCGACGCGAAGGAGTATCGGGCCCACGCCTTCACCAACGCTGTCGTCTTCGCTGCTCTTCTCGGCCAGCGGTTCGATCTCCCCCTTGACCGCATCGCTGCATTGGTCATCGTGGTCGTTGTTGCCAAGACAGGCTGGGATTTGCTTGTCGACGGCATGCGCGCCTTGCTCGACGCTTCGTTGGATGCCGACACGCTCCTGGAGATACGCGAGATCATCCAGGCCGAGCCAACTGTGACCGAGGTGGAGTGGGTCACGGGGCGCAGTGCAGGACGATTCCGCTTCGTGGAGGCCGAGGTCGCCCTCCGCGTTCAAGACCTGGACAAGGCAGAGACGGCGACGCACCGCATCGAGAAGCAGATCCGGGAAGCTGTGCCTTTTGTGGAGCGCGTGCTGATCCACGCCGAGCCCATGGCTCGTACACACCTCCGCTACGCCATCCCCCTGGCCGATTCAGGAGGCAGAATTAGCGAGCACTTCGGAGAGGCACCCTACTATGCTCTGGTGCGGCTACGTCTGGCTGACGCAGAGATCGCGGAACGGAGAATTCTTCCCAATCCCCATCAAGACGAGCGAGAAGCGAAGGGCATCCGTGTGGCGGAGTGGTTGGTGGGACATAACACGGACGTGGTGCTTGTGAAGGAGGATCTCAGCCGAAAAGGACCGGCTTACGCCTTCGGCGAAGCAGGCATCGAGCTCCGAGCGACCGAGGCTGCGACCCTGATGGAGGCACTGGACGAGATAAGTCCCTCCTGACCCCTCCGAGTTAGGCTGCGAATGCGACGTTTGTCACAGACAGACCGTCCTTTTTCCGCTATCATGGGTGGAGAGTGGAGGGCGGTTATTGCATGATGAGGAAATGGGTGTTGCCCGAGATCAGTTTGGAGCGGTGCGACCGGTGCGGAATGTGCGTCGACCAC
>CAZGSX010000003.1:0-71336 GCA_964528475.1 uncultured Anaerolineales bacterium
CGCAATTCAGAACCTTGACCGGCTGAGCCGGCCCGTTAAGTATACTCGCTATCGGGCGTTCGGCAACCAGTCATCTGCGCTTTCGAGCGCAACCTAATCAGCTATAATTACGTAATGACTAATACCAAGCATTGTCGTTCGCGAAACCATGGACCCTCCAAGGAGCACGCCGGGTGACTGACGAGGAGCGATGGCTTGAAGCTGCTCGGAGGGGCGACGCGGCGGCCTTTGGGCGCCTTGTGGAGGCCTATCAACACCCAGTGTACAACCTGGCGTATCGCATGTTGGGCAATAGGTTCGAGGCCGAGGACGCAACTCAGGAAGCCTTCATAAGAGCGTACCGACATCTGGCAAGCTATGATCCCAACAGGCCCTTCAGCACGTGGCTGTTCTCTATCGCCTCTCATTACTGCATCGACCAACTAAGGCGACGAAAGATCAATTGGATGCCTTTGGAGGAGGAGATTGCGGAACCGACTCAGCTCGGGAACAAGAGCCCCAACCCGGAGGCAGTCGTCACCGAGCGCGATCGGGAGGCCTGGATCAAGAGCCTCCTGGCCACCCTGTCCCCGACCGATCGAGCGGCAATCACACTGCACTATTGGTATGACTGCCCTTACACGGAGATCGCGGAGGTGCTGGACTTGACGGTGAGCGCGGTGAAGTCGCGGCTCTATCGTGCCAGACGCTCACTGGCGGAGCAGATGGAGGGAGAGACGTATGCACTGCAGAAGAGCTAGCGAACTAATGGTAGACCGCTTGGACGGTTGCCTCGACGCTCGGACGACGGCCATCCTGGAGGAGCACCTGGCAGAGTGCGAGGGCTGCCGCACCGAGTGGCAACGCATGTGCGCGCTGGATCTTCTGTTCCGGTCGGCGGCGACGGTGCCAGCCCCAAACAATCTGCGCCCGCACATCGTGGCGCGGATCGTCCAGCAGGAACGCACCCGCCTCGTCGTCGCTGGTAGCCTGATCCTGGCTCTGGGCGCGACCGCGGTAGCACTGCTGTTGCTCGGTCCGGTCAGTGTGTGGTTCTTCGAGAATCTGGGCATCGTGCCCACCTTGCTTGCGGGAGGCCTGCAGACCCTAGCACAACTGCTCTTGCTGATTGAGACACAGGGTCGGGTGCTGGTCGCGTTGTTGAGCCACTTTGCGGTGCCGTTGACCCTGCTGGGGCTTGGCACCCTTGCGGTGACCATCGCGTTAAACGCGTTATGGATCGCCACTCTGCGCAGGACGCGCACTGCCGGCTGAGGATGGAGCGAACAGCAAGTCACTTCGGTGGAGATCAGCGTCCGGCGCAGTTGCGGGATGCTGGCAATGAGGGATAAGAGAAGGAGAGGACACATGAACAAGACTGCCATACTATTTGCTGCAGTGGGACTGCTGATGGTGAGCTTGGCTTGTACGGTTACCGACCGATTGCAGGACGTTGATGTCGACGTCCCTAGGATTGAGACGGGCGAGGTCAGAGAAGAGCACCACAGGGTGGTTGCAGCGACAGACGAATCGATGGATGTCGACATCGTCTTCGGAGCGGGGAGGCTTGAGATCGAATCCGGCGCCTCTGACGCCTTGCTGACCGGTTCATTCGAATACAACGTCGAGGAATGGGCTCCGGAGGTCTCGCAAGAGGGCAGCCAGCTGACCATCCGCCAGGGTGGAGACCGGGAGACGTGGGGAATCCCTAGTGGCAATGTGCGCAATCACTGGACGCTCGCCTTCTCGCCCCAGACCGCCCTGAAGATGAATGTGAGGGCTGGAGCGGCAGATGGCAAGCTCGACTTCACAGGGCTGCAGGTCTCTGAACTGGATGTCGACCTGGGAGCCGGCACGTTCACCCTGCTCTTCGACGCCCCGAATCCTGTGCCCATGGACCACCTGACGCTCGATACCGGGGCCTCGAAGATCCAGGTCGAGGGCGTAGGAAATGCGAGCCCAGGGACCGTTCGTGTTCAGGGAGGCGTTGGCGACATCAGCCTGGACCTAACCGGGAACTGGACAAGATCAGCCGATGTGACAATCAGGGCGGGAGTCGGAGCACTGCGGGTGACCTTGCCCTCTGACGTCGGTGTCGAGATAAAAACAACGAGCGGTCTGACCAACATTGAGGCCTATGGACTTAGACAGATGGGCGGGACGTACACGAATGACGCCTTCGGCGAGACGGATGTCGAGTTGCGAGTCAGCGTCATGACAGCGCTTGGCAACGTCCGGTTGATCGAAGAAGGCGCGGAGGAGTAGTGATCCTGCCGAACCAGGGGCTGAAAGGAAGAGCAGAGATGTATCAGCGAATAGGGATTGGATTGGTCGCAGTTCTCGCCTTGGGACTTCTGCTCCCGTTGATGTCGGTGACGGCCGCAAGCGGGCGTCCCGATGATGGCATCGTCATCTGGAATGAGGACTACATCCTCGCCGAGGGTGAAACAGTCGACGGCAATGTCATTGTCTTCAACGGGAATACAACCCTGGAGACGCAGAGCCGGGTGAGAGGGGATGTAGTCGTCTGGAATGGCAACATCGATGCAGACGGCGTCATTGAAGGTAATCTCGTGGCGTCGAACGGGGACATCCAGCTACGCAGAAACGCTGAGGCCCAAGGCGACGTGGTATGCAGTTGGAACTGCAACATCGAGCGGGAAGAGGGATCCAGCGTCGGGGGAACGCTCGTGAGAGGGCCCTCGCTCCGGGGGTTCCTCCCCTTTGCTCAGCTCAGCCAGCCGAGGGCGATGGTGAGCAGGCCGGTCGAAGAGACGAGGCCGTTCTGGCTCTCGACCATGGAGCAGCTGCTCAGGGGGATCTTCCGCATGGCTCGCTGCTTGGCGACGATCCTGGTGATCGCCGTGACAGCAGGACTGGTGGCGCTCATCTGGCCAGATGCGACCTCTCAGATGGGCCAAACTGCCTTCGAGTCCCCGGGGACCAGCTTTGGGGTCGGCCTGCTCACCGTGGTCGCCGGCGTGGCTCTGATCATCACTTTGGCGGTCACCATCTGCCTCTCGCCCGCCGCCCTTCTCATAGCCGTCGCCCTCAGCGCTGCTGGACTGCTGGGATGGGTTGCGGTTGGGGCTCGGGTGGGCAGACGGCTCCTGAGAGCGTTGAACGCCAGTGAGGTCACGCCGACGTTGAGCGCTGGCTTGGGCACGCTGGTCATCAGCCTGGTCAGTGCAGGACTGAGTCGCGCCCTCTGCCTTTCTCCTCTCGGCTGGTTCCTCGTCCTCGTGCTGGGCTGTCTTGGGCTTGGCGCGGTTGTGCTGACACGTCTGGGCACCAGAGCCTATGTCCCCGCACACGCTCGGGAGCCGATCGCCCCCGGCCCCCCGCTGGACGGTGGGGAAGGACCAGGCGAACTGGGCGTCGAGGAGGAAGGTGTAGAACAGCCTTCTGAGGGAGAGAATGGCGGCTGAACAGGCACCGTGATTGACCGTCCTATTGCGGAACATCCAGAGGGTCGGCGTCGTCTATAGACTGGATAGGACGGAGCAGAGCCTGACGAGCTCGTCCGCTGACGGCAGAGCGAGGGATGTGACAAAATCAAGGATGCGCCACAGAGAACAGACTAGAACCGCAAAGCCAGCTAGAATCAGGGGGCGACAGGTGGGCAGCCATCAAAGAAACAGCAAGATGCCTCTGATGGGGCGTGGTCGAGATCATCTTGATCAGCCTTAACGAATGACATATGCAAGAGCTAGGGAGAGGGCTATGAAGACGCGACGGTTTGGCCGCACTGATCATCGCAGCACGCTTGCCATTCTGGGGGGCTTTGCGTTCTCTGAGGTGACGCAGGCTAGAGCTGACGAGGTGATGGAGAAGGTCATTGATGCCGGCATCAACCACATCGACGTGGCTCCGAGTTATGGGCGCGCCGAAGAGCGCCTGGGCCCGTGGTTGGCGAGAGAACGAGGGCGCTTCTTCGTCGGCTGCAAGACGACGGAGCGGACGAAGCAGGGGGCGGCGCGAGAGATGCGAGAATCGCTGGAGCGCCTCCAGATTGACGCGTTCGATCTATACCAGTTGCACGCCGTGACGAGCCTGGAGGAGTTGGATGAGGCGACAGCGGCGGACGGGGCACTTCAAGCGATTCTGGATGCGCAGCAGGAAGGACTGACGCGTTTCATCGGCATCACGACGCACGGCATGGACGCCCCATCGGTCCTGTTGGAGGCGCTCAGCCGGTTCGACTTCGACTCGGTGCTCTTCCCAGTGAACTTCGTCCTCTACTCGGACGACGATTACCGCCGCACGGCCGAAGAGCTACTACAAGTGTGTCTGGCCCGCGACGTGGGGATGATGGCCATCAAGGCGATCGCAAAGGGCCTGTGGGAGGATGATGGAGAGAGAACGTACACGACCTGGTACCAGCCCTTTGACCAGCCTGAGGACATCCAGAGGGGCATCGACTTCGCTCTGTCGCAGGGAGTCAGCGGACTCTGCACGGTGGGTGACATAAGCTTGCTGCCACGTTTTGTCGCCGCGTGCGAGTCGTTTACGCCAATGGATGAGGAGGAGCAGGAGGCGATAATCGCCAAAGGTGAGCAATACGAGCCCATCTTCAACTGACGCTACCGGTCTGATGCTAGCTCGGCCGCAGACACCTTCGTCCTGAACATGTCTTTGCCAGCAGCGGAGGAGGAGAAATGAACCCACGATCAATCGTTTCAATATGTCTACTTGTGCTGATGGTGGCAGGTTGTGGTAGGCGTGCCATACCAGCACCTGCTACGCCGACGCCCGAGCGGACGGTCAGCGAGAGCCCTCTCGCGCCTCCCCTCACACCCACACCCGCACCGACGGAGCAGACAAGTCCACTGCCTGATCCCGACACCAGTCCCCTCCAGCCGCCCGTCAGCAAGACTGAAGACGTCGTAGCTGCTGCCCAGGCCTACCTGGCCGAGGAGTTATCCGTCGATCTTGACCGGATAGAAGCAGTCAGTGTTGAGCCTGTCGAGTGGCCGGACACCAGCCTGGGATGCCCGGAGCCGGGGGAGGCCTACCTGCAGGTCATTACACCGGGGTATCGAATCATACTGGAGGCCGACGAGAAGCGGTACAGGGTACACACCGACCAAGACGGGGAGGCGATCCGCATCTGCGAACCACAACTGGAGAAGGGCCCTGCCGCCGCCGTGGCCTACCTGGCCCAGGCACTGGACATATCGGAGGAAGAGATCGAGGTGATGTCCATCGAAAGGTACGAATGGCCGGACGCCAGCTTGGGCTGCCCGGAACCGGGCAAGTCGTATATTCAGGTCGTCACGCCCGGCTACCGGGTGATTCTGAGGGCCCGAGGAGAGCTGTATGAGGTCCGCACCGACCTAGAGGGTGGGATCACGGTCCTCTGTGACCGCACTGACTGAGACGCCAGATCATGCTGCGGGGTCCCTCTCAAGCACCCCCGCGGGCGGCGAGACCGAATGGGTTACCAACAGGAGCTCCGCAATGCGGAGCTCCTTCTCTTTCCGACACTCGTTCGCCGGAAGCGACGCATTAGCCGGCGCGATATCGAGTCTACTGACCTTCGACAATCGCCGCAAAGTCGTCCAGAGTCATCCCTCCACGAACTCTCAGCCGCGGCATCGTGAAGAGGCCTGCACGCGTGTGCATCTTTCCCCACTCCGTGGTGACGGCTCCCCAGTAGCCAGCTGACGCAAGCACGTCCACTACGTCAGCGTCCCATCGCCCTGACGGATAACAGAAGAAGCGGGGTGCGCGGTCGGTATGGTATTCTATGGCCTCTTTGATGCCCAGGATCTGATAGACGAGAAAGTCGTAGGAGCGTCCTCGGAGATCCACGTGGTCTCGACCGTGAGCTTGGATGTCCATGCCCGCGTCGGACATCTCCCGCATCTGCGCCCAGGTGAGGTAGGCAGCACTCTCCTGGTGAGCGGGAGTCGCCAACACGAAGAAGGTGGCCGGGAAACCGTACTCCAGAAGTCTAGGGAAAACAACCTCGTGGGCGTCGCGGTAGCCATCGTCGAACGTGAGGGCGATCGGGTTCTCCGGGAGCGGGTATCCCTCGGTGAGGTAGAGATACAGGTCAGTCAAGGTGATGGGGTGGTACTCCGCTTCCTCCAGGAACGCCAGTTGGGCGTCAAAAGCCTCCGGAGAGACGGTCAGGTCACGTCGGTACTGATCGGAGTTGGCAGGCAGATCCGAGACATAATGGTACATCAGGATCGGCACATCCGCCTGCTCGGGCAAAGGCACCGGCGTAGCGGTAGGCCGGGATGCACGCTGAACCGCATCCGCTTCGGAGTCCTCGGCAACGTCCAGCGCTGGGCTGTGATAGGGAATCTCCCAGCGTCCGTGACTCGGAACGGCAGCGAGGGCAAGCAAGATCACCACTAGCAGGAGGCCAGATCCCAGAACCTTCGCTGTGCGCCACGTTCCCCGTCGCAAACATTCACCCAGTTTCATCGTTACAATTCTCAGCCTCCACCAACCAGCGATACAATACCCTGATCATATGGGGCTGTCAACCTTCCCGTCTCGCCGAGATGTGATGAAGCGACCGTCTGGGCAAACGCACGCAACGCAGATGCCCGCATACTAGCTCTTGCCGGACAAGGCCGGGCTTGAAGCTGACGTCCGACAGAACTGATCAGTCTCGCCGAGAGACGCGCCACTGCCGGAGAGCCTGACGTGTGGCATCGAATGCCAGGGATGGAAGCCGATCGGGGTCAAAAAAACGAGCACGATCCGCGTCATCAGCGCCGTGAGGTACACCACCCGGCACCTTACCGCTATAGACAATCACAATATCTGCACCAGCCGCGTGTTCCTCCCCACCAACGACGTCCACCAGACCGGTGATCTCAACATCCAAGCCAGTCTCCTCGCGGCATTCTCGAACAGCTGCCTCGATCGGCGCCTCATCGTAATCCACAAATCCACCGGGGAAAGTCCACAGCCCGCGTCGGGGTTCCATCCGTCGTCGGACGAGAAGCACCTGGCCGTCGCGCTCGGCGATCACCCCGGCTGCCACCTTATGCTCGCGAAAGACCACCATTTGACAGGAAGGGCAATAGCACCTTGAACGTCCGAACACATGCTTGACCTCAAGCGCGTGGCCACAGCGGGGGCAGTAGTTCAACTCCGGGGTTCGTGCCAAGGTGTATTGTCCTACGTCAGACTTCGGGGTGGCTGGCGCTGCTCGGCAGGACGGTACCCAGCGGGTGTCGCTGCTTCGCTTAAGACCGTGCTTGCCGACGGCGGCGTCGCCAAGCGCGAATCGTGGCAACTACCAGTCCCACAGAGGCAAGGCCCAGCGAAATCTCGAGCGCAATCCATCCCCAAGGGCGCGACCTCAGAGCACCTATCTCCCTTGCACCTGGATCTGGCACAGCAGTAACCTCCGTCTGGTCAGGCGTGGGGGCCACCCACTCTGATCCGTTCCGGGCCAGCGCCGGTGCCTCGGCAGGGATGGTCGGGGTGAGATCAGTCATGGCCGTCACCGTGGGAGCCTCCAGGTCTCCACCCAGCTCCGCAGCTTCCTCCTCAGGGAGAATCTCCGCGGGAGGCGGAGTCGCCCCCGCTCCAGGTGGAGCTTGAGCCGCTCTGGTCGCCGCGGCGGAATCGTCTATCTCCTCAGTGAACGCCTTCTCCCCTTCTGGCAGCGGCTCCATCCCCTCCTGTGGTGGGACAGGAGAGGAGGGCGCGCGGTCCTTTGCTGGGTACGCCCCTGACTCACCTTCTTCAGCGGTCATCGCCTCAAGCGGCGCCTCCAGTTCCGCAAGCGGCGCAGGTGCGGAGGCCAGCCCCCCCACGCCAGGCAGCAGCAGATCACTGACCAATACCACAACAAAGAGAAGGCTCACCAGCGCAGTCGCCATTGTCAGCGCCGGCGCCACCCAGGCTCTCGTTCTCCTTTCTGGCTCCAGGCGTGGGCGGTGCACTTCAGCCCCTGAGCTCCGCTGTTCGACCATTGACTGCATCACTAAGAAGTTACGCGGTGCAGGCACCGACGGCAACTCGCGCACCAGTGAAACGGTCCGATGCATCGCTCGCAGTTCCGCACGCAGGGTCGGGTCCCGGGACAATCGTGCATCCAGATCGGCCTGCTGTGCCTCGCCTAGCTCACCGTCCAGGTATGCCGAGAGTAACTCGTCAAGCTGCTCTTTGTCTTTGTCCCGATGACGCCCGAATAGTGGTAACATGCTCTTTGGTCGATCCACGCTTTCTAGATACTGCGTTTGATTGTTGTCCGTCTCCTATTTAAGACGATATTGATGGGGCAAAAGTTCCCCTTGGTCGCGGAGATAGTCTCGCAGCTTACCTCGCGCCCGTGCCAGACGCGACTTCACAGTCCCCAGCGGTACATCCGTTGCCTCGGCCACGTCCTGATAGCTGAGACCTTGAACGTCCGCCAGCACAAGGGTGACCCGTTGGTCTGCGGGTAGCATCTGGATGCCGGACTGGATCACGCGCGCCATTTCCTCGCGCTCGGTGTACGCCTCCGGCCCCTCGATATCGCTGACCAGCGCAGGATTAGCCTCCTCGTCAATCTCGAAATCCTCGATCGATGTCGTGGGGTGACGCTTACGGCGACGCAGCTCGTCGTAGCAAGCGTTCGACACAATGCGCATCAGCCACGACTTGAAGGAAGCGGGATGCTCTCCTCGGAAACCCTCGATGTGCTGATAGGCGGAGATGAAGGCCTCCTGAGTGGCGTCCGAGGCCGCAGCGGGATCGCTCATGATGCGATAGGCGAGATTGTACACCTGACCCTGGTACGCCAACACGAGCTCGTTGAAGGCATCTAGATTCCCTCGCTGAGCCGCCGCGATCAGCCGATCCCGCTCTTCATCTTTCAGAGGCATGGTTTCCGGGCGCTACTCATCCACAGGCTGCTCTGTCGCTTGCCAGTGAGCCACACTCATTATGGCACAGAGAGGGCTTCGCGTCAAAGCGTAGCTCCCTTGCTCACAAACCCGAGAGCCGCTCAGCTCAGGTCATTGAGCCGGAGAAGATGGGACACGTGAACCGGGTGAGCGGCAAGATGTGCGGAGGCCGTCCGCAGATTTCGCAGCTCATACGGATTACGGCGGAGGGCTGGAGAAGCTGTCCGCAGGTGGGGCGCAGGCGGTTCGCAATCCCCGGCTCGCTAGGCTGCCTCGTCCAGCACGACCCGCACATCCACGGCCCAGGCCCCTTCACCAACCTGACCAACGATGAGCGGGTTCAAATCGATCTCAGACACCTCCGGGAGGTCCATTATCAGCCTCGCGACCCGACCTAGGGCATCAACAACGGCCTCCGTATCCGAGGCCGGCTGTCCGCGAACGCCCTCGAGGAGCTTCCCGGCCGCCGTCTCCTGGATCATCTCACGAGCATCCGCCTCACTCAATGGGGCCAGACGGAAAGCTACATCCTCAAACACCTCAACGTACACGCCACCGAGCCCAAACATAACCAGCGGTCCGAACTGCTCATCACGTTGGGCCCCCACGATCACCTCTAGCCCATCCGGCGCCATCCGCTGCACGTAGGCCTGCTCATCGACCCCGATGATTCTGCCAAAGGCGTCCCGCACGGCCTGCGCATCCGAAAGGTGCAACGCTACTCCCCCTACGTCGGTCTTGTGGACCACACCCGGTGCTACACGTTTCAGCGCCACCGGGTATCCCAGTCGATCGGCAGCAACGACGGCACCATCCGCCGTCTCCACCAGGTCCGCCGAAGGCACCGTCAGCCCATACGCCTCAACCAGCTGAGCCCCAGCGTTCGCGTCCAGCACGTGTCCCTCGGGCACCCTCTCCAGAAGAGCACGCGCCCGCTTCCGCTTGATCCCGATCGGCGCTGTATATTCCCGTCTGCGTTTCTTCTGTATCTGGTTGTAGCGCCGCAAGGCCCCGAGGCCGAGGGCTGCCCGTGCTGGCGTCAGGTAGTGGGGGACAAGATGTCCGTGGAGAATCTTTGCTGCACGACGGATCTTCCCACCGCCGTAGATGCAACAGACCACCGGCTTCTGCATGTCCCGAGCACGCGCACCTACCGCCTCGGCAACCTCGGGCGGGCCGGTCAAAGCTTGCGGAACGAAGACCACCAGTACGCCGTCCACCTCCGTCGCCTGGGACAGGACATCCAGGGCATCTGTGAAATGCTTGGGCTCCGCTCCGCCAAGCATATCAACAGGATTACGCAGCATCGTGCCGGGCGGGCAGACCCCGCTCAAACGGGCCTGCGTATCGTCGCGGAGATGGCCCAGATGTAACCCCTGTCGGTCCAAGGCATCCGCTGCCACAGCTGCCGGGCCGCCAGCGTTGGTGAGCAAAGCGATGCGATCGCCAGACAGTGGCCGTCGGTAGGCGAGGGCCAGGCTGGCGTCCATCAATCCCTGCAGATCCTCCACATCTAGCGCTCCGGCGCGACGGCAGGCGGCCTCGAAGGCCCGGGCCTCACCAGCCAGAGCGCCGGTGTGAGAGGCTACAGCTCGCGTCCCGCTCGGTGTGCGTCCGGCCTTGACCACCACCAGCGGCTTCTCCTGCGCAAGATCAGACGCCACATCGACAAACGCCCGTCCGTTCGGAAGTCCCTCCACGTACGCCGCCACCACCCGAGTATACGGGTCAGCTGCCAGAGACGCGAGGGCATCGGCCATGTTCACATCGACCTGATTGCCCAAACTGATGATGCGAGAGAAGCCAACCCCCACGGTGTTGGCCCAGTCAACCGTGCCTCCGCAGATCGCCCCGGAATGGGATGCGAAACCGATGGGCCCCCGCTCCGGCATGGCCGTCAAGAACGTGGTGTCAACACGGCTAGTCGTGTCGAGTACCCCTATGCAGTTTGGTCCGATGACACGCATTTCGTATCTCTCGATGATCTCTCGCAGCTCCGCCTCTCGCTCCTCACCGCTGGCGCCCAGCTCGCCAAAGCCGCTGGCGACGACCACGGCCGCGCGGATACCACGCTCCCCGCAAGCCGCGACAGTCTGAATCGATAGATCCGGAGGGAGGACGATGACCGCGAGCTCCACCGGATCCGGCAGATCTGCCACGGAGGTATGGACATCCAACCCCAAGATCTTCCGCCCCTTGGGATTGACTGGGTACACCGGGCCGTCATAGCCGTGAGTCGCTAGATTATGCAGCACACCGTAGCTGAGCTTGTTCGGGTTCGAGCTGGCGCCGATGACAGCCACACCGTGGGGATGGAAGAAGGTATGCAGAGGATCCATAGTGAGCGTACACCTCCAGGCAGTAGGCACTAGACACCACACGGAGCATCCACCCCGCGTCAGCCAGTGCTCTTGCTTTCACGGTGCCATGATACTGGCACAGGCCCGGTCTTGTCCAGCGACGGGCATTGCGCCTCAGGGCACGAATGACGTTCGGACCAAAGATATCATCTGACCCAGGCTTCGCGCCCACCCAGCTGGCAATGAAGCGAGATGGTGGTCAGGATACAAGATCGGAAGGGAGAAGTTGACCGGAGGGAGGTTCTCTGGTATAGTTATTTTGGAGCCGGAGTGGCGGAACAGGCAGACGCGCGCGACTCAAAATCGTGTGGGCTTTGACCCATGTGGGTTCGACTCCCACCTCCGGCACCTCAGTATCAAGAACTTCTTGCGGCGTCCGGAGGGTGGCCACCTGCCCTGAGCGCCGCATTCGTCTATCAGGGATGCGAAGCCCGACCGATGCCCGCCCCGGCGCACTCCGTGACCCGGGCTTCTTCGTCGACTTCGGCGCCCGCCTGACTATTGCTTACGGGAGTCCCGGCCAGACCCTTTGGGCCAGGAGGAGGTCCCCAAGGCCAGCGAGCCGCCTTACATCAGCGTGGTCGCGGGCGGTGGAGAAAGCAAAGGGCAGTGGTTGCCGCATGGGCGACGTCGACCAGGGACGCCGGTCCAGAGCTAATTGCCCCCAAGCTCAACGACGGGTTGGGACATGGGGCAACCAAGATGATTCGCCTCACCCGCTGTGGCGTCACTGTCTTGCAGTTGGGCCAACCAGTGACCAAGGGGTGAGTCATAGAGTCATCCACGCTTCGAAGGGAGTAAGCGATGAAGAGACGCGTATGGCCGTTCATTCTGGGCGCCCTGGCCGCGCTGGCCGTGGCGGCAGCCCCACTGCAGCAGAGAAACGTCACGTATCAGCGCTACGATGTGGTCATCGACGTGCAGCGGGACGGCTCGTTACTCGTGACAGAGACGTACGAACTGCGCTTCGAGGGTGAGTTCCGCACCGGGTTTGCGGAGATTCCACTGGACAACGTGACCGACATCGTAGACGTCACGGTGCGGGAAGGCGAGCGCCCTTACGTCCAGGGTGGTTACGGCACGGGAACTTTCACCCTGGAACGGGGTTACGATGCCATTCGTGTCAACTGGGAGTACGAAGCCACCAGCGGCACCGAAGTTCGGACCTTCACGGTCGCCTATCGCGTACTTGGGGGTCTGTGGGTCTATCCTGATTTCGACTGGCTGATGTGGCAGGCAGTACCAGCCGATCGCAGCGGGATCCCAACAGAGGCGAGCAAAGTGACAGTGCGCCTGCCGGCCCCAGTCGACGAAGAGCAGCTGGTCGTCAATTCCAGGGGCATAGACGCTACGGCTACCGTGGTTGACGCCACTACCGTGGTCTTTGAGTCCAGGGGTTCGCTCCGTCAGAACACGGCCTTCGAGGTGGAGGTCGGTTTCCCGCACGGTATGACCAGCGCTGGCATCTCTGACTGGCAGAAGCGCGCCGATGAGACAGCGGCGGATTACCGCTGGACCGATGTGACAGTCGACCTGGCGGTCGCTCAGGATGGATCGGTGACCGTCCACGAAAGGCACGCGTTGGACGTGAAATCCGGATACCTCTACAGCGGGTACCGGATCATTCCCTGGCTCTACTTGGACGGAATCGAGAGCGTGTCCGTGGAGTCGGCCGGGCAGTCCTTCCAGTTCAGCTCAAGCCCCTGTGAGTCCTGCTACGTGGTTGAGGAGAAGCCGAGACAACCGGATTGGGTTCTGTTTGACGGGGAACAGGTGGTAATCGACAGCGATCGAGCAGGCGTGACCTTGGTCGAATGGTCCTTTCCCCCCCTAGGCGCCGGCGACACAGGGGCTTTCGACCTTAGGTATTCGGCGACGGGTGCCGTCAGGGTGCTAAGTGACACGCAAGAGATCAACTGGACCGTCGTCTTCGCGGACCGAGGTGTGCCCGTCGAAGGAGCTACCCTGAACGTCACCCTGCCTCCGAGTGTGGCGCCTGACCAGATCACCATCTCTGGAGGAGCACCCACCGTCCGGTCAGATGGTGTCCTACAGGTGCACCACGACGGGCCTGTGCCAGAAGGTCGTCCCTGGTCGGTTCTCATTCAGATGCCCCCGGGCACAACGGCAGCTAAGAAACCCATCTGGCAGCAGCAGCTGGAGCAGCAGCTCCGGAAGGAACAGGCGCACTTCGAATCCGCACAGCAAGCAGCGGTCCGCACAGCCCGCTGGCAGGTGGCACTGGGGGCACTCGGATGTCTTTTCCCCATCCTGGGCCTGGCAGGCGTCGTGGCAGCGTGGTACGTGTGGGGTCGCGACCGGGCGGCACCCCCGGTGGCCGCATACCTCACCGAGCCGCCGTCAGACCTCCCGCCAGGGATCGTCGCCTACCTGGTCGACGAGGAGCCGACGGTCAAGGGCGTTCTGGCCGATCTTCTCCGTCTGGCGACGCTTGGCCTGATCAGCGTGGATCTGCAGAAGGAGGATTTCACGGTTCAGCTGAACTGGCCCAACAAGCTAGAGGATGGCGAAACCGTCCGCGTAGGCGATGGAGAGCCCGTCGCGTTGAGCCAGCACGAGCGCACGCTCTTCAATCTGCTGGTCGAGCGAATCACTGAGCTTGGCGCAGGGACGGATCAGGTCGATGAGGCGGGCCAACGGCCCGTGGCCTTCTCCAAAATCCAACGTGCCTTCCTGCGGGAGTTGCCCACGATTTACGAACAGATGGGCAAAGCGGCAGCCCAGTACTTCTCCGTGCTGCCGGAGACCGCGCGTCGACGCTGGACCCGTATCGGACAAGCAGTGGTGGTGGCCGCGATTACGCTGGGGCTCGCTGCCCTGTGCAGCAGCACCACGTTGGGCTGGCCTGCCCTCGCCCCCCCAGTTGGTCTGATGGTGGTGGGCCTGATGTTCATGGGCGCGAGCCGTTGGATGCCCCAGCGCACCACGCTGGGGATCGAGGAGGCAGCGAAGTGGCGGGCCTTCCGGCGCTACCTGAAGAACCTCAAGCAATTCGGCGATCTCGAGGACGCGCAGGTCGTGCTGGACGATCACTTCCCCTACGCTGTGGCGCTCGGGATCGACGAAATCGTCCTGCGGCAAGCCGAGAAGATGGACGCCCAGGTACCGATCTGGATGGTCCCTGTTCCGGTACAGGTGGGCCCGCCCTCCGTCGCGCCCCGGTCGCAGCGGAGCCTCCGGGACCTAGTGGAGGGCACGCAGCACGGGCCGGCCTCCACAGTCGGCGACGCCAGGCCGGTGGAAGGCCGCCCTTCACCGACCGGCCGACCTGCGGGGGCCAACCTGTCGCTCCAAGGTTTGTCGGACAATCTGAGCCGTTCCCTGAACAACGCCAGTCGGTCGCTCAGCTCATTGTTGAATACGGCGGCCGGCCGCCAGGACGACATCGATTCCCCAGTTGGAGTGAGGGAGAAAGGAGCGAGCGAGGCTACCCAGATCCCACGGACGGCTGGGACCTCTACGATGAAGATTCTGAGCGATATCCTGAAGGAATCCTCCTCAGGTGGCGGAGGTGGGGGTTTCAGTGGAGGCAGCTTCCGATCGAGCAGTTGGGGTGGAAGCCGGTCAAGATCCAGCAGTAGTTCCTCCCGACGCAGCGGCGGGGGCGGCAGCAGAGGGTTCGGATAGGGCTCAACGACGACGCCCTGTGGGCTATGCCGCTGATCTGCTTCAACCGGTGGGGGATGGAGGACGACAACTAGCGTACCGCACGCGTACTATGATGAATGCCGGAAACGGCAGCCCGCATCCCTTCGAGTGACAAGGACTGACCATTTCTTCTCCTGTTGCGCCATGGTATAATGGCCTCTAGATTACGTTGGGGAGGTCGATGTGTCGCTTGTGGATGACTTGGTTGAATTGATCACGACCCCACATGGGGCGTTGGCTTATCATCTGGTCACCCTGTTTGCGATCCAGTTGATCGTGGGCGTGGCGCTGGGTCATTGGCAGCGTCAGCGGGACCGAGCTGCCGCCCGTCTGGTGATTATGGCGCTGGGTCTTCTCCTGGCACGCCTTGTCATGATGCTGCTGGCCGTCGTAGCAGGCGTCAACCTCGTTTCGTCAGCCCTCGTGCTCCCTCCCCTGGAACGCTTTCTACAGTTCGTAACCTCCCTGCTCGTCATTTGGGCTTTCCTGCCCATTTTGAGAGAGAGAGTCCATCTGAGCACATTCCTTCTCCTCTCTGGTGTCGTGTTGGCAGCGGTGGCCTATGCGGCATCCGCATCGCTCTGGTCTGAGGTGGAAACTGCGGGGACCTCCTATGCCATGGCGTGGCAAGGGAGGCTGTGGGAGCTTTCGACTGCCGCTGTGATCGGGCTGGCACTCCTGATAGGCCTCGCCTGGCGAGGAGCCGATTGGGGCTGGATGGCCTGCCTTCTCGCCCTGTGGCTCACAGGGCACATCCTGCAACTGATCGCTCCCATCCGAGACGTGCATTCTGCCCCTTGGGTACGACTGGCGAACCTGGCCGCTCTTCCGCTTCTCGCTGCCCTTGTCTATCGCCGGGCATTGGCCATGGCCAACGTGCCTGCAACCAGCAAGCAGGGCGTCTCTTCCAGCGCCATCGACCTGCTGACGGCAGTCCGTAGCATCCACTCTGAGGGCGACCTCAGGGCAGGCCTTGAGCTAGCACTGCCCACCATCGCTCGGGCCGTCGACGCCGACATGGCGGCAGTTGGGCTTCTCGTTCCTGGCCTGGTAGACACGTTGCGCGTCGTCGCTCTGCACCCCAAGACAAACCCAGCCACCGAAAGAGGGGCCGTCGTCATTTCTCTCTCGGACTATCCGCTCTTGAACAGAGTGGCCCACAGTCGTCGCCCGGACGACACAAGCGGAGACGCCAGCACCGTGCCGGAAACAGGGGATCTGTATCGCAGGCTCGGCTGGGAAAGCTCCGGGCCCTTGTTGGTGGAGCCGTTGATCAGCGGTAGAGAGATCCTGGGGCTGGTATGGGTGGGAAATCCGGAGTCCGAGCGAGAATGGAGCTCGCGTGAGGCGCAGATTCTTGAGGGGGCCGCCTTGGTGCTTGCCTGCGCCATCGCCGGCGAAGGCAATGGAGAGTAGCCGGGCATCACAGGACGCCGCGCTGTCAGTCGGATCCAGTCGGAGAGTGACTTGGCCATAGATAGGATGCACAACTCCGCACTCCGCCTTCATTCCCGCATCCAGGGGTGCAAGGTGTGGGGTGCAGGAGCTTGGTGGCGGAACGATGACTAACCAGCGCCATCCTGGCGAGTCGCAGCAAGGCCTCGTACGTCAGTTCCTCGTGCCTCTGGTGGTCACGCTCGTCAGCGTCGCCATGGTGTTGGGAGGCTTCCTGCTGGTGTGGCTAGACACTGCTCCGATGTCGCCGATGCCAACCCAGGTTCTTGTCCAGCGGCCCTCCGTCACCCCTTTCCTGCCCACACTCACGCAGCAGCCACCGGCGACCCCCGTGGCTACCTTCGTGAGCCCCCTCTCGCCGCCGGAAGGGCAGACAGCGGAGCCGGAGATCAGTGTCGAGCCACCGATGGGAACACTTGCTCCCACCGCTCCGTGGACGCCAGTGCCTCCCCGTACCGGAGCTCCCACAGCAGCACCCACGTGCGCTCAGCCGCCAGGCTGGTTCATCTACACTGTGCGGGAAGGCGATACGTTGACCGGACTGGCTCGGCTGTCCGGAGTGACGACGTGGACTCTAATGCGCAGCAACTGCCTGGAGACAACGGTCCTCTACGCTGGTCAGCGGCTCTACGTCCCACCGTCTTTCTACACTCCGCCCACGCCACAGCCCTCTCCGTGCGGACCCCCTAGCAACTGGGTGGTGTACACGGTACAGCCGCAGGAGACCCTCTACAGCCTGTCCATTCGCTTTGGTGTGGACATCGAGGTTCTGCGACGGGCCAATTGCCTGCGGAGCTACACGATCTATGCCGGGCAGGTGCTGTATGTGCCGCCTGGCCCGTGGCCGACCGCCACGTCCACCCCGTCCGTCTCGCCCACTCCCACGGAGCAGACGACAGCGACATCAACCCCGCCCTCGGTAACCCCGAGCCCGACGTTGCCCCATGCCACCGCGACGCCATCGCCCAGCGCCACACAGGCGCCAGAACCGAGCGGCAGCCCCTCGCCAAGTCCGACGCCCTCTTCCACCGGCACGCCGACTGCCACCGGCACTTCCACGGTCACAGCGACGCCGACGGCGACATGGACGCCGACAGTGACGTCAACCGCGACGCCTACCCCAACCACCCCAACTCCTGAAGGCAACTAGACGCAGCTCCCGACTCACACGGTGGGTGCCCTCCAGCCACCGCATGCGGCAAGTTGCCTGGACGCGTAAAGCGTTCGTGGTAGAATGCCATTGACATCGTCCGTGACGCCCTAAGGAGCGGCCTACTGCTATGAGAGAGCTGGATAGTCGCTGGTGGAAGGGACTGGCACTCGTCGTCAGCGTGGCGCTGATCGTAGTGGCCGTGCACGTGTTTACGACGACGCCGTTTGATGCAGCTGAGTTGACAGCGACGTCAACAGCAACGACATCGTATCACGTAACTCCTTCCCCAACAGCTACCTCCAGCGCGACGCCGCGCCCGACCGCCACTTCCAGACCGACAGAGACGCCCAGCAGGACGCCCAGCCCAACGCTGACCCCGTCTCCCACGCCTCCCCAACCAACGGCCACACCGACACTGACGCCGACACCGAGTCCAACGCCGCTCCCCAAGTGGATACCCACACCGGTCACGTTCCTGCCCGGGACCCCAACGCCCACGCCCGTCGTCGTGACGCGGACCAACTCGATCACAGAGACATTGACCCTAACCGCGCCAGAGCCCCTACCACTTGTGGATCAACGGGAAAATGTCATCAATGTGCTTCTCCTGGGCTCAGATCAGATCGGCACTGAGCAAGTAGGTCGGACCGACACAATCGTCGTCGTCAGTATCCATCCCGAGTTGCCCTCGGTCTCGCTCTTGTCCATTCCGCGCGACTTCTACGCCTGGGTTCCCGGCCGTGGCTTTGAGAAGATCAACACAGTGTTCAGCCGCGGAGGGCCAGCATTGATGAAGGCGACCATCCTTCAGAACTTCGGGATACCTATCGACTACCATGCAAGGGTGGGATTCGATAGCTTTGCCAGGATCGTCGATGCCCTAGGCGGTGTAGAGGTGGCGGTCGAGTGTCCCCTCCACGACACCTTCCCCGATCCAGCGTCTCCCTCTGGGACAACCGACGTGGACTGGGAGCCGGGCATTCATCACCTGGACGGCAAGCACGCCCTCTGGTACGCTCGATCTCGCTGGAGCACCAGCGACTTCGACCGCCACCGCCGCCAGCAGCAGGTGCTGCGCGGCCTCTATCGGCGTGCGATGAGCCTGGGCATCATCCCCAAGATTCCGTCTATCTGGAGCGCCTGGCGCGATAGCGTGTCCACCGATCTGGACCTCCAGGGGCTGATCCGCCTGGGCGCGATTGGGGCGCGGTTGGATACAACGTATATCAAGAGTCGCTTTGTTGATCAGTCCGTCCTGACCTCGTGGCGGGGTCCGGAGGGGATGTACCTTCTTCTCCCCGACCACGAGGCGCTGGCATCGCTGGTTCGCTCAGCACTGGCGCCGCCACAGCCCGTGGAACGGAGGCCGCTGTGGCGCGTTGAGGTGGTGAATGGCGCACCTCGCGGGGACTGGGGGCTGGTGGCCGCAGAGAGACTGCGGTGGGAGGGCTTCGGTGTGGTGGACGTCCGGGCTGCGGATGGACCGCAGATTCGTACTCAGATCATCGATCTGACGACAGCGTCGGATCCGGGATCGGCAACGGCTCTGAGCCAGCTGATGCGCCTGTATAAGCGACGACCAGATGATGTCATCACCAGCCCAACTGAAGATAGAGGGATCGATTTTCAAGTGCTGCTGGGACTGGACTATGATCCCTGCGCAGCAGTCCGATCGCGCTAGATCCAGTCATCAGCGACGCACCGGTCCCCCCACTTCTCCCGACCTACCCGTGTCGAACTGAACCAAGAACCGAACCGCTGTCCGGTGAGCATGCCGAGCCTACTGTCCAAACGTCCGTCAGAATGCGTCTGTCTTCAGGAGGGGCTGTAATGGCAACTGCGCATGGTACGGAGTATCTCCGACTACGCTGGGGCCTGCGCCCGCCACCGAACGAGCCAACCGACGGCAGTTGCGCCCCTTCCTCAGGAGTTAGGACTGCCACTCCAGCCTGGGCAGGACACGTCTGTCCGAGACTGGTCATTCACGGCGCCTTTCTCCCGCTTTGCTTCGGACCCGAAGGCCGGGGACTAGGGTGACGATGAGGTAGCATCTCGGGCGAGAGACAGGACCGCCACCACAGCGGGTCCCACAAGCAACGCTCTGGCGACGGATCCCTCGCGAGGAAGGACTATGCAGACTGGATTCCGGATATCGGAAGAGCGTAGCGGACCGTGAGTCCTCCTCCGGGCGTCTCCTCGGCCCACATCCGCCCCCCGTGCGCTTCCACAATGTGACGGGCAATGGAGAGCCCTAACCCACTCCCTCCAGTTGCCTGGCGGCGACCCGGATCACCACGCCAGAAGCGCTCGAATAGATGTGGCAACTGGTCAGGCGATACCCCCGGGCCGTCATCGATCACGGAGATGACGGTCTCTGTGCCTTCCCGCAGAGCTTCCACCCTGATGCTTCCGCCCCGAGGGACATAGTGTAGGGAATTGGTGAGCAGGTTCCCCATTACCTGGGCCAGCCGGTCCCGGTCGGCGAAGACAGTGGGCAGAGCAGTCCTTGTCTCCAGGGCCAGGGCAACCCCTTGCTCTTGAGCCGCGGGCTGATACGCCTCCACAATGCCCTTGAGAAAGGCCTGGAGGTTCACACTGTCCCGCGCCAGCTGCAGCTTCCCGGCATCGGCGAGAGCCAGGATGCGCAAATCCTCAATCAAGCGGGCGAGTGTCCGGGTTTGAATGAGCGCTGACTCCAGATTCTCACGATCAGTAGGATAGATCTCGTCCAGCATAGCCTCCAATGTGCCCTGGAGAACAGTGAGAGGGGTGCGCAGCTCGTGAGCAATGTCAGCCGTCTGACTACGGCGGGCTTCCTCTATGCGGTGAAGGCTCTCCGCCATTTCATTGAAGGACTCCGCGAGCTGCGCGACTTCGTCCTGTCCCCCAACCTCTGCCCGGACCGAGAGATCGCCCTGCGCGATGGCCTCGCTGGCAGCTGTCAGCTCTCGCAGAGGAGCGGTGATCGAACGAAACAGCAGCCCCCCGATGATGAGCGCAACGCCCATGGCCACAGCCCCTCCTATCCAGAGATTCCTTCGGACGCGAGAGAGAAAGGCCGCTTGGGCAGGATCCAGGGGCCAGTCGGGCTGGGCTCTGAGCGCCGGGAGTAGGTAGCCCACAACCTCCCCGCCCACTTCGATGGGAACCCCCTCATCGACGTCAACCGGCGAGACCACCCCGCCGGGGAGGCCTTGAGTGTCCGCGACGACCTGCCCCTGCGGCTCTGCAACCCGGAACTCCAACACAGTTGGCGGACCACCCGGGCCGCCAGAATCCCTGCTCCGCCAGCGGTGCCACGGACTGTGCCGCTCCTCGAGGGTGTTCTGAAGTCCTTCCCAGGAGCCACGCACCTCATAGTAGTCAGCCAGCTGAGTCGTCAACTCCTCCCATGCGCCACTGCGGGTCACTGCGTACCGCCGGAAGGCGCTCTCGGTGGCGCGGCCCGTCAGTATCGAGACAGTTCCCACGGCGACGAGGATGACAACCAAGAAAGCTAGCATCCCCTTGCCGAATAGACTACGCATAATCACCCCGTCCAACTGAGTCGCTGTCGCCAGCGAGGCCTTGGGATCCGTTGCCCGCGAGAGGGACCCGCGCACTGCTTGCGGGCCGGGAGATGCTAGGCACTTTCCAGCTCCGGGTTCAATCGGTACCCCGCCCCGCGAACAGTGAGGACGTAACGAGGATCGGAGGGTGCGGACTCGATCTTCTGGCGCAAGTTCTTGATATGGGCATCGACCGTGCGCTCGTAGGCCTCGAACGCCACCCCTTGCACCGCCTCGAGAATCTCCGCCCGAGAGAAGACTCGCCCCGGTCGGCCCATCAGAACCTCCAGCACATCGAACTCGGTGGGGGTCAGGTCCACTCGGTCACCCTCAACGGTCACCGTGTGGGTAGCCCGGTCCAGAGTGATCGGTCCCGCCCGCAGTACTGGAGCCGGCTCCCTGCCCTCGGAGGGCTGGGCCCGGCGCAGGACAGCGCCTACACGGGCGACAACCTCCCGAGGGCTGAAAGGCTTGGTGACATAGTCGTCAGCCCCCAGCTCCAGCCCCACAATACGGTCGGTTTCCTCAGCCCGGGCGGTGAGCATGATGATGGGAACATCTCGCTCGCGACGAATTCGCCGAGTGAACTCGAGGCCGTCCATCTTAGGCATGAGAATGTCGAGGACGACCAGATCCGGCTGTTCGTGGCGTGCCGTGTAGAGGGCATCCTCGCCATTGTAAGCTGTAACGACGCGGTAGCCGGCCTGTTCCAGGTACGAACGTAGCAGCCGGACGATTTCCGGCTCATCATCGACGACCAAGATTGTCTGGCTCATGGATCACCTTCCCTGCTCATCACGGTGCAAGATGGACTCAAGGTAGTATAGCGGGAACACCTCGATTCGAACAGCACCCGGACGTGCAGGGCGGCGACTGAGAAGCGTATCACCGCCTCTGCTGTGACGTGGATGGGCTCTAGATCATGCCACAAGGAACTCGCCCCACGGTCTCTGCTCCACGCAATTCCCTTCGTGTGTCCTCGCATCGCCAATCGCTGCGGATGTTCTGAGCTTCATCGTAGGATACCAGCATTGCGTGAAGATTTGATGAAGGTCGGATGAAGATCCGATGTGATTCAGCAGATCCAGGCGGTGAGGTGCAGCGGATGTACGTCGTCGAAAGGAAGCATCGAGTGCACGCAAGGCACCATCTGGAGGCCACCGTGGAGAAGAGTGCGACTCCAACGCCCACATCACCCTCTGGCGCAAGGTTGACGTCGGATGCGGACTTTCGCGCGGACATGGCTGATGGGCCCCACTCCCTAACGTCACGACTGAGGCAGGTGCAGCACTTGATGGTGTGTGCATACCCTGCACTAAAGATCAGATTCGGATGCAGATTGAGAATCGTGGGTGGTCCGGCTGCAGGGTCACAAATAGAGGACGGTACGCGCGCTAACAACAGCTACGAGAGGGGGCGACTGGGATAGACCAAGTCATAGAATCGATGGATGTTATTGAATGGCGTTGCGGATGATCTACAAAGCCTAGGCAAATACTTGACAAACTGCCCGTTGTGTGTTATAATGTTGATAGTAAGAGTTCAGATTGAGGTTCAAAGAAGCAAGAGCTCAGATACGGGGAACGATGTGACAGCCGGGGACAGGAGGACACCAGACCCTCCCGCGGTTCAGACAAAGATCATCTGGTGATCACATAAAGACAGGAGAGTAGACATCATGTTGAAGGCAAGAGTTGGCTTATTACTGGCGGTCGCAATGTTGGTCGCCGCGGTACCCGTGGCGTCCGCTGCTGGACATCAGACGATCGTCGATATCGCCGTGCAGGATGGCCGATTCGAGACGTTGGTCGCTGCTGTGACGGCTGCGGATCTGGGCGGCGCTCTGTCCGGTGGGGAATGGACGGTTTTCGCTCCGACCGATGAGGCTTTCGCGAAGCTCGGGTTGAGCCCCAGCAACGTCGCGACTGCGTTTAGCAAGGACGAGCTGACGGATATCCTGCTATACCACGTGCTCGAGGGGGAAGTCTATTCAGATAAGGCACTGGCCCTACAGGGTGACGTCACGATGGCCAACGGTCAGCGGGCTGGCCTCAAGAGCTTCCAGGGCGACATCTACGTCAACGATGACTCCAAGGTCATTATTGCGGACATCCCCGCCTCCAATGGCGTGATTCACGTAGTGGACACAGTGATTCTGGGACCATGGCCCAGGACAGGCGAGGAGTCGGATGCACCAGTGTCGGCTCCGGCAACGGGCGACACCATCGTCGACATAGCAGCAAGTGATGGGCGGTTCAGCACGTTGGTGGCAGCGGTAACAGCCACTGGCCTGGCAGACGCGCTATCCGGCGGGGAATGGACGGTGTTCGCTCCCACCGATGAGGCCTTCGCGAAGTTGGATTTGAATGCTGGCAACATCGCGCAGGCATTCAGCAAGGACGAGTTGACCGATATCCTGCTTTATCACGCCCTCCCGGTGGAGGTGTTCTCGGATAAGGCCCTGACCCTCGTGGGCGACGTGACCATGGCTAACGGTCAGCGCGCCGGCCTGAAGAGCTTCCAGGGCGACATCTATGTCAACGATGACTCGAAGGTGATCATCCCCGACATCAACGCATCCAACGGGGTGATTCACGTCGTCGATACCGTGATTCTGCCGCCGTGGCCGCGGACCGATAAGTAACGCTCTCTGTCTGACAGGGGCTACGGGCAGGTTTGCAGCGACGGAGGCCATCGAATGGCCTCCGTCGCTGTCTTATTTCCTCTCGCACCATTGACCACCACTGTAGGGGCACAATGCCCTATGTCTCCCCGCCAGCAGCCCCCCCAATCGGAGAACGCCAAGCCGCTTCGGCGAACTCCCAGGTCAGCTTCCAGGCATCTGCGTTGTCTCAACCTCTCATGGGCTGCTGCGCGCTGCCTTCCCGGTGCTCCGCCGTCATGGAGAATTGTTAGGGCATGTATTAACAGGGACTCGAGCCTCAAAGCGGCTCAAGACCGGGTCAGGCGACGGGGGAAGGAAGCGGGAACTCGCATGTAGATTTGCCGATCATCAGCCGCAGAATGCCAAGACGTGCGTGCTCCGGAAGGCTTCAAGAGCGGTAAAAGACGAGAGGGGGAGTGTGGTCCACCCCCCCCGCCGGCACTACCTAGATGGCAGGACGGCAGTCCTGATCAACATCCGTCACGGCCATCTACCGTCGTCCTGCATCTGGTTCTCAATACTGACACCATCTGGGACTAGCGGCCCATGCCTCGACCACGCGGGCCCTGCTGTGGTCGGGGGCGTCCCCCGCGTCCAAAGCCCTTCGCACCGGGCATGAAGCCCCGGTCCAATCCTTCCTTCATCCACTCGGCCCGGTCCTCTGACAGACGTCCCTCCTCGATCGCCTGCCTCCTGGCCTCGCTCTGAGCCGCCTCCAGGGCGTCCCGCACTGCCTCCAAGTCGACTTCTCCAGCCTCAGCAAGCTCCTCCACGCTCTTCCCACCGTGGAGTTCCTTGAAGAGCTCGACGGGCTCCATTCCCAGCGCATCGGCCACCGCATCGAATAGCCCCGTCCAGCCATCACCAAACCGACCGAGAAGACGACCTCCGAAACGCTTAGTGCCAACTATCCGCGGCTCGCAGGACCGGTTGAGCTGGTCAGCAATGCGCTGTTCTAGCTGCTCCAGCATCTCCTCTCTCTGTGCCTCGGTCAGCCGACCTGCCTGCACCGCGTCGTCCAGCCGGACCGCGTGCTCCGCCAGAGCGCTCTCAAGCAGCTCCTGGGGATCAGCGCCCTCGGCCTTGGCGATCTCGACGAATGTGTGGCCGTCTTCGAGGGCGGCCATGACCTCCTCCTCGCTCAGCCCTGTGAGATCGGCGGTCACGCTCGCCAGGCCCTGAAAGGGCAGCGGATCGGCAAAGCGACCTCCGCCAGGGAACGGTCCCCTGCGCATAGTCTGCCAGTCACCAAACGGCGGCTGAGGGCCCCGGGCATAGGCCACGCCCACGCCCATCAGCAACGCCAAGGTACCTGCAACAATGCCCAGTACGACGTAGCGTCTCCTACCCTGAAACATATCGCACCTCCTCGTAGACGTAATCGTAGCCTAAACGCTCCTAGTATGATACCACAATAATATGAAGATCTGATGAAGAAACAGTGCAGAATCGATGCAGGTCGCTTAGCTCTGCGTCAATTCGCCTCGCCATGACTCAGGGAGCCGCAGCCAGTATCCGCCGTAGCCTCCGATGTAGAAGCGCAGCTTCGTGGCATCCGGTTCCTGACGCCGCAACAGATCGCGCGAGACGCACACCGTCAGGCCATCCACGGTCTCAAAGCTTACATAGGCGTCTGGATTGTCGGGCGCGGCCATCCGACCGGATGGTCCCTTGAAAAACGTTCATCACCCCATACACACCCACGTCCAGCGGATGCTCAGGATCCCGCCCCGCTTGCGGATGTATGCACGGGCAAAGGTGGATGGTATGTCAGCCGTTCTCTGATTCATGGTTGTTCCCCTGATACGGACAGATGATCGTTCCGCCAGCACAACTCTGACACTCGACCTGGATGGTGGTATGCTCGATCCCGAACTGTTCAGCGAGCGCCGCCTCCAGGCGCTCCAAGATGCTTTGAGCTTCACTGATCGACTGGTCATCAAACACTACATGAGCGCTGAGCGCGATGTATCCGGGGCTTACCGTCCAGACGTGCAGATCGTGGACCTGGGAGACGCCGGGGACGTCATTCATGGCCTCTGCCACCTGCGTTGCTGTCAAGCCCTGTGGCACACCTTCGATGAGGATGTGAAGTGCCTTGCGAAGTACGTTCCCAGCACCCACCAGGATAATGACAGCGATGACCAAACTGATCAGCGGATCGACAATTGTCCACCCGGTCAATACGATGATCACGCCCGCGACGATGACGCCGATCGACGCCAGCGTGTCGCCGAGGACGTGCAAGAAGGCACTGCGGACGTTGAGATCCTCATGGTCGTGTCCACGCAAGACGAACGCCACCACGAGGTTCACGATCAAGCCGATGACGGCCACGACAAGCATCGGGCCAGCTAGGATGGGTTGGGGGTTCGAAAAACGTCCGATTGCCTCACGGACTATCTCGAACACCACCAACATCAGCGTCGTACCATTCACCAGGGCTGCCAGCACCCGCAGACGATGATACCCGTACGTGTGGCGGTCATCGGGTGGGAGCGACGTGAGGCGAATGGCAACGTAGCTCAAACCGAGAGCAAATGCGTCCAAGAAGACGTGAGCGGCATCTGATAGAAGCGCCAAGCTTCCGGTGACCAGCCCGCCCACCAATTCGGCGAAGAAGATCAGCCCGGTCAACGCCAGGGAGACGATGAAGCGCCTCTCTATCCCGCCGGACCCAACATGACCATGGCTGTGACTCATCGACCAGATCTCCGATGGGCCATTCCACCCTGTTTAACATTCATCTTGATGCATATCGTACCTCCAGACAGGGCGGCTGTCAAGAGATGCATCCGGCGCAACACCGTTCGCTCGTACTCCGGGTCGCGCTGGCGAGCGGCACCCAGTCCAGCGGGGTGGGGTGAGACATTAGGCCCAAGACCTCCCCTCCGCCCAAGCGCCAGCCGGCTGAGAGTCGGCTGCGCCGCTCTAACCACCCTGGTCTTCCCTCTGTCGGTACGACCTCGCGCGGCTGACGTAGTGAGCGGCGCCATGCCGGAGGCGCTCAAGCTCCTCGTCGGTAAGCTCGCGAGCCACCCTGGCCGGCATCCCCAGAGCCAGATGACGGGGTGGAATGGCCTGATCCTCGGTCACCACCGCACCGGCACCGACCATCGCCTCACTGCCCACACTGGCGCCATTCAGCACGATGGCCCCGATGCCGATGAGTGCCCCGTCAGCCACAGTGGCCCCGTGTACCACTACGTGATGACCAACCGTAACGCCGGCACCCAGGCTGCACGGCAGGCCATCGTCGGTGTGAATCACCGACAGATCCTGCACATTGGTGCGGGGCCCGATCACGATTGGCGCGTTGTCGCCCCGGAGGACACAGCCGAACCAGATGCTAGACAGGGCACCGATTTCCACGTTTCCCACAACGGTAGCATTTGGCGCGACAAACGCGCTGTCGGCAATCAGCTCCGGATGATCGATCATTAGTAGCCCTTCCCACAAGGAATGCAGATCGCCGCACGAACCTGGCCCGCCACCCCCTCAACTGACGAGATCTGGAGCAGACAGTCACTGTACGTCTCTCCTGAGATGACGCCATATGGCGCTGACCAGTATGAGGCCCGTCTTTATTGTACCACAGTCAGCGCTACACCCCAGTGCCCGCCAAGGCGAAACGTGGGAAGCGCGCGGACGGCAGGAGTCAATACAGGCTTTCACCTCATTTCACCCGGAAGGGCCGTCTCCGAGACAAAGTCTGTCTGGACGAACGGCAAATCATCCCGAGGATCCTTGCCGAGGCCAGATCTCGGAATGCCCGCCAGCTTCGACGGAGAGAGCGCGATGGTGCCCAGATGGCATTCATCGATGCCTCTGGTGCGGCCTCCCAGGTGTTGGACCAACCGAACGGAGCGGGCTGGCGCCACGGCCTGCTTCCGGTACAATCCCCGTCATTGAATGAAGTACGTGGTTCGAGGTGTGCGAAGAGAAGCGACCGCCAGACAAGCGGAGCTGAGAGCCCTTCCGGGTTTCGTTCTCATCGACACCGACAAGACCGCAGTTTGGGTTGAAGGGCCCGGAGCGGAGGTGACCACCTCTGGGGTAGGTCTCATGTCCGATTTCACGATTATAAAGATGCCCCTCGGGCACGAGTACTGCCGTCAAATGGGCACGTCGCGGCATAACCCAGTCCCGCCGCGACAGGGGTTGGGAATTCCAAGATGCCTCGATGGCGCCCTCTCGGTAACTTTCGTGGCGTCCTCCTTGCCCGGCGCGCTGACGGGGGAGGCTCCTCGATTCCATATCGCTGGCCTCTGCTTCAATCCGGAAGCATCGCCCACGAGTACAAGAGGTGGGGTTCTGCCGATACGCGTCGTCGCGGACACGCCATGAGACTGCAACTGGGCCGCTAGGTAAGGAACACGACTATGCGCCAGATGGAACACGTGGCATTGGATAGGATCTTCTATCCGGAAAGCATTGCGGTCATCGGTGTGTCCGAGAGACCGGACAACTTGGCGGCCAACATCGTGCACAACTTGCTCGCCTTCGAGTATCAGGGTGACGTCCACGCCGTGGGGCTCAAAACCGGTGAGGTGCATGGGGTCCCCATTCTCAACTCGGTCGAAGCCCTCCCTGACAACGTGGACCTGGCAGTAATCCTCACGCCGGCAACCGCCGTTCCTGGCCTACTCCGAGCCTGCGGAAAGAAAGGGATTAAGAGGGCGATCATTGAGTCCGGCGGTTTCACGGAGCGCTCAGACGCAGGGCATCTCCTTGAGCAGGAGGTGGTCGCGGCAGCCCACGCCTGGGACATACGCTTCATGGGACCAAACTGCATCAGCGTCATCAATCTGGAGAACGGGCTCTGCCTGCCCTTCGTCCGGCTGGATCCGAAAGCGATCAGACGAGGACGCGTCTCGGTAGTGGCCCAGAGTGGCGGCATCTCGATCACCTATCTGATCCTGCTTAGCGAAGCCGGCCTGGGCGCCAACAAGATTGTGAGCATGGGGAATAAGACCGATCTGGACGAAGTCGACTACCTGGCCTATCTGCTGAATGACCCGACCACAGAAAGCTTGTGCCTCTATCTGGAGAGCATGGAGCGAGGGCGGCAGCTGCTCGAAATAGCGGCGGCCTCATCCAAGCCCATCATCGTGCAGAAGGCCAACCGCGGCCGCGCCAGCCGCCAGATTGCCTTTTCCCACACGGCGGCACTGACCAGCGATGATGTCATCGTCGATGCCGCGCTACGGCAGGCCGGTGTCGCCCGTGCGCTCAGCTTCGATGACGCGGTGGCGCTAGCCCAGGCATGCACCCTCCCTGCGGTGAGAGGCGAGGATCTGCTGATCATCTCCCGATCAGGAGGGCATGCGGTGGTCGCTGCCGATGCAGCAGAGGCCCAGGGCTTCCATCTGGCGCCAATCCCGGAGAGCTTCGCCAGCGAGGCACGAGGCCTGTTCCGCGCGGATGTGATTGCGCCCACCAATCCACTCGATCTGGGCGCAATCTTCGATTTCGACCTCTATGCCCATATCGTGGAGCGGGGGCTGCAAGCCCTGGATCCCGATGTACTGCTCCTGATCCATACATATAGCTCGGGACCCGAGGCGACCATGTCTCTGCACATGGTTCGGCGTCTGGAAGCATTGAGCCGGGGCCTGGAGACCCCGCTGGCCCTCTGTGCGTTCGCGCAGCGTGCAGACGTAGAGGCGCTCAGCCTCGAGACGGAACTACCCGTCTTCACGAAGATCGAGTCTGCGGTGCGGGCGCTAGCGGCGTCGCGTGAGCGACACACTCGAACCGTCGGGCTCCTTCCCCTGCCTTCGACACCCCCTCAGAGATCTGACGAGGTGGAGGCCATCGTCGCCCAGGCAGGGACCCTGACCGCGGATCGAGCCCTCCATCTGTGTGCAGCCTTCGACGTCCCGGTGGAGACCTGGGCCGTCGTAGAGGACCAGGAAAGCGCCGTCAGCGCGGCCGCCAAGTTGGGATATCCCGTTGCCCTTAAGGGCCTCTCGTCCCGCGTTTCGCACAAGTCCGACGCCGGGCTCGTCGTGCTGGACATTGCCGATCCCGAACGGCTTCGCCACGCCTTTGAGGAGATCGTTGAAGGGTTGAGCAAGGCTGACCACGACGAACCGTGCAGACGGGTGATGGTACAGCCTATGGTATTCGGAGGGCGAGAGGTCATCATCGGCGGGAAGCGCGACCCCAACTTCGGCCCGGTGGTGATGTTTGGCCTTGGTGGTGTGTATGTGGAGGTTCTGAGGGACGTCGTTTTCCGCCTGGCCCCGCTCTCTCGTGATGAGGCCTGGCGCATGTTGGATGAGATACGCGGTCGTCAGCTCCTACATGGTGTTCGAGGCGCAGGGGGAGTAGACCGGGAGGCCATCGTCGACGCACTCCTGTGTTTATCGGATCTCATGGTCGCCTGCCCGGAAATCGCGGAGCTCGACATCAACCCGCTCCTCGTTCTCGAGCAGGGCGCTGCGGCAATAGATGCACGGGCGGTCGTCAGAAGCCAAACAGCTTGACGAAACCATGCTTTTCCGCTACAATCGTTTCGCATTTTGGCGAAGCAGTATAGCTCACTGTAACCATGTTTGAAAGCTTAACCGAAAAGCTGCAGTCTGTCTTTAGAGATCTGGGCAACCGAGGGATCCTGCGCCAGGAAGACGTGGACGAGGTGCTGCGCGAGATCCGTTTGGCGCTGCTTGAAGCAGACGTCAATTACAAGGTTGTCAAGGACTTCACGGCGCGTGTGAAGGAGCGCGCCGTGGGGGCCGAGGTGACGAGGAGCCTCAGCCCAGCTCAGCAGGTCATCAAGATCGTCCACGAGGAGCTGATCGAGACGCTCGGCGAACCTGGTCGTCTGCAGCTGGGGGGACCAGCGCCTTATGTCATCATGGTCGTCGGCCTGCAGGGCTCTGGTAAGACCACAACCGTCGCCAAGCTGGCTCAGCACCTGTCGAAGAAGGGGCGGCTACCCTTGATGGTGGCCGGTGACACCTATCGACCCGCAGCAGGAGAGCAGCTTCAAGTGCTGGGCCGCCAGCTGGACTTGCCAGTCTATGGAGAGCGAGAGAGCAGCCCGCCCGATATCTGCGCCCACGGCGTCGCCGAGGCGCGTCGTCGCGGCCGTGACGTGGTTATCCTGGACACGGCCGGCAGGCTGCAGATCAACGATGATATGATGTCCGAGCTTGAGGCGGTAAAAGAGGCGACAAATCCTGTTGAGACGCTTCTTGTCGCCGACGCCATGACGGGACAGGAGGCCGTGAACGTTGCGGAGGGTTTCGATCGCCGCATCGATCTGACTGGCCTCATCCTAACCAAGGTCGACGGTGACGCACGCGGTGGGGCTGCCATCAGCATCCGTGCAGTGACCGGCGTGCCGATCAAGTTCCTGGGAACCGGGGAGAAGACGGATGCATTGGAAGTCTTCCATCCCGACCGGCTCTCATCCCGAATCCTGGGCATGGGGGATGTACTGACGCTCATTGAGCGAGCCGAGCAGACGTTCGATGAAGAGCAAGCCAAGCAGATGGAGCGCAAGATCCGCGAGGCCAGCTTCGATCTCGAGGACTTCTTGGAACAGCTCCAGCAGGTGAAACAGATGGGACCGCTGACTCAGCTTCTGGATATGATCCCCGGCATGAGAGGCCTGTCCCAGCAGGTCTCCCCGGAGGCCACCGATGACCAGCTGAAGCATATTGAGGCTATGATCCTCTCGATGACCCCTGAGGAGCGACGCAACCCGCGCATCATCAAGGGGAGCCGCAAGAAGCGCATCGCTGGGGGCAGCGGCACGTCAGTGCAAGAGATCAATATGCTCCTCAAGCAGTTCCGCCAGATGCAGCGCATGATGAAGCAACTGGGACAGGGACGCGGGGAGATGAAACGGATGATGCGAATGTTGGGATAGGTAGGGAGGCCGGCAGAATGGCCGAGGGGCGACCCGATCTTGGAGCTTTAGAGATCCGCATCGACCACCATCCCAGCGCGCTTATCGCTACTATTAACCAATCTGAACAGGAGGAGTATGGTCAAAATTCGATTACGTCGAGTGGGCTCGAAGAAGCAGCCTAGTTTCCGGGTGGTCGTAGCGGACTCCCGGGCCCCGCGAGACGGTCGGTTCATTGAGGAGATCGGCTTCTATAATCCGCGCACCGAGCCAGAGACGCTCCGTGTCAAGGAGGAACGAGCCCTCCATTGGCTGAGCGTCGGGGCGCAGCCCACCGAGTCCGCGGCGCGACTACTGAGGACGTTGGGTACCCTGGACCGCTTCGAGCGCCTGCAACAGGGAGAACCCTTGGAGGAGTTACTGGCTGAAGCAGAGGCCGTGGAAGAGGAAGCGATGGAAGAGCCTGCGGTGGAAGAAGCACTGGAGGCCGAGGAGGAGGCCGAGGGCGCGGAGGATGTAGCCGAGCAGGCTGAGCCGGAAGAAACGTTGGAGCCCGAAGAGACTGAGCCAGAAGAACCAGCAGCAGAGGATGAGGCAGAAGAGACCGCTGAGCCACCTGAGCCAGCAACGGAGGATGAGACGGAAGAGACCGCTGAGCCAGAAGAAGCCGAAGGGGCTCAAGAAGAAGACGAGCCACAGGAATAGCGGGACATCTGTCGCCGGTGGTGTCGATGTATCCCGCCCCAGTGTGACCATAGGAGCTTGAACCGAGACCTTCGGCCCGGGCTATACCTAGTCGTGGAACGCTCGCCCACTGCGTCTTCGCAATCACACATCCGGCCACGTCATCATTTGGAAGGGGGAGAACAGCCATGGCTTCATCAATGAAGGATTTGGTTGAGTACGTCGCCAAGGCAATCGTGGATGAACCTGAACAGGTACACGTTTCGGAGATAGAGGGTGAGAATTCGATCATCCTTGAGCTTCGCGTGGGGCCCGATGATATGGGCCGCGTCATTGGCAAAGGCGGACGCACCGCGAATGCGATGCGCCGCCTGGTACGCGTCCTGGCTGCCAAGCAGGACAAGCATGCCAACCTGGAGATTGTCTAGATCAAACCCATGATGGATCATCACGCATGGCGGGCTGATGAACTGCACCCGCCCGTAGCGTCGGGATGACATGAACGAGAGCAAACCAGCAGGTGGCTACCAGCAAGGCTCAGGAGTAGGAAGAGATCCTGAGCCTTCGTATATCGTCGTGGGTCAAGTGCGCCGCCCGCACGGCATTGGCGGGGAGATACGGGTCGAGATCCTCACGGACTACCCAGAAAGACTGGTCCGGCACCCGTACCTCTATCTCGCGTATCCGCAGTCGCCCGACGATGTGGAGCGGTACCCCCTGGAGTCAGTGCGGCCCCACAAGGGTGTCTTTCTCATCAAGCTCGAGGGGATCGATGATCGGGATGCGGCAGAGGAGCTGCGCGGCATGCTGGTGCAAGTACCGTTGGAGGACGCTGTCCCTCTTGAGGAGGGCGAGTACTACCACTTCCAGCTTCTGGGGATGGACGTGACAACCGATAGCGGAGAGTGGCTTGGGCGGGTGGCCGACGTGGTGGCCGCTGGTGCCCACGATGTCTATGTGATCCACGGGCCGCGAGGCGAGATCCTCCTCCCAGCTGTCGAGGACGTCATTCTGGAACTGGACACGGAGAGCGGGAAGATGATGGTCCATCTGCTCCCTGGGATGGTCGAGGAGAGTGAGGCGTGAGCGACTTGCGCTATTGGGTAGGGTTCAACGAGGTTCGCGGCATTGGCCCCCTCAGACTGCGTGCACTGCTGGACCACTACGGGAGCATCGAGCGGGCTTGGCAAGCCTCGCCTGGAGGGCTGCGCAGCGTTGGCGTCGATGGCCGGACGGTGAAAAACCTGCAGAAGGTCCGCTCCGAGATGGATCTCGGCCAGAAGCTGCAGCAGATAGAGGCCGCTGGCGCACACGTGCTGACATGGGACAGCCCAGACTATCCGCCTCTCTTGCTCGAGACCTACGCACCGCCACCCGTCCTCTACGTCAAGGGGGAGCTTCAGAAGCAGGACGCCTGGGCAGTTGCCGTGGTCGGCACCCGCCGGGCCTCAACGTATGGTCGTGAGGTCACGCGTCGTCTAGCTGATGCCCTAGCCCGCAACGGCGTCACCGTAGTCAGCGGTCTGGCCCGTGGGATTGACGGTGTCGCTCACCGTGCGGCACTGGAGGCAGGGGGGCGCACCATCGCAGTATTTGGCTGCGGCATCGACACAATCTACCCCGCTGAACATCGGCAGCTGGCTGAGCAGATCGTTGCTCAGGGGGCCCTCGTCAGCGACTATCCGTTGGGCACCCGGCCTGAGGGCAGGAACTTCCCGCCGCGGAATCGCATCATCAGCGGCCTTAGCCTGGGCGTGCTGGTGACGAACGCTGGCAAGTCCAGCGGCGCCCTGATCACGGCCGACTTTGCCGCTGAGCAAGGGCGGGACGTATTCGCCGTCCCAGGCAGCATACTCACGCAGGGTAGCGTGGGGCCGAATCACCTGATCCAGGACGGCGCCAAGCTCGTCATCCGGGCCGAGGATATTCTTGAGGAACTTAATCTGACCATGGTCGCCGAGCAGAAACAAGCTCGGCTGGCCTTGCCAGAAGACGAGACGGAGGCAGCGCTACTGAAGCACCTCTCCTCGGACCCCACCCACGTCGATGAACTCCAGCAGCAGATCGCTCTGCCGATCTCCCAGGTGACCAGCACCCTGGCGATGATGGAGTTGAAGGGCATGGTCCGGCAGGTGGGCGGCATGCAATACGTCATCGCCCGGGAACCGGGGGTATCATACGTTGTAGAGTGAGAAGAGGGATGAACAGCCCTCGATCTCCGCGAGCACGCCCCAGCTGCACCTGCCTGGCGGCAATTTCATTCGCATTTTGAGAGGGAAACCACTATGGCATTCTATGCACTAATCATGGCGGGTGGCACAGGGACAAGGCTTTGGCCAGCCAGCCGCCGAGATCGGCCCAAACAATCGCTCAAGCTGGTTGGCAAACGTACCATGTTTGAGCATACGGTGGATCGAATCGCTCCCCTCCTTCTACCGGATCAGATGTTCGTGGTCGCGGGGGGTGAACACGTCCCGGATCTAGCGGATCAGGCGCCGGAGCTGCCAGAGGAGAACTTCATCGTCGAGCCAGTAGGCCGCGGCACGGCGCCAGCCATCGGGCTTGGCGCCATCCATCTGCGCCGCAGGGATCCCAATGCGGTGATGGCGGTGCTCACCGCGGATCATTTCATCGCCGACGTCGAGCGCTTCCGATCGGTGCTTGAGGCCGCAGCGAAGGTTGCGGGCCAGGGCCACCTGGTGACGTTGGGGGTGGAGCCCTCCGCGGCGTCGACTGGATACGGCTACATTCAGCGAGGCGAGCCCTTAGATCCTGTCGACGGTTTCCACGTCTTCCGGGTGGCACGCTTCACGGAGAAGCCAGACCAGGAGACAGCCGAGCGCATGGTGGAAAGCGGTGACTACACATGGAACAGTGGCATGTTTATCTGGAGCGTGGAGCGGATCATTGAGGAGTTTCAGAAGCAGATGCCCGACTTCTACGTCAAGCTTGCGGAGTTGCAAGCAGTACTGGGAACGAACGGCTACCGGCCCACCCTGGAGCGCGTCTGGCCACAAGTCACCAAGCAAGCCATCGATTATGGCGTGATGGAGGGCGCCGAGGACGTCGTGGTCATCCCCGTCGACATTGGTTGGTCCGACATAGGAAGCTGGGGCAGCCTCGCGGATCTGCTGGCACGGATGGAGAACGAGGATAGCGAAGGGAATGTTGTCGTCGGCCAGCACGTGGGTATCGACACCAGGAGCTCAATGGTGTTTGGTGAGGATCGGCTGATCGCCACCATTGGGGTGGAGAATATGGTCATCGTGGATGCAGGGGATGCGATCCTGGTTTGCCCGATCGAGCGCGAACAGGAGGTCCGAGATCTGGTCCGCCGTCTTGAGCAAGAGGAGTTGAATCAGTACCTGTAGACTCACCCAGCCGGGTTCCTGGTGACTTCTGAGGCCCTCTTGCGGAACACAGGTTCCAAGAGGGTCTCGTTGGGTTGAGGTTAGTGAGATATCAAATGACATTATTGCCGAAGGTTGGACTATGAAAGCTTATTGTGTCAAATGCAAGGCCAAGCGAGAGATGGAAAGCCCCGAGCCAGTCTACACGAATAGGGGTGCGCCGGCTACGAAGGGTGTCTGCCCCGAGTGCGGCACGAAGCTGTTCCGAATGGGCCGCACTCCAGCTCACGAGGGTTTGGATCCGGACGAGCACACCGTGATGTCAAAGGCCCGAGCCAGGCGCGAAAAGCAACCCGGTCTGGTCATTGTGGAGTCGCCAGCCAAGGCGCGGACCGTCAATCGTTTCTTGGGCGACGACTACAGTGTTCGAGCATCGGTGGGTCACATACGTGACTTGCCCTCCAACCGGATGGGAGTCGACATCGATCGGGGCTTCGAGCCGCACTACGTCGTCCCCACGAAACGGAAGGACGTAGTACGGGAGCTCAAGGACGCCGTTAAGGAATCATCTGAGCTCTATCTGGCGACCGATCCGGACCGGGAGGGGGAGGCCATCTCCTGGCATCTCCTTGAGGTATTGGATCCCGTGATCCGGTGGCGTCCGGTCCATCGGGTCGAGTTCCATGAGATCACAGATGAGGCGATTGAACACGCCTTTACCCATCCTCGTGAGATAGACATGCGTCGGGTGGATGCTCAGCAGGCGCGCCGGATCCTTGACCGCATTGTGGGATACACCATCAGCCCGCTGCTGCGCGATAAGTTGGGACGACGCGGGCTCTCTGCCGGACGCGTCCAGTCGGTTGCCTTGCGGCTGGCAGTGCAGCGAGAGCGTGACATTGAGGTCTTCGTGCCGCTTGAGTATTGGTCTCTAGAGGCGGAGCTGGCGAAGACGGAGCCCGAGCCGGGCTATCCGGCCAGCTTCCTCGCCAAACTACACCGTATTCGCGGTGAGGAAGTTGATCTCCACGGGGAAGACGACGTTCAAGCAGTGGTGGACGAGCTCGAGCAGGCGACGTATTCGGTGATCAGCGTGAAGGAGGGACAGCGCCGACGGAGGCCGTATGCTCCTTTCACCACCAGCACGATGCAGCAGCAGGCATCCTACAAACTAGGCTACACCACGCGGCGCACGATGGCCGTCGCCCAGCAACTATACGAGGGTGTCGATCTGGGAGACGGGCCTGTCGGTCTGATCACGTATATGCGGACGGACAGCACGAACGTCGCTGAGCAAGCGCAAGCCAACACGCGACAGTTCATAGCCGACGAGTACGGTGAGGACTATCTGCCCCCGGAGCCCCCGCGGTACAAGACCAAGTCGAAAGCCGCGCAGGAGGCCCACGAGGCGATCCGTCCCACCAGTGTCTTTCGAACGCCGGAATCGCTGAAAAAGGTCCTGGATCGGAACCAGTACCAGCTCTACGAACTGATCTGGCGCCGGTTCGTGGCCAGTCAAATGACGCCCGCTATCTACGATACCATTGCCGCGGAGATCATTGCCGGGCCTTCCACGAATGAGGAGGAATGCCCTTACCTCTTCCGCGCGAGCGGATCGACGCTCCGCTTCGCCGGATTCCTCATCGTGTACGAGGAGGAAAGGGACGAAGACGACGAGACCCCCGAGGAACGAAAACGGGAGGAAATCCCGCCCCTGTCGGTGGACGAGCTGCTTGAGATGCTGCAACTGCTCCCGGCGCAGCACTTCACCCAAGCCCCGCCGCGTTACTCCGAGGCGACCCTGGTCCGCGATCTTGAGGAATATGGCATTGGCCGCCCAAGTACGTATGCTCCTATCCTATCCAAGATCCAGGAGCGCGGCTACGTGGAGCGACGGGGAAAACGTCTCTATGCCACCGAAATCGGGATGATCGTCAACGACCTGCTTGTTGAGTACTTCCCCGACTATGTGGACATCATGTTCACGGCGCAGATGGAGGAGGAACTCGACCTTATCGCCACTGGCGAGCGGGAGTGGGTGCCCATCCTCGAGTCCTTCTACGAACCCTTTGCAGAAGCGCTCGCCGAGGCACAAGATCGAATGCCTGAAGTGGACATCAATAGCCAACCCACCGGGGAGATGTGCCCGGAGTGCGGCAGCCCTCTCGTGTATCGCTATGGGCGTTATGGCAAGTTCATTGGCTGCAGCAACTTCCCCGACTGCCGCTTCAGCAAGCCGATCCTAGTCAAGACGGGAGCCAAATGCCCGCAGTGCGGCGGGGACCTGGTAGAGAAGAAGACTCGGCGGGGACGTACATTCTACGGGTGTGCGAACTACGACCCTGCTAACCCTGAGTCGTGTGATTTCGCGGTGTGGAAGCGACCGCTACCGCAACCGTGCCCAGAGTGCGGAGGTTTGTTGCTGGAGGTACGCCAGGGATGGGCCAAGTGCGAAGCGTGTGAGCAGGAGTTCGAGATGGCGGACTTACCGGAGAAAGTCGACGAGTCAGGCTCGTGACGAAGGCTTGAGTGCCCTGAACGCGTTCGTTGGTCGTGGACCCGGCGTGATTTGTCCTATAGTCAACTCTGTGATACACTAGTCCGGCACCAAAGCGGCCGGTGAGATGCCCCGCTTGGCAGTGTCTTCAAGCAGGCTACATAGGCCAGGGGGTGAACATGACCATGCAATTCTTTCGGGAGCGCCAGGTTCCAGTGGCCGCGATCGGCGGCATCGTAGTTGGTCTGCTTCTTGGTCTGGCCGTGGGCTGGGGATTGTGGCCTGTTCAATGGACCAACGCCACACCTGCGCAGCTTCGGTCTGACTTCCAGGAAAGCTATATCCTCCTGGTTGCCAACGAATACGCAGAAACGGGCGACCTGGAACGGGCACGCGAGAGGCTGGGTGTGACGTTCTGGGAAGGCGAGGAGCTCAGCCAGGCACTTCAGCGGGTAGAACAAGCCGAGGACGGACAGACTGCGCTTGACGTGCGCAGACTGGCGCGGGATGTGGAAGCAGGAGCTTCAACCCCGGTCGACGAACCGTCAGAGGGCTTGGTTTCCAGGCTGCGCCCACTCACCCTGGTGTGCGGCATCGGGCTGCTGGTGGTGGCTCTGGTCGGAGGAGGCCTGTTCCTCTACTCGCGTCTGACCGAAACTCGTACGGCCCCGGTAGCGATAAAAGGTGAGAGGCGCCCAAGCCCGGCAGAGGAGACCGTTGCGGAGAAGGTCGCCTGGCAGGGTCAGTCGCCGAATGCGCAGTTCATCACCACATACGCGCATGGCGATATCCACTATGATCCCTCCTTCAGTATCGAGCTGGAGAATGGCGAGTTCATGGGTGAGTGCGGGGTCGGCATCTCCGAAGTCATCGGTGCTGGTGATCCCGACAAGGCCACAGCCCTTGAAGCCTGGCTGTTCGACAAGAACGATATCCGCACAGTCACGAAGGTGCTCATGTCCAAGTACGCCTTCAACGACGAGGCACTCCGCACCAAACTCGCCCCCAAAGGGGAACCGGTGCTCGTCGAGGAGGACAAGGATGTGATTTTGGAGACGAAGGTGCTGCGCTTGCGCGCCCACATCGTGGAGGTGGTCTACGGGGACGGAGATATGCCACCTGAGAGCTTCTTCGAGAAGCTGACAGTGGAGCTGGCTGCTTGGGTCAAACCTGACGCCCAGGACGCCGAGGCCCGCGTCCCAGTCTCTGCTCCTTGACAGTGTTGACTAGATTGGCTCTGCTCCTCTTTCTGACCGCCGGCAAGACAGGTGTCGATCGACTGGCGCATTGAGAAGCAGGACGTACTGAGCCATCTTCCGAATGGACGCTGAGCACGAGAACAATCGCGACAAGAGGCATCCCCCGGAACCCCGTCTGCGGACACGCAGCGGGGTTCTTCCATGGATGCGCAGTATCGAGGGTGTGCGGCAGCATGTCCTGCATCGCTTCTTCCAGCTGCTCTATAACGAACTCGCAGGGTGCTACGACCTTGTGGCCTGGGCAGCATCGCAGGGCCGCTGGCGAGCTTGGAGGCGGGCGGCTCTGCGCCATCTGGCGGGTAAGAGCGTTCTAGAGCTAGGACACGGGTCTGGACATCTGCTGGTGGAGCTTGATCACCAAGGCTTTGTGCCTGTGGGGCTTGACGCCTCGCCCTTCATGGCCCGGCAGGCCAAACGACGGCTCCACAGTCAAGCCGTCCATGTCCCTCTCGTGCAAGCACGGGCTCAAGCCCTGCCGTTTCTGGGGGAGGCCTTCGATAGCGTGGTGGCCACCTTTCCCACCGACTTCATCATCTACCCACAGACATTGAGGGAAGTGGTTCGTGTCTTAAGACCCAGGGGGCGCCTCGTTGTCGTCCTGGGAGCGTCGTTTGTGGGCAGGGGCCCCATTTCGGGGCTTCTACGGTGGGTCTATCGGGCCACGGGGCAGGAGCCCGCGTCCGCCGACTTGATGATACCCCAGTTGGAACGCGCAGGTCTCTCGCCGCGCTTGATCTCAAGGCGGGTAGATCACACCGCCGTGGTGCTCCTGATTGCAGAAAGGCATGTTGAGAGGGGCTCTGCCTGAGATTCCGCGCACCACGCGCCGATCGATCCAGCGCACCAGGCTGAGACACGGCGTTGGGAAGAGTGTGTTGAAGTGGTTATTCTGCAGGTAGTGCACAGCACTCACACAGTACCGGCGCTGAGTGTGGCGAAGGATGATCAACGAACCGGACAGGGCAGGCCACGACGGGGAGGGGATGCTCGCTGGAAAGTGAAGAAGAAGCAACGAAACGGACGAGCGGCCCCGAGCAAGGCCAGGAACGGGCCCCAGCCGCTGCACGTCTGCCACACGGCGGTCATGACCCTCGAAAACCTCCCCTTATGGCCGCCTCAGCTCTTTCCAACTCACTACTCACCCTTCGCGCAGCAAGGGGGGTGTTGAAGAACACGCTAGGCGCCCAACTGTGCAGGACGGGTCTCAACCCGACGTCCTGATCGGGCCCGAATGGAGTGACCTTGGTCCGAACTTGTTGCTCCGGGCCGTGCCTGTCTCACCTATTGAGCTAGCGGGGACTTATTGTACACTCTCTCGGCACGCGGGTGTTGAAGAACGACTGGATAGACTGATGGCACAGGCTGGACGCTTCACTTCAAGCGTGGGATACGTGCGAGATGGGGAAGCCCTGGCGAGAATGCCCGATCCTGCTGCCTCGATATCCCGCCGGTGGACCCGGATGCGACCTATTCAAAACCCGCCAGCCCACCACTTGCCTCGGCACACCGTCTGTGGTAGAATATTGGCAACAAGGTGGGTGTGGCCTAATTGGTTAAGGCACCTGGTTGTGGCCCAGGCGATTGCGGGTTCGAGTCCCGTCACTCACCCAGCGAAAGCCGGATCAAGATCCGGCTTTCATAGTACTAGGCCCCCGTAGCTCAACTGGACAGAGCGTCGGACTTCGAATCCGCAGGCTGGGCGTTCGAATCGCCCCGGGGGCGCCAGGCGAAGCCGCCTCGCCCTGCGCGGTCGGGGCGGTTTCCATTGCTGAGGCAGGATCTTGAAGACGGCTGCATCCTGGTTATGCGTCGACACCCTCCCATCCGGTATCCCAAAGCACTAGCATCCACAATCATCACGCTGTCAGGACTCGCACAGGAAAATGCGACGGACTTGCCGAGTGAGGAGACACGCCGTCCAGGCCCTGCGGTCGGAGCGCAGCCTCGATCAGCGGAGGCATCTTCTTCCCTCCAACAAGCCGTGTCGCACGGTGAAGGCGCCTTATGCCCGTAGGCCCGGACCGTCGATTGCCGTGACGATTGGGCCAGAGACAGAGGCTGATATGAAAAGCAAGTCTACGAGGAGGCATTATGACGCTGCGCATAGGCATTCGTCGGGAGGACAAGAGCAGATGGGAGCGCCGCGTGCCCATCATTCCCGAGCACGTACATGAGCTGCGAACAGACCACGGCATGGAGGTATGGTTACAGCCGTCGCAGATCCGGACATTCCCTGACGAGGCTTACCGCGCAGCGGGGGCGCACATCTCAGAGAGCCTGTCAGCGTGCCCTGTCGTCTTCGCGGTGAAGGAGATGCCTGAGGACTTCTTTGATCGCGGACACACTTACGTCTTCTTCGCCCATGTGATCAAGGGACAGCCCTACAATATGGAGATGCTGCAATCCCTGCTGGATAAAGAGTGCCAGCTGATTGACTATGAGAGGGTCACGGACGAAGAGGGGCGGCGCTTGATCTTCTTCGGCCACCAAGCGGGACAAGCTGGGATGATCGATACACTGTGGGCTCTGGGGCGCCGACTTGAGCGGGAGGGAGTGGAAAGCCCTTTCTCGACCCTGCAACAGACCCACGCTTACGAGGATCTAGACCAGGCCAAGGAGGCCATCTCCATGGTGGGGAGTCGCATTGCCCAAGGAGGATTGCCGAAGCCTGTGAGGCCCCTCGTGTGTGGCTTTGCCGGCTACGGCAATGTGTACCGTGGAGCAGATGAGATCATAGAGCTGTTACCCGTGGAGGAGATTGAGCCCGACGAGGTGGAGACGGTGGCAGAGAGGAGCGGGACAGGAGACAGGGTGTACAAGGTGGTGTTCAAGGAAGAGCACACCGTAGAGCCCAAGCACCCCGAGGACACGTTCGAGCTGGAGACGTATTACGCTCACCCAGAGAGATACCGCTCCAGATTCGACACGTATCTGCCCCATTTGACCCTGTTGGTCAACTGTGTCTATTGGGAAGAGGCATATCCTCGATTGGTCACGAAGCAGGATCTGCACGCGCTGTACGGTGCCTGTGATCAGCCGCGACTGCGTGTCATCGGCGACATCAGCTGCGACATCGAAGGGGCGATTGAGGCCACCGTGAAGTGTACAGAGCCGGGTGCACCGGTCTACGTCTACGACCCCTTCGAAGATCGAGCCGCCGAGGGTGTAGCGGGACGTGGTCCAGTGGTACTGGCCGTGGATATCCTGCCCAGTGAGCTTCCCCGCGAGTCCTCCCGCTATTTCAGCGGCGTGCTGATCGACTACGTACCGGCCATCGCCAGGGCCGATTACTCGCTTCCATTTGAGGAGCTGGACCTGCCGCCCGAGATCAAGAGAGGCGTCATCGTCCATCAGGGTAAGCTGACGCCTGACTACGGCTATCTCCGGGAACACCTTCCCTAGAGGGTCCGGGGAGACGGTTGCCCTTAATGCAGCTGCCGCTCGCCAGAGGCCTCCGGGCCTTGGAGACAGCGGCAACAGGGACACTGGGCTTGTCCGCAGTTCAAACATATACTATGCTTTGACAGCGCGATAGAAGTCAAGTTGGGCTGAAAAGCACGAAATGGAGGCTGCAATGAAGAGCGTTCTGGTCTTTGGCGCCGGTCTGGTCGCAGGCCCGCTGGTTCGGTATCTGCTTGATCACGGATTTCATGTGCAGGTCGCCAGTCGTACCCTGAGCAAGGCACAATCGCTGGTCGAAGGCCATCCGCAGGGAGGAGCTATCCAATTCGACATGGGTGAGGATGAAGCTCAGCTGGAGAGCTTGGTCGCTGAAGCCGACGTCGTCGTGAGCTTGCTGCCCTACACCTTCCACGTGCAGATAGCAAGAGCCTGCATCCGCCAGCAGCGCCCGCTGATCACGACCAGCTACGTGAGCGACGAGATGCAGGAGCTCGATGGGAACGCGCGAGAGGCCGGGATCATCATACTCAATGAGCTAGGCCTCGACCCAGGCATCGACCATATGTCTGCCATGCGCATCATCGACCAGGTGCACGAGAACGACGGTCAAATCAAGGCCTTCCGGTCCTTCTGCGGGGGGTTGCCGGCGCCCGAGGCCAACGATAACCCCCTGGGCTACAAATTCTCCTGGAGCCCGCGGGGCGTGCTTCTGGCCGGGCGGAACGACGCGCGCTATCTTGAGCACGGCTGTGTGGTGCAGGTGCCGAACAGCCGATTGTTCGCCACACATTATGTGACCTGGGTCGGGGATCTGGGCGACTTCGAGGCCTACCCCAACCGCGACTCACTCCCGTACATCGAGCGTTACGGTATCCCGGAGACGGAGACGATATATCGGGGCACGTTGCGCAACCTGGGGTGGTGCGACGCCATGCAGAAGCTCAATCAGCTGGGGTATTTTGGGCTGGAAGAGCGCCCGGGCCTGCCGGAGAAGACCTTCCGCCAGGTGATGACGGAGCTGATCGGAAGGGAAGGAACCTCCGATCTGAGACACGATCTCGCCCAGCATCTGAACGTAGCACCCAACTCGGGGGTCGTGGGTGCTTTCGAGTGGCTCGGGCTGATGGAAGATGAACCAGTGCCACAGGAAACGACGCTGCTCGACGTACTTGCCCATCGCATGCTGGACAGGATGGTATATGGTGAGGGCGAACGGGACATGGTGATCCTAGTTCATGAGTTCGTCGCGGACTACGGAGATCGGGGGGAATCCATCACCTCCACGTTGGTTGACTTCGGCCGACCCGACGGTGCTACGGCGATGGCGCGCACAGTGGGGACGCCAGCGGCCATCGGCGCACGTATGATTCTGGAGGGCAGGATCACGCTATCCGGGGTTCAGATTCCGGTGGTGCCCGAGATCTATGAGCCGATCCTGGAGGAGCTGGAACACTTAGGCATCGCCTTCGAAGAGAAAGTGATCTAGTACTCGACGTAGACGCCACGGATGCGACTCAAGCCCCACTCACCAAGGAGAATGAGTCCAACAAAGGGCAGATCTACGACGGCGGTGAACGCATACATCACCGTCAACCAGCGGATGGCCAGCTGCAGAGGCTGACCGAGACGCTGCATGATCGCGGGTCCCAGCCCGGCGAACCACGCCAGAGCGACAGCTATCAGCAGGAACAGGATGAGTGGCGTCCAGGATTCTCTGTCAGACTGGCTGGGCAACATGGTGTTGCTGATGGCGAAGATGAGATACGCCCACAGCCACACGTCCGGCGTGTGAAGCATGGCCACAAAATGACGAGCCAGGCCAGACAGGCTTCCGTCCCCCAGGGCTTCCCGTAATCCGCCAATGCCGAAGACCAGATAGCCGATGGCGAGAATGGCAGCACTGCCAACGAGCAGCGGCGCCAGTCCAATCAGACTAGCGCGCACGACGTCACTTGCCTCGACGGGCACGAACCCCAACTGAATGCGCTCATCGGCCACGCGGGGGCGAACCGAGACGCGCCCCACACGGACGCCAAGCAGCTTCGCCATCAGCGCGTGGCTGAGTTCGTGGAGCAAGATGCCAGGCATGAGGGGGAGGGCGTACAAGACGACGGCGATCTCACGATCACCGGTAAGGAGCAACATCGCCCCTTGGAGATGGCGGTGAATCCAGCGCTCCAAGAGCAGCAGGAGCGCCAGGGCCACCGCCAACCCGACCAAGAGGATCCAATTCACGAGCCCTGGTGGGCGGTAAGCCCCTTCTTCACGATCTCTGCGAAGTCACGGGCCTTCAAGCTCGCCCCACCGACCAGTGCACCGTCGATCTCTGGCTGCGACAGGAATTCCACCACATTGGCCGGCTTAACGCTTCCTCCGTATTGGACGCGCATCGTCTCTGCCACACTGTCGTCGTAGAGATCCGCCAGTACCTCACGGACGGCTCTTCGAATGATGTCGTTTGCGTCTTCGCCATGAGCCGGGACGCCGGTCCCAATGGCCCAAATCGGCTCATAAGCCATCGTGACCAGGCGAGCCTGCTCAGCCGTGACGTCCTGAAAGGCGGCCCGCACCTGGCGCCCACAGAACTCCTCGGTCTTTCCAGCTTCGTTCTGTTCCAGGTTCTCGCCAACGCATACGATAGGCTTGAGGCCGTGGGACAGTGCCGCTCGCAACTTCCTATTAATCCACTCGTCAGTCTCGCCAAAGAGCGTGCGGCGTTCCGAATGGCCAATGATGACGTAGTCGCAGAGCCCCTTGAGCATCAGGGGGCTGATCTCCCCCGTGAAGGCGCCCTCTTCCTCCCAATGCATATTCTGCGCACCGAGACCAATGGTCGAACCGGCCAGTGCGTCCTGCACGGCATCCAGGGCCACAAAGGGTGGGCAGACAGCCACATCACACCCTTCCACACCTTCGAGCTCTTCCTTGAGCGCCTCTACCAGTGACAGGGCTTCGGCGATCGACTTGTGCATCTTCCAGTTACCGGCGATGAACGGTCTGCGCATGTTATCTCTCCCCTATAGGTCGTCCAGTGCGGCCACGCCTGGGAGCGTTTTGCCCTCTAGGAATTGGAGACTTGCACCTCCTCCCGTAGAGACATGACTCATCTGGTCAACCAGGCCAACTTGCTGTACAGCCGCTGCGGACTCTCCTCCGCCAACGATGGTCGTCGCGTCCAGTTCGGCCAGCAGACGTGCCATCTCGAAGGTTCCGACTGCAAACGTCGGCATCTCAAACACCCCAAGCGGTCCGTTCCAGGTGACTGTCTTGGCCCCTTTCAGCGCCGAATCGAAGGTGACGAGGGTCTTTGGCCCAATGTCGAGGATCTGCCATCCTGCCGACACCTCGTTTGGAGCAACAACCCGCGTCTGGGCATCGTTGTCGAAAGCGTCAGCGACCACGACGTCGACGGGTAGCACCAGCTTCCCCGCCGCCTTGTTCAGCAGCGACTTGGCCGTCTGGATAGCATCCTCCTCCACCAGACTGTCACCCACCTCAAAGCCCATGGCCTTGAAGAACGTATTGGCCATGCCCCCTCCGATCAGAATGCGGTCGCACCTTCCCAGCAGGCTCTCGATGACCGAGATCTTGCCTGAGACCTTCGCCCCTCCGAGAATCGCCACAAACGGCGGCTCTGGATCCTCCACCGCCCTTCCCAGGAACTCCAACTCCTTCTCAACCAGAAGGCCAGCGACCGCGGCGCCTCCTTTGGCCCGCATCGCCCTGGCCACTCCCTCCGTCGAGGCATGGGCGCGATGGGCGGCACCGAAGGCATCGTTAACGTAGACGTCGGCAAGGGCTGCAAGCTCAGACGCGAGGTCGGGGTCGTTTGGTTTCTCCCCGGGATGGAACCGCGTGTTCTCCAGTACGATCACCTCGCCAGACTGCATCTGCTCAACGGCCTGGGCAACAGCCTCACCCACACAGTCATCCAGCTTCTCCGCCTGTTGACCCAGCAACGCCGACAACCGCTCGGCTACTGGATCCATCCTGAGCCCTTCGACGACCTCCGCTTTGGGGCGACCAAGATGGGACATCAGAATCACAGCCGCGTCATGATCCAGCAGATGTCGAATCGTCGGCAGAGCGGCCTCAATCCGGGTATCGTCCGCTACTTCGCCCTCCTTGAGCGGTACGTTGAAGTCGACACGCACGAGAACGCGTTTTTCCGCCACATCTACATCGCGCACCGTCTTCTTGTTCATGAACTCTCCTTTCCCGTCAACCAGCTGAGCAAGCATCCATCACACCAGTCCTAAACAGAACCTGACAGGCCCGGTAAGCCGCGGGCCTGTCAGATCCTGCCAACCGCCCTCGCTATAGGGTCTTGCTGACCCTGACACCCTCGCGGACCATCTGACTGGTGAAGCCCCACTCATTGTCGTACCAGCTCATAATCTTGACCAGCGTCCCATTGACTACCTGAGTCATGCCCACGTCAACAATGGAAGCGCGAGAATCTCCAATGACATCGGACGAGACGATTGGGTCTTCAGCCACGCCGAGGATACCCTTGTACTTGTCGCTCGCAGCCTCTTCCCTGAAGATATCGTTGACCTCCTCGACGGACGTCTCCTGCGAGGTCACGAAGATGATATCCGAAATGGAGCCCACGGGGATGGGCGCACGAACGGCGACCCCGTCGAATCGACCCTGGAGCTCAGGAAGAACCTTCGTAGTAGCGATGGCCGCACCGGTGGTGGTGGGCACGAAGTTCGCCGCTGCCGCTCGGCCCCTCCTGACCTTCTTGCTCGGCCCGTCGACAATGGCCTGGGTTGACGTATAGGCGTGGATCGTGGTCATGATGGCGTTCTCCACACCGATGCGTCGCCCCATAACCTCCACGACCGGTGTGATGCAGTTCGTGGTGCAGCTGGCGCAGGAGAGATAGCGGACAGACTCGTCCTCGGGGACGTTCACGCCGTGCACGATGGTCGGGACACCCTCGCCCTTGGCTGGGGCTGACAGGATCGCGAACTTGGCGCCCGCCTCCAGATGCTTCTTCAGGCCCTCCTCGTTGCTGAAGATCCCAGTGCACTCAAACGTGATGTCCACACCGAGCTCGCCCCACGGTAGCTGGGCCGGATCCCTCTCGGCGAAGAACGCAATTTCCTTACCGTCGACGATGAGGCCGTTTTCACCGACCTCGACATCCTTCTCATACCTCCCGTAGACCGTGTCGTACTTGAGGAGGTAAGCCAGGTTGTCCAGCGGCACGATATCGTTGACGCCCACAAGCTCCAACTCAGGGGTGTCGAGGATGATCTTGAATGCCGCCCGCCCAATCCTTCCGAATCCGTTGATTGCTACTTTAGCCATTGTCTTCTTTTCTCCTTTTCCTCATAGATCGATGTGTACTGTGGGTCAACGTGCCCTCGCGGACAGTTGACGTGCCATTGTGGACTAGTTCCACGTAGATGCGGCTCTGTGAGTCATCCGGACCTCACGAGTCGCTCCTCGAACTGATGGATCAGTGTCTGCGCCAACTTCTGGCTGTCGTGACGCCAAGGTCGTTCCTTATCAACCAGATCTGCCGTGACCAGACGGTACTCGGCGTCTGAAGGGACTTGAGTTTTCACCATCTCGACCTCCGGCTGGTCTTCTGCAGAAGCGGCGGAGGCCAGGCCGGACTCCAGATCTGCATTGGCCAGCACTACCGGAAAGAGGGCTTCCCCCACGTGATTCGTAAGCGCCGCGACGTGGTCGCCAACGGTGTAGCCCTCGGTTTCCCCCCGCTGGCTGGCCACGTTGCAGACGTAGACCTTGAAGGCTCGACTGGCGGCAATAGCTTCCGCTATGGCAGGGACGAGAAGATTGGGTAGCACACTGGTGTACAGACTCCCGGGTCCAGCCACAATCATGTCCGCGTCCAGAAGAGCACGAACCGCGCCAGGATACGCAGGCGCATCGCCGGGATCCAGATAGACACGCTGGATTGCCCCTTCCGCCTCTGGAATGCGGGACTCGCCGGTTACCCGGCTGAGCTTTGCACCCGCGAGAGCATCAGCTCCATCAGACGGCGAAGACTGCATCGCCTGCACCAGGTCGGCAGTAAGCGTCACGTTCTGCAGCGTGCTGGGCACCACCTGCCCCTGTACAGCCAGCACCCGACCGGATTCCAGAATAGCGCGTTCAAAACTCCCCGTCACCCCTGCCATGGCGGTGATGAACAGGTTGCCGAAGCTATGCCCGTTCAGACCGCTTCCCCCACCAAACCGATATTGGAACAGATGCGTGGTCAGAGCCTCATCATCAGCGAGCGCGGCGATGCAGTTGCGAAAATCCCCTGGGGGAAGCACGCCGAGCTCGCGCCGCAGCCGTCCCGAGCTCCCTCCGTCGTCAGCCACTGTGACAATGGCAGTGATATTCGATGTGTACTCCTTCAGGCCGCGCAGGAGAGTGGAGAGCCCGTGCCCCCCACCAATAGCGACCACCTTGGGACCGCGCTCTCGGCGCCGATATCGCCACAGGGTCCTGGCCAGCGTCTCGGGGCTGACGTCCACAAATGGTCGCAACAGGGCGCGATTAAGCCCCACAATCGCTGCAGACACGGCAGCGAGGCCAAAGAGGACGAACAGCCCAGCCCGGGCAGCACGCGGTATGAACTGCAGCGTCAAGTAGTAGAAGACTCTCGGCAGCGGGTAGAGCTCGCGCAGCAGGAAGCTGAAGCCCAGACTTAGGACAGCGACGCCAGCCACCAGAACCAGCAACCAGCGCTTCACGTACATGCCGACAGGGAGACACTGGATAGCGAAGCGGAGATACCGGCGCAGATTGCGGGCTGCAGTGTTCTCGTTACCCACCAGGCGACCTCTCTTGTCAGCGTCCGCGTCACGGTTCCCAGTCAACGATTCCAGTCTATTATAGCTGAATGCATCCTCATCGTCAACGGGCGAGCGCCGCCAGAGGGCGCCATTTGCGGCTGGGTTCCAGGATCCTTCCAGGGCCTGGGCGCTCAGACCCCGTTGGTCCGGCCAGATTCTTCTGCTGCCCTCTGTGCTCTCTATCGGTTCGCCCTGGACTAAACAAGCAGCGACCCCACGGGGGCTCTCAGCTCAGGCCCACCTACTCGTACCAGTCTTCAGCACTCAGAGGCATCCCGGGCTGTCCCGTCGTGATTCCGGGGCCAAGGGCCTGTCGAACGCGTTGGGCAATCAAGCTGCACGCTGGCGCCTCTCGCACGGTCTGCGTTCGGGGACGTGGCAGGTCAACGTGCACCTCCGCGATGATAGAGGCCGGGCGGGGGCCGAGCACCAGCACACGGTCCGCGAGGTAGACAGCTTCGGGCACGGAATGCGTCACCATCACCACAGTCTTCTGTCGAGCCTGCCAGATGCGGAGCAACTCCCGTCCCATGCGCTCTCGAGTCAGGGCATCCAGCGCCCCAAAGGGCTCATCTAAGAGAAGGAGCTGCGGATCGTGCACCAGGGCCCGGGCCAGCGCCACCCGTTGGGCCATGCCACCTGACAGTTGGGCCGGATACGCATCCTCGAAACCCCTCAAGCCCACCAGATCCACAAGCGCCTGCGCTTTCTCCTCAGCCCTCTCGTCCCTGACCCCGTTCACCTCCAACGGCAGTGTCACGTTCTTCCTGACCGTGCGCCACGCCATCAGCGTAGGGTCCTGGAATACGAAGCCCACGCGACGGCTGGGACGCTCAACCCTGTCGCCGTTAAGATAGATGGCCCCGGTCGTCGGCCGCTCCAGACCTGCGATCAGCCGAAGCAGTGTTGATTTCCCGCAACCGGAGGCACCGACCAGACAGACGAACTCCCTCTCCTGTACCTTAAATGAGAGGTTCTCCAGCACAGATAGACGTTCAGCGGGTCGCTGATAGGACTTCCCAACATTTTCGACAGTCAGCAGGTGGTGGTTGTCAGACACGTGATTATGGCAGGTACTCATTGGTGAAGGCTTCTTGAGGATCGACATCACCAGTCAGCAGATCGGCCTCCCGCATCACTTCGACGGTATTCTCCCACGCTTCCGGACTCGATGCACCAAGGGGTTCGCCGCGCCAGTAGTCAAGAGAGGCCTCAAGAACGCCCCTCTGCACCGCCTCATTCTCCTCGAGCCCTTCCACATAAGCCTTGCAGATCTCGAACGCAGCATCCGGATCACTCAGCGTGTCCTCCAGCCCCCGCAGAAAAGCGCGAGCGAAGGCCCGCACCAAGTCCGGTCTGTCTCCAAGGATCTCCTCACTGGCGATAACGCCATTGGAGACCAGTGGGGCGTAATCAGCCACAGGCATCAGCTCGATCTCATACCCTCGCTGTCTGAGCTGAACTGGCTCATTGTTGGCGTAAACGACAGCTGCGTCAACACGTCCGACAGTGAGGTTCTCCAGGGCAGCGTACCCAATGACCTCCAGGTCGATTTGCTCTTCGTCGACGCCCGCGGCCGAGGTAAACGCCTTCCAGCCGATGTAGCTGGCTGCACCAAACGTCTCCGGTATGCCAACCTTTCGCCCTTCCAGGTCAGCTGGTTGCTGGATGGCACTCTCCTTCAAGGCCACGACAGCAACGGGAAACTTCCGCCACCAAGCGACGAATGTGACCACGGGCATACCCTGGGCCCGAGCCTTGATGATCTGATCCCCACTGGCAATCGCGAAGGGGGTCCACCCGGCGGCCACCAACTGGACGCCTTTGGTGTCGTAATCACCATAGTCCAACTCGAGCTGAATGCCTTCTTCCTGGAAGTAACCGCGCTCGATGGCCACGTACCAAGGGGCAAACTGGACGTTGGCGACAAAGCCCATCGGCAGGCGCACGTCAACAGGTTCCGCCGTAGGTGCCGGATTCCCGGGACGACCACAGGCCATCAAAGCAATGAGCGTTGCCACCGTCACCACCGGGGCAGCATATCTGATCATTGTGTCTCCTTAGCTATTACTGACATCTCCCTATTCCCTATAGACCGTTCTCAGTTGACGGTGGGGATGCAAGCAGGAAATCGTGATTCGAAACCTCACCTTGCCTCAGTGTCTCGCCACCGCAGCAGTGCGCGCTCAGCTAGACCTACGATGCCGTAGAGCAGCTGCGCCAGTATGACCAGCGTTCCGATTCCTACGAACACCTGGGGCGTGTCATAGACTTGTTGACCCTGCTTGAGCAGATATCCCAACCCCTGGTCAGCTGCGACGAACTCCCCAACCACGGCGCCGATGACGGCCAGCGTGGCGCCCACCTTGACGCCCCCCAGCAGCGTAGGCAGGGCTGCTGGCACCTCCAACATCCAGATCATCTGCCAACGGTTGGCCTCCAGCGTGCGCATCAGATCGTGCAGATCCTGCCCCACACCTCGTACACCGACGACCGTGTTGACCAGGATGGGGAAGAAGACAATCAAGGCGCAGACTAGAACCTTAGACAGGATCCCGGTCCCGAACCAGATCACCAGCAGAGGGGCGATGGCCACGGTGGGGACCGACTGGGATGCCACAATGAAGGGTGACAACAACTGCTCCGCCAGGGGGGAATGAGCGAGCAGATACCCTATCAGGGTGGCAGCTGCCGCGCCAATACCCAGCCCAGTCAGAATCTCGGTCAACGTCACCCGTACATGGAGCCAGAGGGTACCGCTGGCAATCAGGCTGCCCCAGCGCTGGACGACGGCAGCGGGCGACGGCAGAATGAAGACGGGGTAGTTGCCCACCCAGATGATCGCCTGCCAGAGCACCAAGAATACGGTCAGGCTCAGCAAGGCGAGGCCCATTCGCGACACGCGTCTGTTGGTCATACAGGCCATCCAACAAGAACCTCGCAGATGATCACTCATCCGCGAGGCAGAACCCACGGAAAAGAAAAACCCCGAAGACTGATCAAGCCTCCGGGGGACAAATCTGCTTCGCCGCAAGAAAGCTGCGGCACCTCTCATCTCCTTCCATCCGGACTTTTACCGTCGGCCCCGGTCTGGGTGGCTTTGTCATCGTCCGCCACCGTCACCGGATCGACCGCCTGCGCGGCTCGCGGGCTCGGCGAGCGTCTGGCTCACCTTACCGCCGGTCGGGAATCACACCCTGCCCCGAAGATGATTATTCAATTGTGTGGTGCAAATTATACTGCCCTTGGAGCACCTGTCAAGCCGCCACCGCATACAGGCACGCTCGGTCTTCTCCCTTCGGGAAAACCGCTGCTCCTCCCGGCGGAGGGTCCACAGGCTGAAGGAGCGCTCTGTCGTAACACCCGGTGGGGAGCTAGATCAACCCGAGCTTCCGCCCTCCCTTCTTGAAGGCCTCGATGGCATGGTCCAGCTGGTCCTCAGTATGCTCCGCGCAGAGCTGGACCCGAATGCGAGCCTTGTCCCGGGCCACCATCGGGAAGACGATGGCAAGCACATAGACACCCTCTTCCCACACGAAATTCGCCAGCTCCTTTGCAGTCTTGCTTTCCCCGCACATGATGGGCACAATTGGCGTCTCGCTGTGGCCGGTATCGAAGCCCAACTCCTTCATCCTATCGAGGAAGTACTGGCGGTTCTTCCATACGCGTTCGACGCGCTCTGGATGCTCGGTCATGACGTCGATGGCGGCGACGGTGGCCGCCACGACCCCAGGCGGAAGGGCGCCACTGAGGAGCCAGGTCCGGGCCTTGTTCATGGAGAACTTTATCAGCTCCTCGCTGCCGCTGATGTGGCCACCGACGATGCCAAAGGCCTTGGAGAAGGTACCCATCTCCGCGTGCACTTGGTCGCGGGTGAGGCCGAAGTGATTGACGATGCCCCGTCCCCCTTCACCGAGAACGCCCTCGCCGTGGGCGTCATCGACGTAGACGCCGGCGCCATGGCGGGCGGCGATGTCCGCGATCTCCGGCAGGGGCGCGAGGTCGCCGTCCATGCTGAAGACCCCATCGGTGACGATCCAGATGTGCTGATAGGGGGGCTGATGTGTCTCCGCCTCCTCCATGATACGGGCCAGGTCATCGACGTCCTTGTGCTTGTAGATGGCCTTGTCGGCTCGCGTGAGGCGCATGCCGTCGATGATGGATCCGTGGTTGAGCTCGTCGGAGACGTAGAGATCGCCCTCTCCAGCCAATTGGGCGATGATGCCCTGGTTGGTCATGAAGCCGGTCTGGAAGGTCAGGGAGGCAGGTGCGCTTTTGAACTCGGCCAGGCGCTGGTCGAGGGCTCTGTGGACGGACATGTCGCCGGCAATGGATCGATCGCTCCCGGCCCCCGCCCCGTATTTCTCCGTGGCGGCAATCATGGCCTCCACAACCTTGGGGTGGGTCGACAGGTTCAAGTAGTTGTTGGAGCAGAGGACGACGACCTCCCTGCCCTGTACGACGGAGACAGGCTCGCTGGGACCCTGTAACTCCCGGGGTTCCCACGTCAGCCCCTCCTCCTTAAGCCGCTCATATTCTTCACCAAGATAATCTATAGGGTTCCGCTCGACGCTCATGTGTGTTCTCCTTTGGATATAGTACTCTGCAGCCCGGGCGATAGTCCGGGGGTGAGATACAGCGCACTCAGACGTCCAGCTTCTTCCTCAGGGCGCTGAGCATGTCCTCAACCATCGCAGGGAGGTCATACTCCGGGCTCCATCCCCACTCCTCCCGTGCTGCGCTATCATCGATGGAGCGCGGCCACGAATCGGCGATTTCCTGACGGTAGTCAGGCTCGTACTCAATTTCGAAGGTCGGGATGTGTCTCTTGATCTCGGACGCCAGCTCCGCCGGGGAGAAGCTAAGCGCTGACAGGTTGAAGTCCGCATGGTGCTCGAGCTGATCGAACGGCGCGTCCATCAACATCAGCGTCGCCTGGATGCAATCCGGCATATACATCATGGGGAGCACGGTATCCTTCTCCAGGAAACAGGTGTAGCGCTGATGTTTGAGCGCCTCGTAGAATATCTCCACGGCGTAGTCGGTGGTGCCGCCACCGGGCAACGTCTCACTGCTGATGATGCCTGGATAGCGCACACCGCGCACGTCGAGCCCGAAACGGTCAACGTAGTAGTCACAGAGCAGCTCTCCGGCGACCTTGGTCACGCCGTACATGGTGGTGGGCCGCAGAATCGTCTCCTGGGGTGTATCGTCCTTGGGCGTATCGGGCCCGAAGACGGCGATGGAGCTGGGCCAGAACACCTGCGATATCTCACGCTGCCGTGCAATCTCCAGGACCTGATAGAGACCGTCGAGATTGACGCGCCAGGCTAGCTGAGGGTTCTTCTCACCGCTGGCGGACAGAAGTGCGGCCAGGTGATAGATGGTGTCGATCTCGTACTGATCGAGCACCGCCTCGATGGTCTCCGGTCTGGTCGCGTAGATCCTCACAAAGGGGCCGGAATCGCGCAGCTCCGGCTCGGGTTCGGTCTTGTGACCAGCAGCTACCACATTTTCGCCGCCATACCGTCTCCGCAGCGCCATGGTTAACTCAGAGCCGATCTGACCGACGGCGCCGGTCACCAAGATTCTGGGTCTCCGATGGTTGGACACTATGATACCTCCATGTTACTCATTCCGGATGTAGCCAGCTATGGCTCCCACTGATAACGGCTCTCAGCCTGCCACGACGTAACAGGATCAGCACGAGAGCGACCGCAGTGAGTATAGCACATGGCGGCTCTTTTTTCAATGGCGAGCGGTGTGTGCTATAATGGGCATCCGGCCATCGAACAAGGGGATAGGGGAATGAGCTACACTGTTGGCAACGGAACACCCACGTGGAGCGAACCCGACCGGCTCGCCAGGGTGCGCTATCGCGTCGGCGACCGCACCGAGGTGATGGAACTGAACGAGCCGAACCGAGCCCGCCATCTGGAGGGGATTCGATTCATCTGGCGCTGGCAAGATGAGGACGGGGGCTATCGGATGTGGGTCCGGGTGACGCATCGCGGCGAGGAGCCGATCTACGTCCATGAGATCGACGTCCTGGAGGCGCCGGTGCCCCGGCTGGGCTCAGCACCCAGCGCGTGGTCTGTCTATCAGAACGGCTGGCAGTCGTGGTCGCCCTGCTTCGCCCGCCGCCTGGGGAATGGGCTTCAGACGACGCCGGAGACTCCGGCGTATCGTCGCAAGCACCAACCGCACTGGCGTCCCGGGCGGGAAAGGGCGATCTCGTCCGAGTGGGTGACGGTGCTGTCGTCCAGGGGCGGTGAGGATCGCGCCGCGCTGCTGGTGGGATTCATAACGGCGGCGAACCAACTGGCGGAGATCCGCGTGCGCGAAGACGGGACGCAGTTGACGGCTCGCTGCTATTGCGATGCGGTGAGACTCGACCCAGGCGACTCGCTGAGCTCGGAGACGCTGATTCTGCGCGCGGGGCCAGATCCCCTCTCCCTACTCGAGGGTTGGGCGAGCGAGATGGGGAGGGAGATGAAGGCGCGGGTGCCCTCGAGCTCGCCCACGGGTTGGTGCACGTGGTACACTTTCTACGGGGAGAACACGGCCCGGGAAGTGGTGGACAACGTGGCGACCATCGATGACTACGCACTTCCGCTGGACGTGGTGCTGATCGATGATGGGTATCAGACGGCGATCGGCGACTGGTTCTCGCTGGATGAGGAGAAGTTCCCGGATGGGATGGAGGCGGTGACGGAGCAGATCGGCCGCAGCGGACGGACGCCGGGACTATGGACGGCGCCGTTCGGGGCAGCCGCGGACTCGCAGCTCTTTGCGCGGCATCGTGAATGGTTCCTGCAGGATGAGGATGGGGAGCCAGTCGTAGGCTGGATCCACTGGGGGAAGACGTGTCACGCGCTGGACTGTACCCACCCAGAGGTACTGGACTGGCTGGGGGAGGTGTTCGGCCGGTTGCGCCGGGAGTGGGAGATCTCGTTCTTCAAGATCGACTTCCTGTTCGCGGCTGCGCTGGCCGGCCGGCGGCAGGACGAGAAGGCGACTCGGGCGCAGGCGCTGCGCCGCGGGGTGGAGGAGATCCGGAAGGCGATCGGTAGGCGAGCGTTCCTGCTGGGCTGCGGGGCGCCGCTGGGGCCGTGCGTGGGCTTGGTGGACGGGATGCGGATTGGGGCGGACGTGGATCCAAACTGGTATCCGATCTGGCGGAACGATCTATCCGCGGTGTCCACGCAGAACGCGCTGCGCAACGTCATCACCCGCTCCCCCGTCCACGGCAGGCTGTGGGCGAACGACCCCGATTGTCTGTTGGTGCGCCAGCGGGGAGACGACATGGACCTTGTGCTGAACGAGATGCGCACTCTAACGGCGCTGGTGGCGCTATCGGGCGGCTTGACGCTCAATTCGGACGATCTCACAGCGGTGGAGGAAGGTCGACTGAAGTACCTGCGTCAAGCCCTGCCTCCCACGGGCGTGTCCGCTCGCGCCGTTGACCTGTTCGAGCGGGAGATGCCGCGCTTGTTCGTGCTCTCCGTGGAGCGAGACTGGGGGCGATGGTGGGTGGCCGCAGCTACCAACTGGGAGGACGCCACCACTGAGACAACGGTCCAGCTCTCCGAGGTGGGCGTGCCGTCGGGACGTTACCACGTGTTCCATTACTGGCGGCAGCGTTACCTGGGAGTGGCGGACGAGGTGGTGACGGTGCGCCGGCACCAGCCGCACGAGACGGCAGTGCTTCTGCTGAAGCCGGTGTCCGACCGGCCGGACCTGCTGACGACGACGTTCCATGTGAGCCAGGGCCTGGCGGAAGTGAGCCACTACCAATTCGAGCTGATCGACGCCAGATGCACGATGGAGATCACGCTGGAGAAGGCGGGGCGACAGTTCGGCCGACTGTTCTTCACGGTGCCGAGGAGATGGCGCGTGTCGGAGGCGCAGGTGGACGGCCGTCGGCAGGCACCGGTGGACGAGCAGGCGCATGTCGTCAGTCTTGGCCTGACATTGGAGGACAAGGCAGAAATCGAGATCTCCTTCGAGAGAACAACCACCTGAGCGAGACGCTGGCCGCGGCAGGCGTCATCTGGCACGGGACCATCCTGGCTGGAGCTAATGAAACGGAAAACGGAATCTGCTGTATACGCGCACAGGGAATTGCTGGACGAGTATGGCGACCGCGCCTGGCACCCGCGGGATCCCGTCGCCACCCTGGTTAACACTATCCTGTCGCAGAACACGAACGATGTCAACCGCGATGCCGCCTACTCTAGCCTGCGGGAGCGATTCACGACGTGGGAGGAGGTGCGCGACGCGCCGGAGGACGAGCTGATTGAGGCGATCCGCTCCGCAGGGCTGGGGCCGACGAAAGGGCCACGGATTCAAGGGGCGCTACGGCAGATCACGGACCGAGAAGGGGAAATCAGCCTGGAGTTCCTGCGGGACATGTCGACGGGGGAAGCGCGGGAATGGCTGGCGGACCTGCCCGGGGTGGGCCCGAAGACGGCGGCCATTGTCCTCTGCTTCGCGCTGGGCAAACCGGCCTTCCCGGTGGATACACACGTGCATCGGGTGAGCCAGCGGCTGGGACTGATTCCCGAGGGGACGAGCCGGGAGAAGGCACACGACATACTGGAGGAGATCGTCCCGGAGGAGCACTACTACACATTTCACCTTAACCTGATCGCGCACGGTCGCGCCGTCTGCCACTCGCGCACTCCCGAGTGCCCGGGCTGCCCCCTGCGGGAAGACTGCGACTATTACGCACAGAAGCAGAGTGACGGCGCTGCCTGATCAATTCCTGGAGCAGTCCCATTGAAGACCAAAGTGCTCGCCTCTGTCAAGGCAGCGCCAGGCACCGCCGGATCGCCGCCGGGATCGGACTGAGGGGGGTCGACTCGAGGGAGCTTCGCAGGCGACTGCCGTGGTAGATCACGATGAGTAGAGCACGCGTCAAGTTGGGGCGCAGGGGAGAGGAACTGGCCGCGGACGCACTATCCCGACGCGGCTACGAAATCGTCAGCCGAAATTGGCACTGCCAGCTCGGGGAGGTCGACATCGTGGCCCGTCGCGGCGGGACCTGGGCCTTCTTCGAAGTGCGCACGCGGCGCGGTCGAGCGTTCGGCACCCCGGAAGAATCGGTCACGGCGAGCAAGATAGAGCGTATGGCTGATGTGGCGCGGCTGTTTCTTGCCGAGAATGACGTTAACGTAAACGCCGTCAACTGGCAAATCGGCGTCGTCGCCGTGGAAATGGATGAGGTGGGACATCTGCTGCGGATCGAGATCTATGAGACGCTCTGGTAACGACGACAAGCAGGGGCCCGCCTCCTGGACCACAGGCTCCCCTTCGCCGCTGGTGGTGATCGTGGGCCCGACCGCGGTGGGCAAGACCTCCCTCTCCCTCCACCTTGGCGAGGCTCTAGATGGCGAGATCATCTCGGCCGATTCCCGTTCCTTCTACCGCGGCATGGACATCGGCACGGCCAAGCCAACCCGGGAGGAGCGAGAGCGCGTCCACCACCACCTCATCGACATCGCCGATCCGGATGAGACCGTAGGACTGGCAGAGTACCAGGACCTGGCCTACGCAGCCATCGACCAAGTGCTGGCGCGCGACAAGCTTCCGCTCCTCGTGGGCGGGACCGGTCAGTACGTCAAGGCCGTTGTCGAGGGGTGGCGGATCCCCCGCGTGATGCCGCATCCGCACCTGAGAGAGGAACTGGAGGACAAGGCCGAGCGGGAGAGTCCCTATGCCCTGCACGCCTGGCTGGAGCAGCTCGATCCCCAGGCTGCTGAGGACATCCATCCCCATAACGTGCGCCGAGTGGTACGCGCCCTCGAGGTCTGCCTAGTCACAGGGAGGCCCATCTCCAGGCAACAGGGAAAGGATCCCCCGCCGTACCACATCCTCCAGATTGGCCTCACCATGGACCGTGAGAAGCTCTACGAGCGCGCCGATCGGCGCCTGGAGATGATGATTGAGGACGGCCTGGTGGAAGAAGTGCGCAGCCTACTCCAACAGGGATACATCTGGGAGCTCCCCTCCATGTCAGCGGTGGGCTACGCCGAGTTTCGCCCCCTGTTGGAGGCCGAGCGCCAGGGAAGCGCGCCTACGCCGGAAGATCTGGACGCAGTCCTTGACGAGATTCGGCATGACCTCCGGCGCTTCATCCGTCACCAGTACAACTGGTTTGATCCCGACGACACAAGCATCCACTGGTTCGACGCCTCCGAAGCCACCCACGAGGAGATAGAAGGCATGGTCCGCGAATGGCTCAACGAGCTGCGCTCGCCATCGTGAGGGTAGGGTAGTTTGCCTCAACGACGCCCTGATGGTAGAATGAACGACACTGTGTAGCGCTCAGCCGCGGACCGATCAACCCAGGAAATCACGTCATGCACGTTCGCCCAGCCGAACCAAAGGACTTATCCGCCTGCAGCGAGCTGGACCACTCATATACCACTGATCAGGTATGGCAGATGGACACCCGCAGGACAGATGGGGCTTGGCGAGTGGTGTTCCGCACAGTCCGGTTGCCTCGGGAGATCCAGGTCGATTATCCGCGGCAAGGGGAGGATCTTCTGGCGGGCTGGAGGCGCCGCGACGGCTTCATCGTGGCAGAAATAGACGATCGCGTGTGGGGCTATGCCACCCTGACTGTGCAGCCCGAGCATGGCATCCTGTGGGTGGACGATCTGGTTGTAGATCGATCTCAAAGACATCGTGGGGTTGGAACCGCGCTCCTGAAGGCCTGTGCCCAGTGGGGATGCAGTCAGGACATGGTCCGGCTAACCGTGGAGGTGCAGACCAAGAACTACCCCGCCATACGCTTCTGCCGCACGCGCGGCCTCACGTTCTCCGGATATAACGATCACTATTGGGCAAGTGAGGACATCGCCGTATTCTTCACGGGTAGGCTGCGGTAGTCGATCGGGCCCAGGGCGACGGGAGTCCCGTCGTTAGAGTCGCTTTTTGACAAGGTACGCATCTGCTTCTGCCCCCGACAGACTGGGACCAGTGCTTACAGCAGAAGACGAGAGCCGGGAGGGGAGAAGCAACAGGGTATCATCTGGTACTGGTTAATGTATTGATTGGGTCGATGGGTTCTTTATTGGTATTAGATATTCAGAGGCTACTTGAGTGGGTTAATGTCGTGCTCACCTCCGGCATTGTCATCTTCTCCTTTGCCCTTCTCCTGTATCTCCTGATTCACAGTCATCACAACCGAGTTGCGCGTACGTTTGCCTTCTTGCTGGGATGCGTTCTGCTCACGTACTTCGTGGATCTGGCACTGTTTGGGGTTAAGGAGGCGCGGGCGGCGCAGCCGTGGCTCAGAGTGCAGTGGGTCGGGATTGCCCTTGCGCCAGCCGCCTATCTCAACTTCTCTAACGCCTTGCTGAACACGACAGGAGAGCGGAGCAGGCTGCAGACAGTCGCCGTCTATGTGAGCTATGTGCTGAGCGGTCTCTTGCTGGGAGGCGCAGCCTTTGGAGACCTGGTGGTACAAGGCAGCTTGTCCACAGATCAGCTGCCACACCTGCTCCCGGGTCCCCTGTTCCCCTTGTTCACTCTGTACTTCTCAGTGGCGGTGGCCTGGGGCGCAGCTAACGTGTTGCGCGCGCGGAGTCGCTGTCTCACCTCGACCTCTCGACGACGCATGTCGTACCTGGCAGCTACCTTCGCTGCCCCGGCCGCAGGGGTCTTCCCGTATCTGCTGCTCGCAGGTTGGCCCACCCCTGCACCGGGAATAGGGCTCTGGCTGGTCCTGATCGTCGGGAACATCTCCGTGGGGGCGATGCTGGTCGTTCTGTCCTACAGCGTGGTTTCCTTTGGTGCTCTGACCCCTGACCGTGTGGTGAAGCACCGCCTGGTGCACTTTCTCCTGCGAGGGCCCTTCGTGGCCACGCTAGTAGCTATCATCATTATTGTGACCTCCCAGACGGAAGGGTGGCTGGGACTCCCCAGTCGGCGCCTCATGCTGTTCGGTGTCGTCGGCTTGATTCTGCTGCTGCAAGTCGCCATTGAAGTCGCCAAGCCATTGATTGACCGAGCGCTTTACCGCCAGGATCGGGCAGAGATCGAATGGATCCAGGGGCTCTCGAATCGTCTTCTCACCTCGACTGACCTCCACCAGTTCCTGGAGAGTGTGCTGACAGCGCTGTGCGAGCTCCTAAGAATTGACACAGCTTTTGTGGCAGTCATGGACGACGGCGAGGCCCATCTGGAGGTCGCCTGTGGAGACCTGAAGACCAGCCAGCCCGGGGATCTGTCCCTGGAGGCTTGGCGTGTGTCTTTGCAGCGAGTGGGCACGACGGAGAACCATGAGACACGCGCCGGCGATGAGTCGCCAAGCCGAAGAAAGAGGAATGGCGAACAGCGGCAACTGGTCCGCCATGGTGATCTTTTCGTATGGAATGGGTACTGGCTTGCCCCGCTTCGCTCAAGCGGCGACACAACTATGATCCTGGGCGTGCTTGGTCTTGCGGCGCGGGCCCCCGAGCCGAACCTGACACCGGAGGAGAAGCGCGGCGTGGACAACCTGCTGGCCCAAGCAGCCGCGGCTCTGGAGGACCGACAGCTCCAACAGGGCATCTTCAGCGCCCTGGGACGAATCATGCCGGAGATTGAGGACATTCAACGACGTCGGGGAATGGTCCACTATTCAGGCGACGAGGCCCTCTCCGGGTTCAGGGCAATCGGGTCCAGTGAGTTCCGCGAATGGGTATTCGAGGCGCTCAAACACTACTGGGGAGGCCCCAAGCTGACCACCAGTCCCCTTATGTCGCTGCAGATTGTGGAACGGGCAACCCGCGAGCAAGATGGCAACCCGATGAAGGGCCTCCGCTCGGTGCTTCGCCAGGCCATCGAGCGGCTGCGACCCGAGGGCGAGCGGAAGATGACCGCTCCCGCCTGGGTCCTGTTCAATATCCTGGACCTGAAGTTCCTTCAGGGGCAGAAGGTACGGGAGGTGGCGCAACGCCTGGCGATGAGCGAGTCGAACCTGTACCGGAAGCAGCGCGTGGCGATCCAAGCGGCGGCTCAGATGCTCGCGGAGATGGAGCGCGAGGAGTTAGAGAACCAAGCGGAGGGAGCCAAGACGTAGCAAGCGGTATTGACGGTTCATCCAGTCCCGAGGGGGACATCCAGCGTCCGGGCCTCGTGAAAAGCACCAGAGAGCCCTCACGCATGGCCCAGGGCGGAGCATGGCGCGAGGAAGGACCGGCACGGAGGTAGTGATGGGGCGTAGAGGAGAATGGATCCCTCCCGAAGCACCACTAGGCGAGGGATACTGGCGAGCGCTGTTGCGCGATGGAGAAGCCGCGAGCGCTGCGCCCGCGGTCAGTCCCACGGAGGTGTGGAGAAATCGTGCGCCTGAATCAGGCACGGCGCCCGAGCAGACCGCTGAGTCATCCGACGTTGAGGACCCTTGGGAGCGGGCCCGTCACCTGATGGCTGTAGAGCGTACGATGGAGCTGCCGGTTGTGGGCTGCAACCGCGGAGGGTTGCTCGTGGCCTGGAATGGCCTGACCGGATTCGTGCCAGCCTCCCATCTGCTTGAACTGACTCCGGTGGCCGACGAGCGAGAGCGCCGGAAGGCCATGGAGGAGTACATTGGCAGCCGGTTGCCCCTTCAGATCATCGAATTGGACCGCGACAGGGAGCGCTTTGTTCTATCGGAGCGCGCAGCGCAGATCGACTCTCAAGAGGGCGAGGGATTGCTTGACCAGCTTGAACCTGGGGAGATCTGTCAAGGCCGGGTGACCAGTCTGTGTTCCTTCGGTGCCTTCATTGATTTGGGAGGGTTTGAGGGGCTGGCGCACATCTCCGAGCTTTCCTGGGGAAGAGTGGGGCACCCCAGAGAGGTGTTGGAGCCCGGGGAGATGGTGGGCGTGTACGTTCTGAACGTGGATCCCAAGCGGGAACGGGTGGCGTTGAGTATCAAGCGCTTGCAGCCTAACCCGTGGGAGTCCGTCGAAGAGCGGTACGCCGTGGGGCAAATGCTGGAGGGCAGGGTGAGTCACGTGGTGGACTTCGGCGCCTTCGTTCAGATAGAGAAGGGACTCGAGGGGCTCATTCACGTCTCGGAGCTGCAACCCGGCAACCCGTGTGATCCGCGCGATCTGCTGAGAGCCGGTGACCAGGTCTCCGTGACCGTGCTGTCGATAGACGGCGGCCGACAGCGCATGGGGCTGAGACTCGACGAACGGCAGTCGACGACCGCAACAGCTTCAGCCTTATCCGAGGGTGCTGAGACACCCCTTAGAGCATCGGAAGAGCATGAGAGACAGATATAACAGCCAGCAGCCACGCGGCGGCGTACTGAGCCCCCTGTTGCAGCAAATTCTCGCCTTGCTGGTCATCGCCCTGGGCAGCATCACCTTGCTGGCGGTCTTTGGTGTGACCGACGGTCAATGGGCCAACGCTTGGGTCAGGCTTCTCCATCGTGCCGTGGGTTGGGGCGCCTACCCGTTGGGCGCATCGATCGTCTTCGCAGGCTTGCTGTGGCTCCAGTACCTTCTGGACCGAGACATTCATTGGCGATGGCGGCCGTTTGTCGGTGCCGAGCTGGTCTTCTTCAGCCTGCTGGGCCTGACGCATGCGCTCCTCGGTCGGAACGATCCCTGGATGTGGACGCAGAGGGATTGGGGGGGCGGATTGGTGGGATGGGGGCTGTCGATCCTACTGTCAACGTACCTCGGCTGGCCCATCGCTGTTCTCAGCCTAGCGCTCCTCTCAGTGCTGGGGCTGGCCCTCGTATTTGACGTGACGTTAGATGAGCTGAAACGGAGTATCCGGGTGGTGCAGGGTGGCATCGCCGCCTATCGAGCGCGACGCGCCAGGGCCCAACTGGCGCGCGAGCGCTCGACAGGCGCCGGACCCTCGAACAACCCGGAGGGTTCCGGCGCCGCGGACAGTGCATCCAAGCACCCATCCAACGCCTCCTCGTCATCGAGATCGAAGGGCGGATCACGTGACCGCCCGAGCCGGACGCGGGGCGCCACCCCTGAGAGAGCTACCCTACCTCCCCTCAGCTTGCTGGACGAGTCTGAAGGCCCCCCGCTGACGGATCAGCAGATTCGTCACAAGTCCCGGATCATCAGAGAGACATTGGCCCAGTTCGGCCTGCCCGTGGAGGTGGTGGAGGTGCGAATGGGCCCAGCAGTCACCCAGTTTGGGGTGGAGCCGGGATTCGTGGAACGCGCCCGTTCTGGAGACCGGAAGGTACGGGTCCGCCAGATCACCCAGCGCACTGATGACCTAGCGCTGGCTTTGGCGACGCCGCGCCTACGTGTGGAGGCCCCGGTCCCGGGTCGACCATTTGTCGGCATTGAGGTCCCGAACGAGGACATCCAGGTGGTCGGTGTGCGGGAGGTCATGGCGTCGGACGCCTTTCAGCGGCTCGACTCTCCTCTGGCCATCGCCCTCGGCCACGACGTGGCCGGTCAGGCGGTCGCTGCCGACCTCATCAAGATGCCCCACCTCTTGATCGGCGGGACGACAGGCTCCGGCAAGTCCGTCTGCATCAAGTCTATCACCACCTGCCTGGTCTGCAACAACACGCCCGATGACCTGCGCCTGGTGATGATCGATCCCAAGATGGTCGAGCTTGTCCGCTTCAGCGGCCTTCCACACCTCTACGGTAGCGTGGAGGTCGATCTGGATCGGGTTGTCAAGGTGCTCCGATGGGTGGCCCTGGAGATGGATGAGCGGTACAAGCGCTTCTCGGACGCATCAGCCCGCCATCTGGACGACTTCAACCGGCGGATGGACAAAAGAGACAAGCCTACCTTGCCGCGCATAGTGGTGCTGATTGACGAGCTAGCTGACTTGATGATGCTAGCACCGGAGGCCGTGGAGCAGCTTCTGTGCCGCATCGCCCAGATGGGGCGCGCCACGGGGATTCATCTGGTCGTAGCGACCCAGCGTCCCAGCACCGATGTGGTGACAGGCCTGATCAAGGCCAACTTCCCAGCCCGCATTGCCTTCGCTACAGCCAGCCAGGTTGACTCCCGCGTGATTCTAGACATGCAGGGGGCGGAGACTCTCCTGGGCGACGGCGATATGCTCTTCCTGGCCCCCGATGCGGGATATCCCAAGCGTGTCCAAGGCTGTTATGTCTCGCCCGAGGAGCTGGATCGGGTCATCGCCTTCTGGCGCCGCGAGGTGGGCCAAACCGATGAGCACAGCCCGTGGCAGCCGATGATGCCGCCGGAGGGGTCGGATCTGCCGGATGAGGATCACCTTGATCCTGACTACGTTGATGAGGACATGCTTCAACGCGCCATCTCTCTGGTCAAGACACGAGGGAGCGCATCCGCATCGCTGCTGCAGAGACGGCTTCACATCGGCTATCCCCGTGCCGCCCGCCTGATGGAGGTCATGACAGAGATGGACATCATAGGGCCACCTGTGGGCGGAGGACGCCGCCGGGACGTGCTCCTCGAAGACGAGCAGCAAGAAGCGCCGCAAGAGGGATCGTAAAGCTATCGGCATTGCAGCCGATCACTATTAATCACCTACCGCGGGCATCCAGCGGCGTCCCTATCAAGCTCATGGACGCCTTGATGCAGGACCCCGAGGAAGGGAAAGGCGTGGAGGCATCCTAGCACGTGGCCATGCCGCCCTGGTGACGACGCTCGGGTCTCCAAGTTCCTGCGCGATGAGCTGAAAACAACGACCGCAGTCGCTGTGATAACTCAGGAAACGACTCTCACGTCTTGTCCGATCTCCAGGGGAGACGGCCTTCAATCTCTATCTCGAGGGTGAAGCTCAGGAATGTTCGGATGGCGACAATGGCAGCCAAGATCCCCACACTGGTGAACGTGGGACGGACAGCAACAGTGCGGATGATATCGGCTGCGACCAGGAACTCCAAGCCAAGGAGGATCGCCTGACCCATCTGGACCCGGTAGTCGTAGCAGACCTCGAGGACTCGGACGCTGCTAAACCAATCCTGCACAAAGGCGAGGGCCGCGGTGATGGCACCCTTCGTGATGATCCCAATGCCCAAGGTCTCAATGCCTATCGCTATGATTTCGGCGACCAGCTCGAAGAGACCAATGAATCCCTCTGCGCTCTCTGGCCCACCCATCTGACCACTTGTGGCCGCACAGCCTACAGCACAGAGCAGAAGCACGATTACGACGGGATAGGCTGTCCGAATACTCATTGAGACCTCCAGAATCCTCGGGCAGGGATAACCACCCTTATCGTGGACGGCACCAGAGACAGCCTAACGGCTGTCCGATCGCATTCGATCTTGTCACAGTTTACCACAGAATTGCAGGAGTCCAACTACGGGCTCTATGCGCCCAAGAGGTCGCCATCATCGCTTCGTCGCTCCAGGTAGCAGGGTAGTCCCGCGGTGGCTGTCGGTGCTCTTGACTTCTGCGAACGGTGTACTATGCTAGGCAGACGTAGCTACTTCGAGGCGGATCCGATCAGAGGCGGAGAACGATGGAACAATCAGATCGTTCATTGGCAGAGGGCATTCTGTTCACCGACCAATATCAACTCACGATGGCCCAGCTCTACTATCGGATGGGCCTACACGAGAAGCACGTCCAGTTTGACCATTTTTTCCGAGACTATCCCGCCTATGACGGTCACAAGGCGGGGTATTGCGTCTGCGCCGGCCTGGAATGGCTCTTGGACTGGATGGGGCAGGCAAGGTTTGATGACCGCGAGATTGACTACCTTCGCGGTCAGACAGGGCGTACCGGGGAGAGACTGTTCAAGGATGACTTCCTCAGTTGGCTGGGCGCCAACGGCTCGTTTGAGGGCTTATCCATGCGCACCATCCCCGAGGGGCGGGTGATTCATCCCAACGTTCCCTTGACCGTGGTGCAAGGACCGCTGGCCATGGCTCAGATCCTGGAGACGTCCTTGCTCAATCATCTGAACTACCAGATCCTGATCGCCACCAAGGCATCTCGCATCCACGTCAGCACACGAGGTCAGCTGTTGCTGGAGTTCGGGCTGCGACGAGCACATGACAGAGGTGCCAACGCGGGCGCGAGGGCAGCTCTCATCGGCGGCGCCGACTTCACGTCGAACGTGGGAGCCTCCGCGGTCTTGGGATATCCCCCGCAAGGGACCCACGCCCACAGCATGGTCCAGGTTTTCCTGGGGCTGGGCGAAGGTGAGCTAGCGTCCTTCGAGGCCTACGCAGATGTGTACCCCGACGATTGTCTCCTGCTGGTTGACACCATCGACACACTCGAGAGCGGTATCCCCAATGCGATCAAGGTGTTTGAGAACCTGCGTCGCCAGGGCCACGAGCCCATTGGCATCCGCCTCGATTCGGGCGATTTGGCCTACCTCAGTATCCAGGCCGCGCGAATGTTGAACGACGCGGGGTTCCCCGACACATCGATTGTCCTGTCCAGCAACCTGGACGAGCTGAACATCTGGCAGATCATCACGCAGATTCAGCAAGAGGCGAACCGATACGGGGTGGACCCAGATCATCTGATCCACCGTCTGGTCTACGGCGTGGGCACCCGACTGATCACATCGTGGGGCGAGCCGGCATTGGGCGGCGTCTACAAGCTGGTCGCCGTGGAGGATCAGGGAGAGTGGGTGCCGGCGATCAAGATATCGGAAACGCCCGCTAAGACACCCAATCCGGGACATAAGCACGTCTGGCGCCTCTACGATGAACGGGGCAAGGCGACAGCCGACCTTCTCAGCCTGGATAGCGAGAGTCCACGGGAGATGGAGGTGGTGAAGCTTCATCACCCAACCGAGCACACCGTGTGCCGGATGCTCACCCAGGATCAGATTAGCGATAGCGAGCCCCTGCTGGTAGACGTCCTAGACGACGGAAAACTAGTCTACGACCTACCCACCATTGAGGAGATCCGCGACAGACGCCGGGCCGACATAGAGCGCTTGGATCCAGGGGTCAAGCGGCTCATCAACCCCCACGTCTACCACGTCTCCTTGACGGAGTCGTTGTGGGATCTGAAGCAAGAGCTGATTGCAGACGCTTTAGGAGAGAATCGGACCAAGGAAGCGTGAACCAGGTGAGCACATGATGGGGATGAGATCTCGCCACTTGGTGGCAGCTTGCATGTGACGCCCGCCTCCTGGATCACTGTCCGGGGCCGGACGGCTACCCCGTATCTTTCTCTGGCCCTCCTCCGCCCGCATTGCTTGCCCCGATCTTCCTTTCTGTTACCATTTCTCAGCGATGAGCGATGAACTTCAGGGCTCAGTGGAGCGTATCACCTACTACAATGAGGAGAATGGCTACTCTGTCATCCGCCTCCACGTAGAGGGACACTCCGACCTGGTCACTGTGGTTGGCAACCTGCCCGAAGTACAGCCCGGGGAGAGCCTCCGCCTGGAGGGACACTGGTCGACGCACCCGCAGTATGGACGCCAGTTCAAGGCTGAATGGTGCCAGCAGGTGCTGCCGGCCACGGTCGAGGGCCTCAAGGCCTACCTGGGATCCGGCATGATTAAGGGCGTGGGGCCAGTGACGGCCAAGCGGATCGTCAGGCGCTTCGGGGCAGAGACGCTTCAGGTACTGGATGAGACCCCTGAACGGCTGCCTGAGGCGCTGGGGGTGGGTCCGAAGCGAGCCGCTGCCCTCGCCGAGGCGTGGGAGGAGCAGAAGCGGATCCGCGAGGTGATGATGTTTCTGCAGAGCCACGGCATCACCACTAACTTGGCGGTCAAGATTTACAAGACATATGGCGACGATGCCCTGGAGGTGGTGCAGCAGGATCCCTACCGCATGGCTCGCGACATCTGGGGCGTCGGTTTCAAGACCGCCGACAAGGTGGCCCAGGATCTGGGGATGCCACATGACGCCCCGTCCCGGGTCCAGGCTGGCGTGGCCTACACGTTGAGCCAGTTGGCTGACCAGGGCCACGTGTACGTGCCGGAGGAGGAGCTGGTGGCAGAGGCATGCCCCCTGCTGGACGTCGAAACTGACGTCGTCCGAGAGGCCATTCAGACGCTAGACTCGGAGAAGGTCGTAGAGAGGGAGACATTACACTATCCTGACGTCGGGAGCAGCGTGGCGGCTGACCAGGGATTGGACGTTAGTTCGCAGGTGCGAGAAGAGCAAGCCGTGTACCTGACCCCCTTCTACTACGGCGAGGTGGGCGTTACGAATCGGCTGCGGGACCTGCTGGACGATGCCAGAACGGCTCTGGCACCCTTCCGCCGTGTGAGCTGGGAGGCGCTTCTCTCACAGATCACGCGGGGCTCGGTGCTGGAGCTCTCTTCGGAGCAGGAACGTGCCGTCCAGATGGCGCTGACGCACAAGGTCACGGTCCTTACCGGGGGGCCGGGGACAGGAAAGACGGTCACAGTACGCACCGTGATCGCCGCGCTGGAGGCCTTCGACCGCAAGTATGCGCTGTGTGCACCGACGGGACGGGCTGCCAAGCGTCTGTCGGAGGCGACAGGCCGCCCTGCGAAGACGATCCATCGTCTCTTGGAGTACTCGCCCCAGCACGGTTTCCAGCGTGACGAAGAGAACCCGTTGCCGATCGACTGCCTCGTCGTCGACGAGGCCTCCATGCTCGACTTGCTTCTAACCAACCGCCTGCTGAAGGCCGTGAAGTCGGTGGCGCACATCCTCTTTGTCGGTGACGTGGACCAGCTTCCCTCCGTGGGCGCAGGCGACGTGTTGCGTGACATCATCGCGTCAGACCGCGTGGCCGTGGTGAGATTGACGGAGATCTTCCGTCAGGCGGCCAACAGCGGTATTGTGGTCAACGCCCACCGCATCAATCGGGGCGCATTCCCCGTGGTCAATGAGTTTGATGACTTCTTCTTCTTCTCCAAGGAAGATCCCGTGGAGGCAGCGGAGCTGTTGGTCGACATCGTGAAGCGTCGCATTCCGGGGAAGTTTGGACTGGACCCGCTGAACGACGTGCAAGTCATGGCTCCGATGTACAGAGGCGCGTGCGGTGTCTCGAATCTGAACGAGATCCTACAGAAGGCGCTCAACCCTGCAGGGCCTGGCAAGCCGGAGAGGCGCCTGGGAGGGCGCATTTACCGGGTCGGCGATAAGGTGATGCAGACCCGCAACAACTACGATAAGGACATCTTCAACGGAGACATCGGGCGGGTGACGGGCATCGACGCGGAGGAGCAAACCCTCACAGTAGGCTTTGAAGACGGCGCGGGGGACGGCCGCCGGGTGAGATACGACTGGGCGGAGGTGGATGAATTGGCGCATGCGTTCGCCATCTCGGTGCACAAGAGCCAGGGCAGCGAATACACGGCTGTCGCGATGCCTATCCTCACACAGCACTACTTGCTGCTGCAGCGTAACCTGCTATACACCGCGGTCACTAGGGCCAGGGAACTGGTGGTGCTTGTCGGCACGCGCAGGGCAATCTGGATGGCGGTGAAGAACGACAAGGTGAGGGAGCGACATTCCGGGCTCAGTGTCCGCCTTCGGTCTTCCCTCGGTCCGCCTTAGGTCCGCCTCCGAGAGAAGATACAACAGGATGGATGGCCCAACTCACTGACTCCAGCCAGCGGATATTGGGGACGTAACGCCATCATCTTCCCAAGCGGGCACGGATGGCGGGATTGGGAGCTGCTTACACTGAAACGGAGCCGATGGTGCAAGAAGACCAAGGATACTCCCGCAAGTACGAGGAAGCATTACGACTTGCAGTGGTCACACATCGCCACCAGATGCGTAAGGGGAGCGACCTGCCCTATATCATCCACCCTGTCCACGTCTCCGTGATCTTGCTGCGCCACGGCTTTTCGACCGAGGTGGCCATCGCCGGGCTACTTCACGATATCGTCGAGGATCAGGGGT
>CAZGSX010000004.1:0-62462 GCA_964528475.1 uncultured Anaerolineales bacterium
TTGCATGTGTTAGGCACGCCGCCAGCGTTCATCCTGAGCCACGATCAAACTCTCCGTAGTTTACTTAACCACAACGTACTGTTGCGGTTGGTAATCATTGTCGTTGACCCAAATTCCGCTTTCACCTTCCTATCACTATTCAGTTGTTAAGGTCCTTCTCACACTCAGCCGAATTATAACACACTCAATCTACTCTGTCAAGCTCAGTGCCCGCTGAACCTACTACTCAGCGCGAACCGTGAGTATAACACATTCGGCCTCTTTTGTCAAGGAACTCCCCAAGACTTCCGGGAGCTTCTTGCACTCCCCCACTCGGGTCCGAGATTGTAACACACTCGAACCCACTTGTCAAGGGCTTCCTCAGCTGATTGGAGATCTCTTTGCACACTCCTCCCAGCCAGCGCGAGATTATACCAGGCCTCTGCAGGGTGTCAAGTCGCCATCACACGTCGGGCCAGCACCCAGCAGACCCACATCCTGGCTGCCTCATCCCGCCTCAGATCGCGTGAACTCTTTCCAACTCACATGATCTATTGTATAATCGCAGCTACGGGAGGCACAAAGATAGGAGAGGAGCCTGATGACAGAACAGCGACGCGTCTTGATCGCCAAGCCCGGCCTCGACGGCCATGATCGTGGTGCCAAGGTTATCGCCCGTGCGCTGCGGGACGCGGGCATGGAGGTTATCTATACTGGGCTGCGGCAGACGCCCGAGATGATCGTGGAAGCCGCTCTACAGGAGGATGTTGACGCCGTGGGACTGAGCATTCTCTCCGGGGCACACATGACATTGGTCCCCCGCGTGCTCGAAGGGCTACAAGAATTGGGACTTGATCACGTCAAGATCTTCGTCGGAGGCATCATCCCAGACGAGGACCGCCAGGCCCTCAAGGAGTTGGGGGTCGCTGGCATCTTCGGTCCCGGATCCAACACCCAGACCATCTGCCGCTTCATCCGCGAGCAGCTATCTGAGGCCTAGCGTGGACCTAGTAGCCCAGGCTCTAGATGGCGACCGGTTCGCCCTGGCACGACTCATCTCCCTGATCGAGGATGAGCATCCCGCCTCCCGGGATGCCCTCGCCGCGCTCTATCAGCACACTGGACGAGCACATCTGGTAGGCGTTACCGGGCCGCCCGGATCGGGCAAGAGCACCCTGGTCAATGTACTGGCCAAGCACCTGCGGTCGCAGAACTCCACGGTCGGAATCGTCGCAGTGGACCCCACCAGCCCCTTCACCGGCGGGGCGCTGCTGGGAGACCGAGTGCGAATGCGGGACTTAGCAGGAGATCCCGGTGTCTTCATCCGGAGCATGGCCACCCGGGGCAACCTGGGCGGCCTGGCCCAGGCAACCAACGACGTTGTCAAGGTGCTCGATGCCGCTGGTTTCGACATCGTCCTGATCGAGACCGTGGGCGCTGGGCAATCGGAGGTCGATATTGCCCGCACGGCCCATACGACCGTGGTCTTGGAAGCACCGGGACTGGGAGATGAGGTCCAGGCGCTGAAGGCTGGTCTGATGGAAATCGCCGATATCTTGGTGGTCAACAAGGCGGATCGACCGGGGGCCGCCGGAACGGCCCGCGCACTGGAGATGGCCCTCCGACACAACGCCTCGCAGGATCGAGACGGGTGGCAACCGCCTATTCTCAAGACCATCGCCCTCGATGGATCCGGCATACCCGAGCTCCAAGAAGCCATCGAGAACCACCGCCTGTATCTGTGTACCACCGGACTTCTTGCCAAGCGAGAACGGATGCGCGTTGAGGCCGAGCTACTCAACGTCCTTCAACGTCAGCTGCTCGATCGGGTGCGTTCCCAAGTGGGAGAAGAACAGATAAGGGCTTGGATCGAGCGTATTGCAGCCCGAGAGACGGAGGTGTACACGGCGGCCAAGGAGCTATGCGATAGGTTGGGCTGATCGTTTGGCAGAGCAACCTATTGGTGAGCACAACCGGCAGCTCTGAACTGCGAAGGATGCACAACAGTACCTGAGCGCCTATCGGCACTGGGAGGAAGCCCTTGATCGTAGGAGAAAAAGTGCGACTGCGTCCCGTTGAGAAGGACGACTTACCGCGCTGGGTCGAATGGTTCAGCGATCCCGCAGTGCGTGAATATATGGACATGGTGCTGCCCCTTTCGCTGGCGCAAGAAGAACGGTGGTTTGATGATCTCCAGGAACGCCTCAGCGAGCGCGAGGTGGTCATGCTCGCAATCGAAACACACGACGGCGTGCATATTGGGAATATCAGCCTGTTTGACATCAGTTGGAAGGACCGCAAGGCAGAGCTGGGCATCACAATCGGCAATCGAGACTACTGGAGTAAGGGCTACGGATGTGACTCCATTCGCACGATGCTCGGCCTGGCTTTCGCTGATTTGAACCTGCACCGGGTCTTCTTACGGGTGCATGCCGACAACGCCCGCGGTATCCGCTGCTATGAGAAGGCTGGCTTTAGGAAGGAGGGAACACTCCGCGAAAGCGTGTTCCGCGGGGGAGGATACCTGGACACGTTTGTGATGGGCATCTTGGACTCGGAGTTCGAGAGCCATGACTGAACATCGGGGTGGCACGCACGGGACCGTTAAACTCTTCGGGGGCACAGGTTCACCGCTGCTTGCCCGCGAGATCAGCCAGTATCTAGGTGTGCCTCTTTCGCCTCGCGAAGTCATCCAGTTTCCCAACGAGAACATCTTCATACGACTGCGTGAGAGCATCCGCGGTCAGGACGTCTTTCTGGTGCAGACCATGGCGCCGCCGGTGAGTCACAACATCCTGGAGCTGCTCATCTTCCTGGATGCACTGAAGCGGGCCTCTCCAGACCGCGTCACGGCCGTGATCCCCTATTTCGCTTACGCACGTTCCGACAAGAAGGATCAACCCCGGGTACCCATTACCGCCCGCCTGATGGCCGACATCATCGGCGTGGCCGGGGCCGACCGGTACATGACCCTCGATCTACACGCCGATCAGATCCAGGGATTCTTCAGCATACCGGGCGATGCCCTAACTTGCTTCTCCATTCTCTCTGACCACTTTCGCGAGAAGGATCTGCAGAACGCCGTGGTCGTTGCTGCGGATCTAGGCTTCGCGAAGAAGGCGCGCAATCTGGCTGCCGAGCTGGAGATGCCGCTGGCATTGGTTGAGAAGCGCCGGGTGAGCGTTGACACTGAAGCGCTGACGCTGGTCGGCGAGGTACAGGACCACGACGTCATCATCGTCGATGACGAGGTCGACACCGGCGGAACGATGGTCAACGCCGTCAACATCGTCCAGGAGCACGGCGCTCGGGACATCTACTTGTGCTTCGCCCACGCCCTGTTCTCTCCGCCGGCGGTGGAGCGATTCCGGCAGCTGCCGGTCAGAGAGATTGTGACGACGAACTCCATTGCCTTGCCCGCTGAGAAGCAACTGCCGAACCTCACGATTCTGTCTGTGGCCAATCTACTGGGCGAGGTCATCCAGCGCGTCCACGAGGGACGCAGCGTGGGGCAGATCTTCAAGCGCTACCAACGCTACAAGTAGCGAAGCATAGCAATAGAAGAGACCTGGCGGCCGCCGTCAGGTTGGTGGTGACCGGCGAATTAGGCCCACAGCGTACGAGGGACAGGAAAGGAGCCCATTGCATGAAGACAGACATCAATCGTTTGATGGAAGAGCGCGGACTGGACGCCCTGGTCATAACGGGACCCACCAGAGACAACCCAGCCATGGCGTACGCAACCAACGGCGCACGCCTGACCCAGGGGATTTTCATTCAGAAGCGGGAAGAGGAGCCGATTCTGTTCTGTTCGCCTATGGAGAGGGACGAGGCTGCGGTCAGCGGGCTGACGGTGATCGGCTTAAACAAATATGATTTCACACGTATCCTCCGCGAGAAGGGTGATCGCTTAGCGGCGACAGTCGAGTTGTACCGCCGCATCTTTGCTGACCTCGCCGTGACCGGTCAGGTGGGTTTCCACGGCAAGGCCGACCAAGGACAAGCCTGGTTGTTACTTAATACCTTCAACGTCCAGCTCGACGAGATAACCATCTATGCGGACTTCGGAACTACGCTTGTTGACGAGGCGCGCGCTACAAAGGACGCGAACGAGGCCGAACGCCTACGGGACATAGGGCGCGCCACGTGCAGGGTGGTGGAGCGTACCATTGCCTTCCTACGGTCCCACGATGTGGGCGACGACGTGCTGCTGCAAGTCGACGCCACCCCCCTCACGGTCGGTCGGGTTCACGACGAGATCAGCCGCTACATCGCCGAGGAGCATCTTGATGATCCAGAGGGATTCATCTTCTCCATAGGTCGGGACGCTGGCGTGCCGCACAGCAAGGGACGACCGGAGGATGTGATGGCCCTGGGCAAGACTATCGTGTTTGATATCTTCCCAAGGGAAGCTGGTGGTGGCTACTTCTTCGATATGACGCGGACATTCTGCCTCGGTTACGCGCCACCCCAAGTGAAGGACGCGTATCAGGATGTGTCGCAGTGCATGGAGGCGGTACTTGATGCGTACGAGGTAGGTGTAGAAACAAGGCACTACCAACAGATGACGTGTGAGTTCTTTGAGGACCGGGGGCACCCGACCATCGCCGCCGACTCCAAGACAGAGAGGGGCTACATCCACAGTGTCGGGCACGGCCTCGGGTTGGCCGTGCACGAGGAGCCACGCTTCAGCGACGATCCCACCAACACGGATGTGCTGCTGCCCGGACATGTGTTTACCTGCGAGCCAGGGCTGTACTACCCCGATCTGGGCTTCGGCATGCGGATCGAGGACGTGATCTGGATCGACGGAGAGGGCGCCGTGCATAATCTGACGGATTTCCCGAAGGAGCTGGTCATCGAATTCTAGCCCAAGATGCCGGACCCAGCTCCGCGTCAGGGCTGCCAGTCAAACCAAGGACCCCATGACCCGAATCTTGGCGATCGAGACGTCGTGCGACGAAACAGCCGCTGCGGTGATCGAGAATGGACAGCGCATTCTGTCCAACATTGTCGCGTCCCAGGTTGAGCTGCACGCTGAGTATGGCGGCGTGTTCCCCGAGATGGCCTCCCGCGCCCATGTGGAGGCCATTGTTCCCGTCATCGAGCGGGCCATGGAGGAGGCGCACGTCAGCTTCAACGATCTGGATGCGATAGCCGTCACCTATGGGCCAGGCTTGGCGGGCTCCCTCATGGTGGGGGTCAACGTTGCTAAGGGGCTGGCGCTGGGCCGTGACCTCCCGCTGATCGGGATCAACCACCTGGAGGCTCACGTGTATGCCCATTGGCTGGACGTGGAGGGCGAAGGGGCGGCGCGGGGCGAGCTCGACTTCCCCCTCCTGTCGCTCTTGGTTTCCGGAGGCCATACGGAACTGACCCTGGTGCACGCGCACGGCAACTATGAGCATCTGGGCAGCACGTTGGACGACGCGGCAGGTGAGGCCTTCGACAAGGTCGGTCGGCTGCTGGGCCTACCCTATCCAGGCGGGCCGGAGATCGAGCGTGTCGCTGAAAACGGCAGCCCGGATGCCTTCGACTTTCCCCGGGCGTGGCTGGACGACGCCCACTCCACGTCCCCGGAGGGCTCAGCCGCCCACACCTGGGACTTCAGCTTCAGTGGGCTCAAGACGGCCGTGCTGCGCCAGGTACAGACGTACAGCGATCGGCCGCGCGGTCGGCTCCTGGCTGACCTGGCTGCCAGCTTCCAAGCCGCGGTGGTCGATGTGCTGTCGACCAAGGCGGCGCAGGCTGCTGAGGCGTTCGATGTGACAGCGGTCCTGCTGTCCGGTGGCGTGACTGCCAATCAGAGTCTTCGGGCCGCGACGGTGCGACGGGTTGCGATTCCCGTCTATTACCCGCCTGTGTTCCTATGCACCGACAACGCTGCCATGGTGGGCGCTTGTGCCCACCAGCATCTCGTGGCGGATGACATAGGGCGTCACGCGCGATCCGGCCTTGACCTAGACATAGTCCCCGGATTGAGACTAGGTTGACAGAGCCGAGGGGAGCCGTATCGCGGATTCGCCCACTGGCCCTTGGCATGGTTTGGCGAGGTGACGAGCTGCTCGTGTTTGGGGAGCATGACCCAGCCGCGCACGAGACCTTCTCTCGACCACTTGGCGGAGAGAGCGAATTCGGTGAGCAGGGCGATGAGGCTCTGCGCCGTGAGTTCCGCGAGGAGCTTGGTGTCGAGCTGATCAACGTGCAGTACCGGGGCTTGGTAGAGAGCTTGTTTACCTACAAAGGGCAGCCAGGTCACGAGATCGTGATGGTCTAGCAGGCAGACCTGGCATCACCTCATCTTTACGACCAGGAGGCATTCGTCTTGGAGGATGATCACGGTGCCCTCAAGGCAACTTGGATGTCTATGGGAAGACTGGACGGCGGAGAGCTACCTCTCTGTCCCGATGGCCTGATGAATCTGCTCCAGGAAGAAAGGGGGCGCTGATGCACCCGCTGGATCTCCCACGCAACGCCATCCTATCCCTCCGCAACACGGTGCGCTCGCTCCGGCGAGGGGGACTTGACTTCGTCGTCGTCCCGCTGGAAGGCTGCTTCCCAGAGCGTACACCGCGCCGGGCCCGGCTTCCGTTCCCGCTCAGCATGCTGCCTATGCTTCCCTCTGAGGTGAGCCTAGAAGAGATGGAGCAGAGGATCGAGCTGCTGGGAAACGACCAGCGCGTGAAGGGCGTGGTTTTTCGCATCCAGGGCCTCCAGGCTGGGAGTGCAACCCTGTACACGCTGCGGGAGTTGATGCTGGAACTGGGCCAGAGGGGAAAACACACCGTGGCCTGGCTCTCCGCTGCCGACACATGGGATTACTACCTAGCATCTGCCTGTGCGGAGATCGTTCTGGCCCCGTCGGGGCGCCTCCACGTGCTGGGCCTGCGCAGCGAGGCGCTGTTCCTCAAGGACACGATGGGTCTGGTCGGCATCGAGGCCGATCTGGAGTCGATCGCCGAGTACAAAGTGACACCCAACATGTTCCGTCGCAGCTCCATGACGGAGCCGCACCGCGAGATGCTGGAGGCGATCCTCGACTCCGTCTTTGATACCCTCATCACGGCCATCGCCGAGGGAAGGGGCATGCCCGTAGATGACGCCCGGCGGCTCGTCGACTCGATGCCCATGATGCCCAATCCGGCCCTGGAATCAGGCCTCATTGATGCCATCCTGTACGAGGACGAATTGCCCGCTCATCTCGCGTCCGTGGTGAAGCCATCCACTCCCAAGTCGAAGAGCTCCAAGACCACAACTTCGCACACCCCTGTGATGACTTGGGACCGAGCAGCTCGCTGGCTGAAGGAGCCACCCTCCTGGACCACGAAACAGCGGATTGGGGTGATCTCCCTGCAGGGAATGATCGTTCCCGGCAAGAGCCGTCGGATGCCGGTCCCGCTGCCGCTGCCGCTTGAGGCCCAAGCCGGCGCGGAGACCCTCGTGGCAGCCCTGCGCCAAGCTGAGGCCGACACACATATCGCTGCAGTGATCCTTCACGTAGACTCGCCCGGCGGTTCCTCCTTGGCCTCCGACCTGATCTGGCGACAAGTGCGACGCCTCAGGGAGCAGAAGCCAGTGGTGGTGCTGATGGGCGAACGGGCCGCCTCGGGTGGATATTACGTCTCGGCGCCAGCGAATCACATCGTGGCCCGCCCGTCCACTCTGACGGGGTCCATCGGCATCTGGGGCGGCAAGTTCGTGGTCGACGAGTTGTACGAGCGGCTGAAGGTAGGACGAGAGGAGCTTCAGCGCGGGGCCAGAGCAGATCTCTACAGCGAGCTTAGGCCATTCGACGAGGAGCAACGGGAGCAGGTGCGTCGTGAACTAGGGGAGACGTACGCGCGGTTCAAGCAGATCGTCGCCCGGGGTCGGGACATGACGGAGGATGAAGTCGAATCCGTCGCCCGCGGTCGCGTCTGGACAGGCGAGCAGGCGAAAGCTATCGGCCTGGTGGACGAGCTGGGCAGCTTTGAGACGGCGCTGACGGCGGCGAAGGCTCTGGCCGATCTCGACCCGGACAAGGAGACCACCGTGATTCCGATCACGCCGCCCCGGCAGGATATCCTTCCCCAACCCTTCCCCGCCGAGAGTCCGGGAGGATGGAACAGCCTCACGGAGGTCTTTAGAGACCTGGGACGCGAGCGGATCTGGGCTATGGCCCCTTGGACCATACGCTGGCGGGGATAGCGTTCGGCGCAACAAAGCGGTGACTAAGACAAAGGACGCGGAATGACAGCAAGGATTGTCCTCATCGGCGCTGGCAGCGCCACGTTCGGACTCCGCACGCTGGGGGAAATTCTCCATAGCGAAGCACTTGAGGGCAGTACGATTGTACTCCATGACATCAATCCTGATGCCCTCCGGAGAGTAGAAAGCATTGCCAGGCAGTACCTGGAAGACCATGATCTGCCGTACGGGCTCGTAGCAACCACTTCGCGGCGAGAGGCGCTCGAAAACGCCACGTTCGTCGTGATAGCTATTGAGGTCGGCGACCGGTTCAAGCTCTGGGAGCAGGACTGGAAGATTCCCCTTCAATACGGGTTCCGGCAAGTCTTCGGGGAGAACGGCGGGCCGGGGGGTCTCTTCCATTCCCTGCGGATCATACCACCCATCGTGGAGATATGCAGCGACATCTCCAGCCTCTGCCCAGAAGCGACTGTCATCAACTTAAGCAACCCGATGAGCCGGGTGTGCTTGGCCGTGCACCGGGCCCATCCCGACCTGCGCTTCGTTGGCTTATGTCACGAGGTAGGGTCCTTGCCCGTTCACCTACCACGTATTCTCAACACGCCGGTCTCGGACCTCTCGTTCACGGCAGGAGGCCTCAATCACTTCAGTGTGCTGCTCGATGTGCGTTACAAGGGAACGGGCGAAGACGCCTACCCCGACGTGCGCCGACGGGCGCCGGAGTACTTCGAAAGCCTGCCGCCGCTGACGCAGCTTGTGCGTGAGGGGTTCTCCGGGCAATTGCCGGAGCGACCAGCGGGGAAGCTATGGCCGGATCGCGCCCTCTTCCAAGTGGTTCTTGAGCGGTTTGGCTACCTACCTATCACTGAGGACAGCCACTTCGGCGAGTACGTGCACTGGGCGTATGACGTCGTGGATCACAAGAGCATCCTCGACTTCTATCGCTGGTACAAATCTTGGTCCCTGGGGAAAGCAACCGCGTCGGAGCTGGAGAGTCTGCTGGATGAGGAGCATTGGGGTACGGTGCCTATTATGGAAGGCTTGCTCACTGACTCCGGCCATGTCGAGATGGCGGTGAACCTCCCCAATGAAGGCCTCATAGATAACCTGCCAGCAGACCTAGTCGTTGAGGTCCCCGCAGTTGTGGACGCGGAGGGCATTCACGGTATGCGGCTCGGCTCGCTGCCCAAGGGCATCGCTGCGCTGATGAGGATCCAGGCTGCGGTCCAGGACCTCAGCGTGGAGGCAGCGCTAACGGGCTCGCGCGAGGTGGCATTGCAGGCGCTGTTGGTGGATCCGGTTGTCGACAGCGTTGCGCGAGCTGTAGACCTCTTGGAGACGATGATCGATCTCCAACAGCCCTATCTGGACTACGTCAGATGAACAAGGTGCAACTCTCGAACTGGCTGGACTAATAGCTCTTGAAAGGGGGATAACACCCATGATTCTACAGATTCTCAGGGTGATTGGCGCTTTGGTGACGGTCGCGACCGGTCTCCTGGCGGCAATACGCCCCTCCGTCGTACCCGGTTTCACCGGCCTGCAGACCACCGGCCCCCGCGGAGTCACCGAGATCCGCTCCATCTTCGGCGGGCTCTTCATCGCCGCGGGCGCCTATCCGCTGATAGCCGGCTCCCTCGCCACGTACCGCATGCTGGGCATGATCTATCTGACCATCGGCGCCGCGCGACTGATCTCCATGGTAATCGATGGATCCTTGTCCGAATCATCGAACCTCATCAGCCTGGGAGTCGAAATCGTGCTCGGTGTCATCTTAGTGCTCTGACAGGCAGAGGGCACTACGCGCGGAGAGAGGCAGCGATAGGCGGCGAATAGAGAACTGAGCCAGAGTCCGTGACCACGGATGGGAACGCCGAGGGAACACGACCATACTATCGTCGGGGCTTGCGCCCTCCGTTGCCTGACTGCAGCCCAGCAGGGCGCGCGACCCGGCCGTAGAGTAGGAGGAGGCCATGTCCAGAGAGATCCATCTTTACTTGTCACTCATTCCAGAAGCGCTCATCGCCTCGATGCTCACACCAGAGGAGTTCGGCGTCTACTACGCCGTGGGGACAGCCAAGAAGGCTCACGGCCAAGCCATCTTCCTGGAAGTGGATCCGAGTTTCCGCCACGACTACTTCCGGATCGAGGAGGGATATGGGCGCTGCATCCCTCACGAGGACGGCAGCCCCAAAGCCTCGATCTATATCTCCGTCTATCGGGTGCTTGAGCACGTGACGCTGGACGCCCTGGGCGACCTCTACTTGGTCACCGCTGACGGACGGGTCCTGGAACTGAACGCAGCCACCGCGCTGCCCGAGGGGGACAGCGGCCTTCATCTCTACCAGGAGATTGCTCCCGTCCATCCGCTCGTCGTCAGCTCGCTGAGCCCGGAGCCGTTCTACGAGCTGATCGTCAAGAATCCAAGCATCCTCATCCGCCTCCCTGCGATTAGCTTCGCGGAGCTGCGCCTGGGCGAGCTGGCGGAGGATCCCATACACGGCGACGTCGGCGACCTGCCATACGGGCGGATCGAGCACTTGCGTCATTGCCTGATGCAGCTGGGCACGAAGACGGTCGATGCGAAGATGGTCAACCGGACCGCGTCAGCCACCTTCTCGTATCGGACTATTAAGAGCGGTATCTTCCTCGGAAACGACAGCGGCACACGGTTCTTCCCCTTCCCCTCGGAGGAGCAGCTTCGCGCCGATCATTACCGCTGGTGGCGTTCGGCCTGGTCCGTGTAGACCGGTGACGGACACCTCATAGCAGACGACAACTAGGAGAGATCATGACACTGGGAGTTCACTACTGGGCCGCTGTCGCCTTGCTCGCCGGCATCATCTCGGTGGCCGTCGCCGTATGGCTGTACCGCTGGGTCCTCCGGCAGGATCCGGGGTCTGAAAAGGCTCAGGAAGTCGCCGGCTGGATCCGCGAGGGTGCCCAGACGTATCTGCGCAGGCTCTATCTCGCCCTGACGTTGGTGGCGCTGGCCATGGGTCTCATTATTGCCATTGTCTTTGCCTTCGACATCGAACAGCTGGGAACGGGGGCTGCCCGCATCGTGCCCGGTCGTGGCGTTGCCATGGCAGCTTCCTTCTTCGCGGGCGCGCTGTGCTCTGCCGTTGCCGGCTATCTGGGCATGAGCGTCGCCGTAGAGGCGAATGTGCGAAGCGCTACGGCTGCTCAGCGCAGCCTGAGCGGGGCCTTCAAGGTCGCCTTCTACGCCGGATCCGTGATGGGCCTGGCCATGGTTGGGTTGGCGATCGTGGGGATGAGCGTCATCTATCTCCTCACAGGAGACCCAGAGATCATCTTGGGATTCAGCTTCGGAGCCTCAGCATTAGCGCTCCTCGCCAAGGCGGGAGGTGGTATTTACACCAAGACGGCCGACATCGCAGCCGACTTGGTGGGCAAAGTGGAGATCGGCATTCCCGAGGATGATCCACGGAACCCGGCCGTGGTGGCGGATAACGTAGGTGATAACGTCGGGGACGTGGCCGGCATGGGTGCGGACGTCTTCGATAGTTACGTGGCGAGCACGGTGGCGGCCATGCTGCTGGGGAGCTCCCTCTTCGCAGCGGATCCTGAAGGACAGCTGCGGCACATTCTCTTCCCACTCATGCTCTGCACACTAGGCGTCGTAGCCTCGCTGATCGGCATCCGGTTTGTACGCGTGGACAGAGGAGGCCGGCCTGGCCGCGCCCTCAACAGCGGAACGGTGATCACCACCGGGATCTTTGCCGCACTGGCTGCTGCACTGGTGCTGCTGGGCGGGTACAACTTAGGGCTCCTCTGGGCGACGCTGGCCGGATTGGTCACCGGTGTGCTGATCGGCTTCACATCCGATTATTACACCTCAGCGCGTTTTCGGCCCGTGCTGGAGACTGCTCGCGTCTCCGATTCTGGCGCAGCGATCAACATCATCACCGGGTTTAGCTACGGGCTGGTCAGCATTGTCCCTTCCATCATCGGCATCGTTATTGCCACGCTCCTCTCGTTCTACCTCACGGAGCTGTCTGGGATCAGCGGCATCTACGGCGTGGGAATCAGCGCCGTGGGGATGCTCTCCATCAGCGGCATGATCGTCTCCGCAGACGCCTACGGACCGATCGTCGACAACGCCCGGGGCATTGCCGAGATGGCCGGCATGTCCCAGGAGGTGATCGACGTCACCGACGTCCTAGACGCAGCGGGCAACACGGCGAAAGCGATCACGAAAGGCTTCGCCATCAGTGCGGCCGCTCTCACCGTGCTCGCACTCTTCGCTGCCTACGCGGAGGTGGTGGGCGCGCGGGGCATCACACTCACGATCAGCCTTAGAAACCCCGTTGTGGTGGCCGGCGTGCTGCTGGGAGCCGTCACGCCGCCGCTCTTCAGCGCGATGACCATGCTTTCGGTAACCGAGAACGCATTTGAGATGATCGAAGAAGTGCGGCGCCAGTTCAATGAGCGCCCGGGCATTCTGGCGGGCACTGAGTCCCCCGACTACGCGACGTGCGTGGCGCTGGCCTCCCGCGGCGCTCTGTCCTCCCTGGTCTGGCCCTCCTTCATCGCCGTGGTCGTCCCTCTTCTGGTGGGCTTCGTCCTGGGTCCCGAAGCACTGGGGGGCTTTCTTGGTGGGAGCATCTTCACCGGGGTGATCTTCGCCCTGTTCATGTCCAATGCCGGCGGTCTGTGGGATAATGCCAAGAAGTACATTGAGGCTGGTCATTTCGGCGGACCCGGCTCGGATGCACACAGGGCTGGAGTCGTCGGCGACACCGTTGGTGACCCTTTCAAGGATACCGCGGGGCCGTCCCTTAACACGCTGATCACGGTGATGTCACTCGTTGCATCGCTGTTTGCCCCTATCATCGCCGCCTTTCACCTGTTCTAGCGGCGTCACCAATCCTCGAGCCGCGGAGGTAGGGAACCGAGCGCCTGGCGGACCTGACCGGGGTCGAATCTGATCGGCGAATGGGTTGCGTGCTGCGCAGTCGCCAATCGAACTGGCGCGTGTCGGGAGCGCGGACAGGCATGAGGGCGTCACTTCAGCACCTCCACAGAAGCATCCCATCTCGACGAGATGGCTCAGCGCGTCGGCTCCGCACCTTCAATCCCGCTGTTGCTGGCACGACACGGTTCCATCTGCTTGCTCGCGTACTGCACGCGGGCTATAATCAAGCCTGGAGCCATGCTTGGGGGGGCTGAGTAACCGCCGGGCCGGCACGCGGAGATGCAGGTTCGGCCGGATGGGTCCGACTGAGACCACGACATCATCGATTTGATTGAAGGAGACAGGGAAATTTGAACGTGCTTAGGCGCCTTTTGAGCTACGTGCGCCCGTATTGGAAGGTGCTGCTCGGAGTCAGCTTGTTGCTGCTACTGCGCACCGGCCTGAACTTGCTTCCACCGCTGATGCAGAGACGCATCGTCGACGTGGTGATCGGGGAGGGGGATCTCTCTTCCCTTCCCCTCATGATTGGCGTGCTGATCGGGATCCATGCCCTGATGCAGGCTGTGAACTTCGGGGACATGTACGTTCGACACACGGTGGGAGAGCGCTTCATCTTCGATCTGCGGGTCCACATCTACGAACACCTGCAGCAGCTCTCCCTCGCCTTCTACGAGGACACCTCCACGGGGGAGCTCATGTCCCGGGTGACCAACGACGTCAACGCCCTGGAGAATTTCGTGACGCACGGCGTGGCCCTCACTGTGGTCGACTTGCTGCGACTGCTGGGCGCGTCGGCCGTTCTGCTCGTCCTCAACTGGCGCCTTGCCTTGGTCATGCTGGTCCCCCTGCCCCTGATGGCGGGTGGCCTCTGGGTCTTCAATCACCGCGCGCGCCCCATCTACCGCCGCGTGCGCGATCGCCTGGGCGACATTAACGCGACCCTTCAAGACAAGCTGGCCGGCATCCGGGTCGTGCAGGCGTTCGATCGAGAGGAAGAGGAGCTGCGCCACTTCCGTCAGGTCAGCCAGGATTACCTGGAGGAGCGCGTGGAGGCTATCCGCACCTGGTCTGTCTTCTTTCCCGCTCTTCACTTCATCTCCGCGGTTGGCGGGGCCCTGGTCCTGGGCTTTGGCGCCCGAATGGTGGTCAATCAGGAGCTCACTCTGGGGACACTGGTAGCTTTCCTCTCCTACATTGTCTCGTTTTACGAGCCGCTTCGCCGACTGACAGAGGTGGACAATACCTTTCAGCAAGCGATCGCTGCCGGCGAGCGCATCTTCGAGCTGCTCGACACCAAGTCGGACATCCAAGACGCCCCCGACGCCGAGCGCCTCAGGGAGGTGGAGGGGCACGTGGTCTTTGACCATGTCCACTTCCGGTATGGCGAGGGCGATAAGGTGCTCAAGGACGTGAGCTTCACCATGAAGCCTGGGGAGATGGTGGCTCTGGTCGGCCCTAGCGGCGCCGGGAAGACGAGCATCGCTAACCTCCTGTGCCGCTTCTACGACCCACAGCGGGGCCGGGTGCTCATCGACGGTCATGACCTGCGCGACGTGCAAGTCCAGAGCCTTCGGCAGCACATCTCCCTCGTTCTCCAAGATACCTTCCTCTTCAACACGAGGGTGCGAGACAACCTGCGCTACGGGAAACGGGACGCGAGCGAGGAGGAGATGGTTGCCGCGGCGGAGGCGGCGCATGCGCACGGCTTTATCCAGGAACTGCCTGAGGGGTACGATACGCGTATCGGCGAGCGCGGGGTGAGGCTCAGCGGTGGTCAGAAGCAGCGTCTGGCGCTGGCCCGCGCCATCCTCGCTGATCCCCGCATCCTGATCCTCGATGAGGCAACGTCATCCGTGGATGCGGAGGCGGAGTACCTGATCCAGAAAGCCCTGGATTCGGTGCTCGAGGGCCGCACCGCCCTGGTCATCGCGCACCGTTTGAGCACAGTCCGCGACGCGGACAAGATCATAGCCCTAGAGCAGGGACGAATCCGCGAAGTGGGCAGTCACCACGACCTGCTAGCCCGTGACGGACTGTACAGCCAGCTCTACCAGCGGCAACTGGAGTTGGCAGGTGAGCCCGCGTAGGACTCCGGGCTAGCAAGAGCACCAGTCAGCAAGTGGGGCCTGCGAACGTGGTCCGCTGCTGCAGCGGGGGTCCTTGCTCGCGCGGGCAGCTCTGGCTTCCATTCACTCGGCAAGTCTTAGCCCGCACCCGCATGCTGGAAGACGGGGGCCAGTCGATCAACGGGTGTCGCGCACTCCCTCACACGCAGGTGGGAGATCACTGGCCGCCTAGGCTAGGTCGGTCTCATCCACCACGGTCCCGGACAAGACACGCGAGGCAGGACGGAGCCGGAGCGCGGCCAAGAACCCCACTGATGTCAGGCCTGCTGTGATCACGAAGAGCGTGGTATAGGATGTCCCCTCCAACAGCCATCCACCCACTGTTGGGGCCACGGTCAACACCCCTGTGATGGTGTTGCCCAACCCGATATACGAGGGCCGCACGTCGTCGGGCGCGATCTCGAGAAGGTAGTTGTAGAAGCCCAGCATCGTCGAGCTTTGATAAGCGCCCAACGCCACAAACACCAGGGGATACGCACGGGCCAGCAAGCCCCCGTCCGCAAGCTGCGCGACCAGCGCGAACACGGGTCCAGCGACAGAGATCGCGCTGCCCAGTTGAATCGCGTGGCGAGGACCCCAGCGATCGCTCACTAGACCCAGCAACGCTCCAGAGGCCGCCCCGGCGACCTGCTGTGCGCCCACGAAGCTCCCCACCACGGCAGGCGACAGCTTCAATACGTCCGTCGCGTGCACCACATAGAAGGGTGTGACCAGTGAGATCATCCCCACCAACACACGGCATGTCATCAAGCGACGAAAGGCCGGATCGTGCAACAAGGGGGTCAGCCATCCATCTTCGCGGTGCTTCCGGGAGGATCTCTCCATCGGGGTATGCCCGATCTCCCGCAACAGAAGCAAAGCCAGGGTAGAGGGAACGAACGCCACCCCGGCCAAGGTGAACATCAGAGCATAGTTCTGGGGAAAGGGGAAGCGAGGGCTCGCCAGGATGCGGCTGATTACCCATCCCGCCCCCAAGCCGGCCAAGCCGCTGATGACGTGAGCCCAGCCCATGAGCCGCCCACGGCGCTTCACAGGGATCGCCCGCGCCAGCATATCGAACCATGCAACGCTGGCCAGTCCATCAGTGAGAGCGAAGAGGGCGACGCAGGCAAAGAGTACCACCAGCGTGGCCACGCCACTCCTCGCTAGGCCAAACCATAGGCTGAAACCAATAATCCAGAAGCCGACGCGGCCGGTCAGGCCGGCGATCAGGTAGGGTTTTTTGCGGGGCTTGTCACTGATCCAGCGCGCTGCGACCACCTGCGGCACCAGCCAGAAACCATTCCAAATGGTAGACACCAAGCCGATGATTGGCGCGGAATCCGTCAATCGCCGGACGAATGCCGGCAGCACGCTATCCGGCCTAACGAAGGATAGGGCTATGGCGAAGAAGACATAGTCAACGAGGAAGGCAACGTAGTTCCAGTGGTAGTCAGGGGGCGTGGTGTCGGACGATCTTGTCATGACGCCTGATCCTACCACGAAGGGGGAGGCCGTCAAGGAACGGCTGCCCTCGCCTCTTACCGCGCTCGATGCTCCCGTCAGATTGCCGAAGAGCGAAAGCCAAGAGGCGGTTCAGCCCACAGGCGCCTTCAAGAGATATGCGACCGCGATGAAGAGCAGACGCTGAGTCCGCAGCAGGGCTCGCCAGCCTTTGGACGCCCGGGGTTCCGCATTCAGAGAGCGGATCCGTGGCGAGAGCCACGTGTGTGGGGTGACCCGTACAGGGAGCGTGGCTTAGAGGAGGGCCGCAGCTTGAAGGGCAATGGACGCGCGGCGGGGCGACTAGTTCCCCTTCTGTACAGCAGGGGAACTCTCAGCGGGGATGTAGAGATTCCTCTTCTTCAAGCGTCGAAGGCCTAGCTCCTGCAAAAGGAACAGAAACTTGGGGGAGACCGTGAGACTATGTCGGTCCCCCCAACCAGTTGAGTGCTACTCCAGGAACTTGCGGACAAACGGCGACGTGTCGCCACGTCGCAGGAAATGACCAGATGGCCCCTCACCCAGGAATTCGGAGAACCACGATTCGTGCTGAATCTCCTCGTTCAAGATGGCCAGGGCCAGGTCGTAGGTACGATGATCCTTTCCTGCGGTCAAGTTGCAGATCTCTGAGTAGCCCCTCACAGCGCATCGCTCAGCCTCCACAAGAACCTGCAAGATAGCCTCAGCATCCGCGAGGTCGTCCGGCAGCCGTGCAGGAGGACAGGCCGACATGTCGTGGAACTCGTTCATATCGTCGGGTAGCGCGCCCCCGAGCTCGTATATGCGTGGCACAAGAGCTTCGAAGTGATTGCGGTCCTCAATGCGTGCCGCCTCGGCGATTTCCTTGACTCCTTCCCCCTCAAGCCCAATGAGGTTTGCTCTCAGGATGGTGTAGTAGTAATACGTGGTAAGTTCTGCCGCCGCGTTCTTGATCAACAAGTCGAGCAGGTGATCGACGTCGATCCCGGCTTTCTCAACCATCTCCCGTGCTACTCTAGGCATCTGTGGTGTCTCCTTACTCTCAGCTACCGAATTGTAGTACAACTCATCGCTCTTCTTGGCTCATGTCGTGCGATCTCTGGTATCGACGAATCCCACCTCCTCATGGTGCGCCAGGCACCAGCCCATCTAGAAGCCAAGTGCGTGTACGGACTAGGTCCCTCACATTCAGCACTGCGCTTGCACATCACCGCGTCGAGATTGAGATTGTCCCGCACCTAAGACGCGGCGAGCGTTCGTCACCACTGCATGAAGTGGGGTCACCCAGATGTAACACGGATGGCCCATAGCCTCTTGCCTCATCTCCAAGAGCTTAGAATCACTTATCTGTAAAGGCTATTTATAGAGAAGTATTCTAACTATGTTATTATAACAGATTGCCTTGTGATCGTCAAGATCCGTCGCGGTTCCTAGCTGTCTGACTTGATTTCAGTGAAGTCAATCGCACGCGGCCCAACCGCCTCAGACGATGCCCGACCCCCGCCAGCTGCTGCATCCCGCCAGCGCTGCGGACGCGAGTGGCCTTCGCCCCGACCCGAGGATCCAGGCGTGCGCAGCGAGGCTTGGGAATTGGTGCTTCTACAAGGTCTCGTCTCCGCCAATCGAAGAGGACAGCGCTAGCTGCCTACCGGTTGGCGCGGAGCGGGGACCCGTGTCACGGGTGCGGCCTGCCGACCCAGAAGTCGACTTGCTAGCTAGCGGATGACGTGTGTCTGGGGCGGTAGAGGAAGCCAGGACCGTTTGTCATCCCGGCTTCCGAGGCTTTCGTCGTTGTTCGTCCGTGTTTCCAGCTGTCACTCGATCCAGTCGAAGGTCCGTTGCACCGCCTTTTTCCAGCCCCGATAGAGCTCCTCGCGGGTTTCTCTGTCCATCTGGGGCCGCCATGTCCTGTCCACCCGCCAGTTTTCGCGCAGCGCTTCCGCATCCTCCCAGAAGCCAACGGCCAGTCCGGAGGCATACGCTGAACCCAGAGCTGTCGTCTCTGAGACGACAGGGCGGATCACGGGAACCCCCAGGATGTCCGCCTGAAACTGCATGAGAAGCTCGTTGTGGACCATACCACCATCTACCTTCAGGGCCTCGAGAGCGACGCCTGAATCCTGCTCCATCGCATCTAGCACCTCGCGGGTCTGATAGGCCGTGGCCTCCAGCGCGGCACGCGCAATATGGTACTTGTTGATATACCTGGTCAGGCCCACGATCACGCCGCGGGCGTCGCTCCGCCAGTACGGAGCGAACAAGCCGGAGAAAGCAGGGACGAAATAGATGCCCCCGCTGTCCTCCACCTGGTTGGCGAAGTCCTCCACGTGCTTCGAAAACTCGAACAAATCAAGGTTGTCGCGCAGCCATTGGACCAATGCCCCGGTGATCGCGATGGAGCCCTCCAGCGCGTATATCGCCTCATCGTCGCCCATCTTGTACGCCAGCGTGGTGAGCAACCCGCTCTCACTGGGGACAGGTTCGGCGCCGGTATTCAGCAGCATGAAGCAACCGGTGCCGTAGGTGTTCTTTGCCTCTCCTGAACTGTAACAAGTCTGCCCCACGAGGGCGCCCTGCTGATCGCCCAGCGCACCGCAGACCGGGATCGCCGCCCCAAAGGGACCATCGGCCGTGGTATAACCGTAGATATCCGGGTCGCTGGAAGGTCGAATGCGGGGCAGCATCTGACGTGGAATGCCCATCGTCTCGAGGATCTCCTCATCCCACTCCAGCGTCTCCAGGTTCATCAGCATGGTGCGGCTGGCGTTGGTCACGTCCGTGATGTGAGCCCCGCCGTCAGGGCCGCCGGTCATGTTCCAGATTTCCCAAGTGTCGATGGTGCCGAAGATGGCATCACCCCGCTCGGCGGCAGCGCGGAGGCCGTCTACGTTGCGCAGGAGCCAGCTGATCTTGGGACCGGAGAAATACGTGGCCAGCGGGAGGCCGACCCGGTCCCGGAAGCGGTCCTGACCGCCGTCCTGGGCCAGCCTGTCGCACGCTTCCTTGGTGCGCGTGTCCTGCCAGACAACGGCGTTGTGGTACGGCTCTCCAGTGTTCTTGTTCCAGACCAAGGTCGTCTCACGCTGGTTGGTCACACCAACAGAGGCAATTTCCTCGGCCTTGACGCCCGTCTTCTGGAGCGTCGCCGTGATCACGTCCCGCGTTCTAGACCAGATCTCCATCGGGTCGTGTTCAACCCAGCCGGCCTGTGGGTAGATCTGTTCATGTTCCAGCTGATGCGAGCCTACCACCTGCCCACCATGGGTGAAGATCATGAAGCGCGTGCTGGTTGTTCCCTGATCAATCGCTCCCACGTACTTCTTCTTTGCCACGTCGTTGCCCCCCTTGCCTCTCACGGCTCCGGATTGGGGATGTCGCGTGGCAAACCCAAGGCCACGCGAAGAAGCAGCTTCTATTACCCAATCGCTCAGCTTCTGACCGGAACGCTCTGCGAGACGGACCACTTTGAGGGGCCAACCACCAGGTCCTCTCCGTGGTCGCCCGGTGTACAGTCTTGATGCGATCGCAAGATAGATCCAGCGTCACACAGTGGCCCCATTGTACAACAGTTCACCTATCTCGCCCATGCCAGGGTTGGCGGTAGCCCCAACGATGCGGAGGGGCCCGGAGCATCTGCGTCCACTCTGGTCAGGATGCTCTGATCCGAACGGGATCCGTCGTACCAGACTGAGTGTCACGGATACAACGCGGGGGACAGCGCCTGATTCTACGTCCGAGATCTTCCCACCGGGAAGATAGCATCCTCAGCTCATCAATCGCCTTCGAAGTAGTAGAGCGACGGAATCTCCTCAAACGCAGCCCGGAACGCCGGCTTCAGCCGGTCGTAGGCCCACGCGACCTGTTCGTCCTGCATGTGTGGATCATCCAGGAGGTACCTGACCAGGCGAGATGCATTGATCCCACCGCCGACGTCCTCCCCCTGCTGCAACAAGGTCCCAACGGCCCCCTTCAGCAACGCGGGTGTCACGCTAGATCTCACTGCCTCGACCTTTTCCATCACCTCTTTATTCATCATCTGCTGATCTGGCTCCTTCACAACACGAGCTCATCTCCCGACCAACGGTCGGACGACTCACACCTTTCAGGTGCCGTGAAACCCAACCTCCACGCGGTGGTCGGGCCAGACGATTGTCGGCACCTCCCCGCGACCCCCATTCAGCATCAGCATCTCGTGAAGCCGCCGAGGACGCAGTTCCACGTCGTAGGAGACGTAGTCACGGCCCTCGCGGTCCAGCTTCCGAAGCAGCGCCCGAGTGTGCGGGCAGCCGCGCTTTCCGTAGACCTCTATCTGTTCGGACATAGCACCTCCGTACCGGCAGAGCCTAAACCCATCTCATCCGAGCACTCCTAGGACTGATATGCATTGTGACGCATATCGGTTGGCAAAAAAAGGGCACTCCGAAGGAAATAACCGCCAGGAGCACTCACCGACCTGACATCTACGACTTGACTAGGCCGTGACACATCCCGCACCACCCCCCAAGAGATGAATCCTCTGGGCATGAAACAGGAGACGCGCCACGGCTTTCCTCCCCCGACGATCTAGATAGGATCCTCGTCCATCAGGCTGCCGAGCTCTGACGCGTCGGCAATCTCTATCTTAACGATCCAACCGTCCCCCTCAGGATCGTCGTTGATCAGCTCAGGAGTATCAAGCAGCGCCGTATTGAGCTCGGTGATCACACCGCTAACCGGTGCATAGAGATCCTGCGCGCTCTTGATGGACTCTACCGCCATGAACATCTCGCCCTGGGTAACTTCCTCACCCACCTCAGGGAACATAACCTCGATGATGTCCCCCAACTCGTCCGCCGCATTCGCCGAAATCCCAACTGTGGCGATGTTGCCGTCAACATTCGCGTATTCGTGGCTCTCTGCGTACTTCATCTTGGCTCCTTATTGCTTGCGTGCTTAGGTGCCCTAGAGGTACGTAGTCAACTGTCTGGGACACCCCACTGCCCATCAGCCGGTCTCGGCCTGGGTGGCATGCCTGCGGGGGAACCAGCGGGAGGCCGATTCACCCCGCACATCTTCCTTACGTGATCGCTTGCTCTTCGGCGACGATCAGATCAACCAGTTCCGAGTAGCTAATGAGTTTCACATTAGCGCTCTCTGCCGGATAACCACGAGCGCAGAAATCCAGCTCGAGGGCGCACACGTCCGCCTGGACGTCCCGTACTTCGTTCGTCACGGCCCAGAACACGCCGTCTTGAATCAAGACCACGCAGTCATCCTTCTCTGCGCACTCAAGCTTCACCTTCTCGATAGGATGATCCACTCCGTACTTAATCAACACCAGCGCCATATGACCCCCTCCCTTACACGAAAATCACGTTGTCGAAGCCGTGGAAGAACTCCGACAGCGATTCCTTGTCCAGCACCTGAGCCTGATATCCAGGGTCAACATCCTCGACCCCAAATCGCTCCATGTCCTCTCTGACTGCATAGACGGGGGTCTCAAAGCGCTTGACGAATCTCTGGACCATCTTCACCGGCAACAAGCCGCACTTCTCTGGGCACGTCTCTTGAGAGAGGGTAACGACGGCTGCATCCATAAGCAGTACCGCTGGCTCGAGATCCTCCCCATACATGCCGAACGCGGTTCGAAACGCCTCGTTCACCCAGATCGATCCCACAGGTGCCTGATACACGACGAACACGACCTTCTTATCCATACGTTGTCTCCTCCTACGCCATCAGGCTGATGAATCGATCGCTCGTGCTTATCAGCTCGGCCAACTCAGGCAACCCCGAAGGAGCCGATCCCTCAATGATCATGTCTTCGGTAACGCCCCGATAGTCCATGCAGATGCCGCAGATGTCCACCTTGAGTCCCTTCTCTGCGATCATCGTCTCCAGGATCTTTGGAATGTTCCGATCACTACGAACTGGCTTCACCTGAGAGTTGGCTGCAAGGATTGCATCACTGAACAGGAAGATCCCCACCTCGTGCCCCTTCTCCAGGGCAGCATCCGCGATCTTGATGGCAGTATCCAGATCTTGCTGCGAATACGGTTGCACCATCGCTTGAATTGTGATTCTCATAGGTCTCTATCCCTAGTCCCTGAAGAGGATCCAGGCCATGCCCCAGTTGCCCAATATGAAGAACACCGAAGCGATCAGGGAGGAAATGGCCAATTGCGGAACGCCGGTGAGGAAGTGCCCAATGTTGCATCCTCCTGCGGTCGAAGCTCCAAGCCCCATCAGCATACCGCCGACCAAGACCTGCACGTACGTGATTGGACTCCTTGGCATACGTAGCTTGAATTCCTTGGTCAGCACGGCGGCCACAGCGGCGCCGAGTACCGTGCCGATGATCAGCCATCCGCCCCAATTCAGTGGCGCGTTGTCGGTGAATCCGCTCAACACGTTGACCCACCCGGAGGTGATCCCGAGGCCATACATGCGGCCCGTTGGGATGCTAGTCACAAATCCCACGCCTCCCAGAAGCGCCAACAGTACCGAGGCCACTTTCCAGTCCAGTTTGGTCTTCCGGTCAGTGGTCTTGGTGCCGAACGCATACAGAAGGAAGAGGGCTGCCAAGATGAGCCCCGGTATCCAAGGATTGAGGCCCAGCACCGACGCCAGGGTTGGCCCAGATTCCTCTACATAGTACGTCGGGTTATTGGAGGCGCTAATGCTGAACTGTCCGAACCAGTTCTTCCACCAGTTCAATGCGCCCGAGCCAGTGGCAGAAGCCGTCAGACCAAGGCCAAGGGCCGCAAGCCAGGCGGTGGTCATCCCCTCGCCCACCCGATAGGTGGTTCCAGATGCGCAGCCAGCAGCCAAGACCATTCCAACGCCAAATATGAGTCCCCCGACTATGTTCGCCGGTATGTTAAGTGGCATCGGATTCATCACCATCCATCCGAATTGTGACAACAGCAAGAAGATCACGATCTGCAGCGCCAGGGTCAAGACAGCCAGCTTCATCAGGTAGTTATCGCGAAAGATGAGCACGTCCCTGAAAGCGGAGTTGAAGCAGATCCGGCCTTGCTGCAGGAGCGCGCCGAATGCGAGCCCCACGATCAATCCCGTCCAAACCATGTTATGTTGACTCCTCTCTTGTGAATTGAATGAAGTGTGATCGTCAAAACCACCATGCACGGACAAAAACACTCGAAGAGCCTTATATGCTCAACCCGCCAAGTGGACCGCTACACGTGATACGATCACGAAGCCCAACAAAGGGACTACTTAGTGACCTTGACGTAGATGTTCCACTCCGAGTTGCCTACCTCTTCTATCTCGAGGACCTCGCTTCCCGCCTTTCGCACCGTCTCGGGGATGCGTTCCTTGGACATTGGATAGTCAACCTGGATCATGATGATATCTCCGTCTTTGCCCTTCTTGACGGCCCTCTTTGCCTCGACGTCGGGTATCGGGCACACCTCACCGCGCACATCAATCGTCTTGGTGGGTTCATACGCTGCCATTGTATTTTCTCCTTATCAACTCTGATTCTGCCGTAATGTATGCGCCTTGCATCACCATCGCTTGTTCAAGCTCCGCCATCGTCATTCCATCCTCACATAGGCCCCCCCATCGAAGTACCTGTGTGCTCCCTTCAATTGTCGTCTCGGATTCCCACAGCAGAGAGGAGAGGCAGGACGACCCTGTGACCAGACGGCCGTCTGTCTCCCCTGGAGAATCCAGCTGATGCACGCTGTAGTGCATTTTACATCAAGAATCATACTTTTCCAAGTCCGGCGGCTACCACAGCCGAACCGCTGCATTCCCAGAGCGACGTGGGACCGAACCTGCCATATGTCCACTCCGTTCGCTCACCGCATCCTTGCGCAGCAAGCTGAGGCGGCCCCCTAGTTACTGCTTGGCTCTCAAGAGCAAATGTGGAACAAGTGGGCCGTCCGCCATCCTTGCAGTTGGTTTTGCTGAGCAGTCTGTATAGGTCCACAGCCTACAGCTTTGGGGATCTGTTACCTTCAGCTGCTGTCTTGATTGTCCCTGATTCAGGCCTGCGCGCCCAGCTGGACCGCGTCCCAGGGGCGGATCGAGCTTGGTTAGTACGGACGGGAGATACTCCACCAGCGTGACCTCCACGCCGCGCCGATTCAACGCCTCGGCTATCTCCAGGCCGATGTACCCACCGCCCACCACCACGGCGGAGGCTGGCGACTGCTCTACGAGGTAGTCGCGCACGGCGAAGCCACCACCCATCGTGCGCAGGAAGAGCACCCCCTTCTGCTCCAAACCGTCGCTGGGCGGGTGCGCCGGGACGGCTCCGGTGGCAATCACGAGGTTGTCATACGATATGCAGCGCCCCCGCCCGGCGTCGTCCATTGCTGTGACCGTCTTGCCATTCGCGTCGATGATTTGCGCAGTGTGCGCCAGCAGCAGGTGGGATCCCCCGGGCCTCGATGTCTCTCGCCTTGCGGTGGGCCAGGTCGCGCCAATGGGCGACCTGGCCGCCCAGCCACGGCAGTCCGCAGATGAAGTAGTTGGGTTACCGGTCAGCGACGACCAGGGTAACCGCGCCGCGGGTTTACCTCCCGCGCTCGCAGGGCGGCGCTGATGCTCGCATCACTTCCGCCGATGATCAGCAGGTGACCGTCCTCTCTGCCCATGATCTCCCACCCCCAGCTCTCACCAATTGGCCCTCGATCGTCACGCCCTCAAGGAGTGTGTGATTACCGTACCCCACTTGAAACCCCTCTCACGCACCTTCTCCAGCTTGTCGAGCGACTCTGGACTGTCCAGCACCAGCCGGTAGCGGATCTGAAGCATCGCTGGGGTTCTTCGCGGCGGTCACCCTCTACTTTTGCGCGTACGCCGTCCACGTGCAGACGCATCTTCTCGCCCAGCGCGTTAACGTTAGTGATCTGGCAGACTGGTGGGGCTGCCACCAGCGTCTCCAAGGCCGACTTTACGCCCGGCCCGCCCTCAACCCAGGTCTCCAGGGGGATGCCAGGCCGGACCACCAATCCGCCGGTGCTGTGCGGCCCGTAGGTAACCTTATGCCCGGCGAAGGCAAGGAGATCAATCCCCTCGCCTCCATGTCGATAGGACACGCCCCGGGCTTCTGCCCCGCGTCCACCAGAAACAGGATATCGTGATTCCGGCAGATCCCCTCACTGCGGGCACAGGGAGAATAGCGCCCAGCGGCTCTCGTCGGCGATGCCCAGCGCCTCCTCCTCACGCCTGTGGCCGCCCCGCCCCGGTGTCGCCCCCACGTCGCGCATGAAGTGAACCACCGCGCGGTAGACGGCCTCCGGCTTCGGCCAGCTGGTCGCCGCCTTATCCAGGTAGACTGTCACGTCGTTCTCGCACCCTTGACTGCCGCTGGATCTGCACTGGCGACCCCGTATCTCACCTACACCTGAAGTATGTCTCCGAGTTCATTGATACGTTCGGCAAGGCGCCTCGCTGCTTCAATGGCCTCCAAGTCTTGTTGGATGTCTCCGGCGTTGAATGCAATGCCGGAGACCCCTCTGTTAGCTGGGATCATCTCGTGCTTGAGAAGGAATGCGTTGATTGCAGTGATCGCGCTTTCTGCACCGTACCGTCTACCGACCACGACTGCACCGCCAATTTTGTTTCTCAGCTTTCCTCTGATCGACCAAGAGCGATCGATGAAGGCCTTGAGTTGAGCCGAGACGTTGTTGAAATAGACGGGGCTGCCCAAGACTATCGCGTCCGCAGCGAACAGCATCCGCGTCAAGACCTGGGTCATACCATCGTCAACTGTGCAGTCATCCAGCCGCTGGCAAGCCCAGCAAGACTCGCAGGGCTCGATCTGATAATCGGTCAGCTTCACTAACTGACCACCAGTGATCGGTTGCATGAGCTGAAGCAGATAGTCTGTGTTGCTATCCTTCCTCGGACTTCCGGAAATGTACAAGACTCTCACCTATCACCACCTTGGACAGCACTGCATAGGATGTGAACGAGACGATCCGCTCTGCTCGGAGACCCTACCCTTGTTCGTTCATCATAGACTGCCGGATCACGACGCGTCACTGACTCTGACTCCCTCTTCGAATCCCCCAGATGGCACATCGGTAGCCAGGTCCGGTCTCTCGGCTGCGCTCCGCACGCGGGGCAGTACCGCCCGGTAGAAGAAGTCCCTCGCACCCTCGACATTCGACCAGCGAGGCCACCACACCCAGCACCATGAACGTGACCGCCAGGCCAACGGCGAACGTCAGTGACAGTGTAAACGAACGGCGCCGCGACAACTCCACCGATCCACCTAAGTAGCCGATGATCAATGGGATCATCGCCACGTTGCAGGGACCGATGCTGGTGATCACCCCGCCCAGGAAGACAAGCCGGTAGGCTAGGCGGGAGCTCGTCTTTAGGATCTCAAGGTTGAAGGGCATCGCACCTCACTCCTCGCCCATCGTCGCCAGTTGCTGGCGCAGCGCATCCGCCTCCATCACCCCCACATGTCCCTCCACCTCCCCTTCGCGATCGACGAAGATCAGGGTGGGGATGGCGCGTACGGTGGCGCGCTGGAGCAGATTCCGATTCCGCTCATCGTAGACGTCGACGTCCACCAGCGCCACCGAGTCAGAGAAACCGGGGTACACCTCCTCAACAATCCCGGTCATCCTCACGCATTGCACGCAGGTGTCGGAGTGAAAGAAGACAAACACCGGCTTACGGGCACTCAGAAGGCGATCCAACCGCGCCTCGGGCAACAGATCCTGGGTCGCGGAAGACGCCCCTGTGCTCGCTGCCTCCGTGGTAGCCCAGCCCCGGGACGTCGAGCTACCAGATTGCGATGCCGTGGGGATGGCCTGCTCGGGCGGCGCGGTCGGTTCAGCTGTGACGGAGTCCCTCAATGCAGCCGGGGGTTGCCGCGTCTTCAGGAACAGGACAGCGCCAACCAAGAGGAAAACTCCTGCGACGACAACAACCTGGCAGAGCGGCAACCGGGCCCACATGCCCCGTCCGGAGGATTCACGGGCTTCACGACAAGAGCGGGATTTTCGCTTCATACCAGTGTAACCACCATCCAGCCGGCCAACAGGAAGAACAGCGCCGCCGTCGCCAGCTTGACCTTGGCCGTGTGTCGGTGGATGAGGAGACCCAGCTGCTGAGACGTCGTTCCGAAGTACGCCAGCACGAAGACGACCACCAGCGGCAGAATGAACATCAGGTTGTAAAGCACCAGATAGAACCCGGCCTGCGCCTGCATCTCCGGAACGCCTAGGACGAAGAGAATGGTTGGGAGGTAGACCTGTCCGGTGCAAGCGAGCTCGATGAGCGAGACCACAACCCCCGTGACAAAGGTCACCGGCACGAAGGCCCTCGCGTCGGCCCTCTCGCGGATCGCCTGGTTAACTCGCCGACGTAGCCGGGTCGGCATGGCGAGACGCATCTCCGTCGCCTTCCCGGTACGAGCCTGCCACCAGTCGTAGAGGCTGCCGGCAGCCAGGAGGAGACAGAGCGCCGCGGTGAAGCCGTAGATCCAGCGGCTCACGGCATCCAGGAAGGGCAACGCGGCCAGAAACTTCAGCACGCCGAAGCCGACCCCGAGATACGTCAGGAAGACACCTAGCGCAAACGCTCCGCCGGCCAGCAGCACCTGCCGACCCTCCCGACCCACAAAAGCCAGATAGGAGATGAAGAAGACTAACGTCGCGAACGCGCAGGGGTTGAGCCCGTCCACGAGCCCCGCGGCGAGCACCGTGATCAGGCTGAAGGAACGGAAACGCTCGATAATGCCCGAGACCGCATCGCCACCGGTCACGTCCGACCCTGAACATATCGGCTCGGCGCCGGTCTCCGCGTAGCGGGCAAGCAGATCTTCCAGGCTGTTGGTATGCAGCTCCTCCCCTACCAGCGCCTCATCACCGACGAAGATAGCCGGTGCGGTCAACCGCTTGCCCACCGGTACGCCGGCCCTTTCCCCCAGGCGTTCAGACAGTGGCGCGTCCTCGCGGACGTCGAGCGTGCAGACGTTCAGCTGCGGATACCGCTTCCGTAGGTAATTCAAGGCGAGCTGTACTCGGTCGCAGTCTGGGCAGCCCACCTGGTAGAAGTAGGCTACGTGGATGGGAGCCCCATTCGCCTCCTCCGGTGAGGCAGCCTCAGGCGCGGGCGTCGGTTCCACAACCGGGAGACCCACGCCGCCCATCTTCAAGTACGACTCCACCAGCTGCGGCAGCTCCGCCCGCGCCTCCTCCTCTCCCGCCAAGACGTGGTCGCCGATGAAAATCACAGGCATCTCCGCCCGCGTCACACCGTAGCGCCGCTCGAGCGTACGTAAGAGATTGTAGTTCTCGGTCGAGCCCTCGACGTCCCGCTGGTCGACAACGAGCCTCGATCCATAGGTCTTCTCTAGAGGCGCGATGACCTCCTCCTCCACTGTCACGCATTCGGGGCACAGCCGGTCGTAGAAGAAGAGGACATGGGCCACGGCATCTTTCGTGCCTACGACCAGGTCGTCGTCACACTCAGGGCAATATTTGGCCGTCGCCGTAGGGCCCGGGGTGGGCTCATCTACGCTCGGCGTCGGCGTCCTCTCCAAGCCGTCCAACAGTCCGGGGATGTCGGGGTAGACCACGCCGCCCGCCGCTAGATGCTGCTCCACTAGCCTCGGCAGTTTCTCTGCGATCTGCCCGGAACCGGTCAGGACCGTGTCGCCGATGAACAACATAGGCACGCCCTGCCGTCCCGCCGGCACTTGATAAGCCTCGAGCGCGGCCAACCACACCTCGTAGCTCGCTGGATCGGTGATCTCGATAAGCCGGATGACCAGGCGATCACCAAATTTCTCGTCCAGCGAGGGCAGGTGCTCCTCCATCACCTCGTGACAGTGCGGACAGCCTTCAGACCAGAATAGAACCGCCCGAACCACCGGGTCATCGGCGCGGACGGCAAGGACCGTCCCAGCGAACAGGAGAGTCAGAAGAAGACCCACAGACGGTCTCAGCCGTCTCGCCTGGAGCGATGCCACTGGCTTGTCGTTCATCGAACCTCTCTCACGCAATCAGACACTACGGTAGAAGTCACGCACTGGATCAACTCCCAAACAGAGCCGCACAACGGAGAACAGACTAAGATCTCTACGTCTCCTCTCTGCAGATCGATGTCGCAACAGCCGCGCCCACTGTCTCCAGTTTCCAGGGTAACCGACGGCATCATCCTACGACCAGCGCACCGGGGCCTGCCCCCAGAGGCGCCCAACGGATGCGAGCAAGTTCAAGCAACGCACCTTGGCGCGCAAGCACCGCCGGAACACCGACCACGCTTCCGGCAGATCCGCTCTCTCCCGATAGTCGTCCTTTGCACGTTCACCCGGTCTGAGCGAAACCGCATGAACAAGGCACAATTCGTGGACGGGATGCAACATTCCTGTGCTGCGCACCCCAGGTTGCACCATAGTCGGATTCGTGGATTGCAGCAAGCATCTTCTCGATCTCTGCCTCACTAAAGCTTCGCCCTACGAAACTGACCCTCACAACCCCCCGTGAGAAGCGACGTTGGCGTACGCGGGCGGCATCCCAAACGGACTGCTCCGCCGGGGCTCCTGCCGCCTGGCTGGAAACCTCGTAGGCTCGAGAGGATCTAGAGTGATCTGGACGGCGGCGGCTGGGTTAGCTGCGAGCTGCCTACTTCAACCCCGCCTCGCGCAGAGCGCCCACCAGACTCTCGTGGCTAGGTGCCAAGCCAACAAACTTGACCAACTCCCCCACGACCAGCGCAGGTGCGTTGCCGATGGCATATTCCTCCCACTCGTTGTCGCCTGGTCCCGTATGGAAGGTGATGGTCACCTGATCGCCAAATTCGTCCTCAATGTCTCTGAGCAGCCGCTTGACTGCCACACCTCCCGAGCAGGGAGGTATGGAGACAAATGCTTCGATCGTTACTTGAGACATAGACCAGCCTCCCTGAGTGCATTGTTGAGCGTGGCCTCGCTGGGGCACATGCCCTCAATACGGATGGACCCATTGACGACCGCCGCCGGGACACAGAAGAGCTGGTAGGCCTCGAACTTCTCCAATCCCTCGGCGCCTTCGTAGATGGTGAGCTCCAAATCATCTTCATACCTAGCTGCGACGCGCTCTGTTAGCTCAATGATCGCCACACAGCCTGGGCACGGGGGATCACCGCTGAAAACCTCCAGTTTCACCATATCCTAGTCTCCTAACTTGGTCTCAATGACGGACTTCAGCCTGTCGGCCGGTACTACCTTGCCTTTGCCAAGGACTTCGTCGCCGATGACGACCAGTGGGGTGGTCATAAGCCCATACTGCTCGGCCTCGGGTGCCAAGGCGTCGAGTTCCACAACCTCGACCCGACCGGGAAACTGGTCGGCTGCCTCTTGAGCCTCACGCTTCGCCCTCCTGCAGTTGGCGCAGGGCGGGGTGGTGCCAAAGACCTTGATCTGAAGCATGCTCTTTCTCGCTCCCTTGTTCCTATAGTCGCGACTCTCGCCGGACGGTTCACAAACCCCGTGCCGTTCGGATCCAATCAGCGATCTCCTCCTTGCGAGGTATGCGCCCCGTTGCCTTCACCTCCTCGTCGATGACGAGGGCAGGTGTGCTCATCACGTCATAGGCCAGGATGGCGTCCATGTTCTCCAGCTTGGTCACGGTGACCTCAACACCCATCTCGTGAGCCGCTTCCCGAGCCAGAGCCTCCACTCGCTTGCACTTGGGGCATCCCATCCCCAGAATCTTGATCTCCATGGCAGTTGCTTCCTCCCTTCATGTCTTGCCGGTTGACTCTTGCTTGCACCAGATTCTCGTTTGATTCGGTGCACACCGTCTCTCTTTTCATTCGCCCCTTCTATCGATCGTCATAGAAGGCAGGCACTTTCTTTAACGCACATCCCGACAACATCCCGACGCTACATCCGGTTAGCACTCTGCATTGTCCCCCAGAGTCCCTGTGCAGTCGTTAACAGGGCCCGGGCCGATCCGCCTCTACGACCTTTCCGAGCCCGGTGGCTATGTGTACGGTGACAGTTGTGAGGCGCGTAGGTCCATACGCTTCCTGGCGGGCCGGGTCACTGGTTAAGGTTGCTGCCACTCGCCCCGCATGTCTGAACCGCAACGCCGCTCTAGCACTCAATCGCGCCCAGAGCCTCCCGGCAACCCGCACTAAGGCGCAACCTGATAGCGCTCGTCGCAGAGCGCAAGTGACAAGACTCACTTTGTCTCCTCCGCCGTTACCAGAATCCGGCGATGACGACTGGTCCACGCAGCGAGAACGGCCAGCGACGCGAGAGCCCCGGCCAGAATCGCTCCGATGACCCAGCCGCTCATGCCCTCCAGCCAACCACCAAACAGCAGCCCTGCCAGCGTACTGAAGATGGTCACCAGCACGACGTACACCGCTGTTTTCTTTCGCCCGATGACCGTGTTGGTGATCAGGATTGACTGCAGGCTCAGCTCCGGATCGGCCAACAGGTAAGCCAGTAGGACCCCGCGATGCATGCCCAGCGAGAGGAACGTCCGTGCGATGGGGACTTCCACCAGCGTGGGGAAGTACATAAAGACGCCGAAGAGCACCCCAGCCAAGTTAGCCAACACTGTGTTCCGACCAGCGAGGGTCTCAATCCACGTCCTGGGGATGATGGCCCGGGCCATGCCTGCCAGAAAGACACCTACTAACAGCAGGGGGATGATCTGCTTCACGAAGCGCCACATCTCCCACAGCCATTCGCGTATCTGATATTCGTCGAAGGCATTAATCGCCATCCACCACACCGCTCCAATGAGCACGACCTCGGCCGCCAAGCGACCAGACATGCCAATCGTCAGGCCCGTCTCTAGTGTCGTCACGTTGAACGACGCGACGAGCAGGGTTAGCGTGATTAGACCTAGCGCGCCGTACGTCCAGCGGTTGAACCCGCGATCCACGTCGTTCAGCCCCAGCCACGCCGTGACTGCGATGAGAACCAGCAGACCGATTAGGAAGACTCCGTGCACGCTCACGCCCTCGATGCCCATCGATGGATTCGGTGGCACCACTCCGTCTAGCCAAGTCTGCAAAGAGCTGGCCCACGATCCCGGCACGGTGAAGGTGGCGTAACTCCTCGTCAGAAGATCAACCTGCAACGTCCCCGCGATAAGCACGCCCAGTAGCAGGACGAAGAAGATCCAGGTGGATGCAGGAACACCGGCTCCTTGCACGAAGGCGTTCGCCTCATTGGTGGCTCTGTTATGTGCTCTGTCATCTTCGCGGAAGAACCAAGCCATGAGCATTCCGATGCCGATGCCAAACACGACCGACAAAATCACCCGCGCGATGGCGATGTCCATGCCGATCATCGCGCCCGTGAACGTGATCGCTAGAATGTTGACCGCCGGACCGACGAAGAGGAAGGTGATAGCTGGACCAAGCCCAGCACCCTTCTTGTAGATGCTGGCGAACAGGGGCATGATGGTGCACGAACAGACTGCCAACACGAAGCCGCCGATCGCCGACATGGGATAGGACAACCACCGTGGCGCATCCCGTCCGAGATACTTGGTGATCGCCTCTTTGGGGATTAGCGCTGCCAGCGCACCAGCGATGAAAAACGCCGGTAGCAAACACAACAGCACGTGTGCGGCCAGATAGGCTGCAAGGCTTCCCAAGCCTGCCTGTAGTAACATCCTTATCGTCTCCAGAATTGCCACGTTCAATCTCCTGATCTATCACTATCTTGTTGAATCACGGAAGCCGCTACGACCTGCGGCTATGCGATATTTCCGTCAGCCGCCAATCTCCTCAACGGCGTTGGGGGTCTTCTCTATCGCCTCGGCCGTGGAGGGGTTCCATGGGATCCAGCCAGACGACACCGTCGTCGAAGTCGACACCTGCGTCGCACAGCGCATCCTTGAACATCTTGCGCTGCATCGTGGGAGCGCCACCGCCGACGATGAGCTTCGCACCCGACTTGGCATAGTCGTGCCAGAAGCTATCCCCGTCCTCCACACAAAGCTGCGGGCGAACGATATCGTACTCCACATCCAGTTCGTTGCGTACATAGTTCATGAGCGGCCATAGGTCCAACTCGTCAAATCAGGGCACTCGCCGGTGCAGATGCACATCATGAAGCCCGGCTTTCCGTCCTCGGCGATCTGATAGTCTACCTTCTCAGACTCAATGTCTCTCGGTGGACGTGTTGAACAGACGCTACCCCGCCACATCAGCAGCGTCACGCCCGGGGGGCGGGCGCTTCAGCCCCGGTCCCTGCGAGCAATGGCAGAGGCAGCACCACGTATGCGTGGACACCCTCACAGGCGGGTTAGCTCTTGGCACTCGTCCTGCACTCCTGGCGAAAGCGCTTTGCACTCAGCGCTGCTTCCTCTCGCAGTCGATGCAGAGGTCCGTCTCCCGGTTCGTGCGGTATTCCTTGCCGCAGCCGGGGCACGTGACTCTGCGCAGGCCATCGTTCTTCTTCGGCCGCGGTCGCAGCTCCGGCGGGAGAGCGCCAAAACCGTCTTGCAGGCACGTGCATTCTAGCGAAGCCTCCCTCTTGTCATCGCCGCTGCTCATATCATCTCCCCCACGGGCAAACTCTCACCGGCTCGCGCGCCACCGCTCTCCTTGATTGCCATCGCTTCGCAGCGTGGGCAGGAGCACGCCTCGACAGGTCCGCGCTCCGCCGGCGGCCCCAGTAAGGCCTCCAGCACTCTTTCGACACCGGGGTCATCAAGGCTGTAGTAGACGAACAACCCTTCTCGGCGATCGGTCACCAGGTCGGCGTCCCGGAGCTGGCTGAGTTGCTGAGAGACATAGGGCTGGGGACGACGCACGCGCCCCTGAAGGTGACAGACGCAGGCCTCGCCGAGCCGAAGCTCGTCCACTATCTGAAGCCGTACAGGATGGGAGAGGACCTGCAGGACGTCGGACACACGCTGATATCGATTGCTCATGCTTATATTCCTTCCGGATAATATGCAGCTCATCGCATATAGTATACCCTCGTTGCTGCATTTGTCAAGTCAGATGGGCATAGAAGCAGTCAGTACCCCCCGACCCACCATCCTCTGACCCGGACCGGCTAGCGGCTCCACCTACCGACTCCGGTGAACCTAATGGTCGGGGCGACGAGCACCGGTCCACGATGGCATCGTCCCGGTCTCCAGAAACAGGCGCGCTGCACGTCGGAGGAGATATTCACTGAGGCGAATGTGCGCGCGCCAAAAGAAAAGATGGCGTAACCAGAGTCTTGGGAACGGCCCCCACACTCGCACCCCTCTCATCGTGTGGAGACACAGGGCCGATAGCCATGTCGATACTCACCAGATCAGTGTATGGTAGGAGCCTATCTCCAGACTCCGCCTGCAGCTTGCTATTTATATATGTCCCAATGCATATACTATAACAGCTGCCCAAAGTTGTGTCAAGTCCGCACAGAGGTGCGCTTCGCGAGCGCGCCTCAGCTCTGGTCCGTGGCAAGTCCCCAACCCATCCCCGGCAGACCTGCCCATGGCCGATACGACCGGGACCTCGCCTGGGCCTTGATCACCGAGCGCGGGTGTGTCGGAGGACGCGTGCATTTCGCCTTCGACGGCGGTGCTCTGGCCACCGGTGTCGGGATCGGCCACCGTCCGCGTGGGCGCGGGGCCTCACCCCATCATGGGGCGAGCGCTTCGGTCATAGGATCCCGTCAAGAAGCTCGTAAGACCTCAGCGGCAAGACAGCAGGGGTGCAGCTGGAGCAGAGGCTCAAGGGATGTCCACCCAGAGGCACCAAATTCTGGTTCAGCTCAGGCTCCAGATTGGGCGCCCACGGGGGGTTGCTGTGGGGGGCGTGAGAGGTGAGAATGGAAGACCGTGACTTGGCGACAACGACCCTTGGCCCATCACAAGTCAAAGTAACGCGGGCTGATTCAAGAGCCCAACAAGCGTGACTGAGACCCTCGACGTCTGTGGCCTTCCTTTAGGAGGGAGCCACAGGCCCGGTGAGTGCCTAGGGCCCGCCCGGCGAACTGGGACCAGGGCACAGTCCAAGCGCGATTCCCGCCTTGCCCGCTCGGCAGCAACGTCTCTTCCAGCGGGCGTAGAAGGCACCATTATGCGGAGGCTACTTCTCTCCTTCTCCCAAGCCCAGGGGCCTCGTCGGCTCGGTTCCTTTGGCGGCCTTGACCTCAGCTCTCTTCGCTCCAGGATCAGCTGCCGCATCACCCCCCTCAACGGCCGCCTCTCGAAGACGCGCTGCTGGGTCTGGTCCTTGCCATCCCGGGCCAGCTGCCCCATCCATGAAAAGGTCGACGGAGACATCGATGAACTCAGGCAGAGGACACGGCCGATGACCCTGGTGCCACCATCGAATGCGCTGGAAGAAGAGCGCGCGGATCACGGTAGCCAGATAGAGGGGATCCAGTTCCGATCGTATCTCACCTCGGTCCTGCGCCTGGCTGACCTGGCGGGATAGGAGGTCCGCCAACGCGTGACCGGGCCCGGACTCCCGCCGGTGGATCATCGCCGCAAAGAGCTGGTGGGCGAGATTCCTCTCGCAGAGGGGATCCTCCGCCACCAGCCGCAAAGCCAGCTTGATCCTCGCCACCGGGCTGGTGGGGGCACCCTGGTCTGGACGCAATGCCGTCTCCAGCTGCTCGAGCCTGTGCGCAGCAATGGCCGGCAAGATCGCCTCTTTGGTGTCGAAGTAGTTGAAAAACGTCCCTTTGGCGACGTCTACAGCGTCCGTGATATCCTGAACAGTGGTAGCGTCATAGCCGCGTTCGTTGAACAGATCCAACGCCGCCCGCATCAGGCTCTCGCGCGTCTCCTGCTTCTTCCGCTCCCGCCGTGAAAGTTGTCTATCCATGTCTACAGAAATATGACCCGGGGACAAAAATGACCACGGTCATCCATTATAGACAGCGGTCACGGATTGTCAAGCCAGTCGGACCTGCCCCAAGGCCCACTCCGCGTGCGTACGCACTAGATTGCTCTCATCAAGACAAACCTCTTCTAACACGGGAACGACACTCGGTCCCCCGATATTGCCGAGCACGACCGCCGCATTGCGCAAGAGGCCCGCACGTCGGGGTCGCCACAGGGGGGTGTCGTGGAACCGAGAGTGGAACGCGCCCTTGGTCATCCTAAGAAGCTCGACCAAGTCCAGACGTGGACGCGCGGGAGCAAAGGCTGAGACTGTTGTTGGGCGGGCAAAGCGCCTGTTCCACGGGCACACCTCCTGACACACATCACAGCCAAACACCCAGTCGCCCAGGGATGCCCGATGCGGCTCGGGAATAGCGCCCCGATGCTCTATGGTCAAATAGGAGATGCAGCGGCGTGCGTCGAGCACACGCGGGGCCACCAGAGCTCCGGTGGGACAGGCTTCAAGGCAGGCGGTACAGCTGCCACAGCGGTCATCGAACAGAGCTGCATCAGGCTCCAGCTCCACGTCAAGAAGCAGCTCGCCCAAGAATACGTAGGACCCCATGGAGGGGTGAATGAGACTTGTGTTCTTTCCAATCCACCCCAACCCTGCTCTCTGGGCCAGTTCCCTCTCCATGACGGGCCCGAAATCAACGTAGGCGCGATGGTCAATCGATCGGCTTACCCAAGCCCTCGTCTGGTCAGCGAGCCGCTCCAGTCTTTCCAGTAGTACGCTGTGGTAGTCGGCGCCCCAGGCGTAACGAGCCACCCGACCCTGGGCAGCCTCTCCGGGAGGGAAGTCACCGGGATAGTAGTTCATGCCCACGACAACGACGGAACGTACCCCGGGCATCAGGATCCGTGGATCGCTGCGTTTCTCAACGGCATCGGGCCGGGCCAGGTAGTCCATGTCGGCACAGTACCCTCTCGCCAGCCAGTCTCGATAACGAACCATATGAGAACTAGGATCTGGCGACGCGATACCGACCAGGTCAAAGCCCAGCCGCCGAGCCTCCTGCTTTACATCCTGCGTCAGTCCATGCATTGAGAACACACTATAGCTGAGGCGTGGTTAAGTGTCAACGCCTCCTCGGCCCTCTGTACCATCCTTTTACTTGCGCCTTACCCCACCCCGTGTTATAATCCTCCTCGCATAGCCGGAGTACAAGAAGTGGGCAACCCCCACTTTTTTTTATAGCATAGTGATGTTCGTTCGATAGCCGGGCGGGAAAACCCCGGCGATCAGTGTGGGAAGAGATAGTTGTCTCACCGCGGCTGAAAGCCGGGTGAGATGCTCGGATGGCAGGAGAGGAATATGAAGTCGGAATTCCTGTTGGCGTTCAATGAGATATGTAGCGACCGCGGCCTGTCCAGGGCAGTGGTCCTTGACGCGTTGGAGAACGCGTTGGTCTCCGCCTACCGACGCAACATAGATGTCAACACAGTTGAGAATGTCTCGGCTGAGATTGATCCCAGCACGGGAGACGCGAAGATCTTCGTGCAGAAGGAGGTCGTGGAGGAAGTCAGCGACCCTGCTTGGGAGATCAACCTGACAGATGCGCGGAGAATCGATCCCGATGCAGAGCTAGGTGAATTGGTCACCGTCGAGGATACGCCCGACAACTTCGGACGAATTGCAGCACAGACGGCCAAGCAGGTCATCTTGCAGCGGATACGAGAAGCCGAGCGCGACGCCCAGTACGAACACTACGTCGAGCAAGAGGGTGAGATTGTGCACGGGACTGTCCAGAGTGTGCGGTCCAACGTCGTGCTGGTCAATCTTGGCGGTGCTGAGGCCATCCTTCCGCGCAGTCAGCAGGTCCCTGGGGAGAGGTACCACATCCATCAGCGGCTGCGTGCCTACGTGCTTGAAGTTCGGAGCACGAACCGAGGACCGAAGATCGTCCTGTCACGGAGCCATCAGAAGATGCTGCGGAGGCTGCTCGAGCTCGAGGTGCCCGAGATCTTCAACGGCACCGTCGAGATCAAGGCCATCGCGCGCGAGGCGGGTTCGCGGTCGAAGGTGGCAGTGGCCGCCCGCCAGCCGGGTATCGACCCGGTGGGAGCCTGTGTCGGCATGCGTGGCGTGCGCATCAAGTCGATCGTCAACGAGCTGGGCGGCGAGAAGATCGATGTCATCGAATGGAGCCCAGACACGTCGACGTTCATCGCCAAGGCGCTTAGCCCGGCGAAGGTCCTGAGCGTTCAGTTGGATGAAGATCCGGATGGACGCAAGGCCGCCAGCGTCGTCGTGCCGGACGATCAGCTCTCATTGGCTATTGGGCGGGCGGGGCAGAATGCTCGCCTGGCCGCCAAGTTGTGCGACCATCGCATCGACATTCAAGGCGTCACCGAGGCCGCGACCTGGGCTCTGCAGCGCGTCAACGAGGATCCAGACGTACTGCCCAGTATCGGACAGGCAGCTGAGTTGCTGCCTTCCGTGGCCAGCATCCTGCAACATCACGAAGAGGAGGACTTGCCGTACTCCAGTGAGGAGTTGCTGAAGATGCGTCGGGTGATCGAGTCAGTTCGTAAGCATTACATCTCCCTGCGCCAGGCGGATCGGGAGCGTCGGCAGGCAGAGGATGAGGCCCGTCGCGAGGCCTTTGAGCAGGCACGCGAGCTCATCCCCGACAAGGCCTACGAGACCTCCGTCGAGGACATGACGCTGGACGCGCGCACGGTGGGCCGCTTGGAAGGCGCGGGTCTCGCCAACGCGGGGCAGATGATGGAGCGGCTCATCGCGGAAGGCGACGAAGGTCTGTTGAACCTGGATGGAATAGGGCCCAAGACGCTGGACGAGGTCAAGGAAAGCATCACTGAACTGGCGCTGCTCGAGGAAGAACCTGCTGCCACAGAGGAACCGACCGTGGTCGAGGAAGAGGAGGAACCTGTTCCCGAGCATGTGGAGGAGCTCCCGACCGGTATCGCTGAGGAGGCCGCAGAGGCCAAGCCGGCTGAGGAGGAGGTCGAGGAGGAGGTAGCTCCGGAGGAGGAGAGCCGGGCAGAGATGTTGGCCCGAGCTATGAAGGAGCGCCGCTTGGGAGCCGAAGAGGCCGCGGAGGACGAAGAAGTATCTCTCGAGGATGAGGAGCTCGAAGAAGCGGGAGAGGATGAGGGTCCTGAGTACTTCTTCGATGAGGAAGAGCCCATCGATCGCGAGGAGAAGCTCAAGCGCGAGCGCCGGCGCCGAGTGCAGCTGGTCTATGACGAAGAGACGGGAGAGCTCATTCCCCGTCGCCGTCGGAAGCGGGAGGAAGACGCCGAGGACTGGAAGCAGTACGTAGACTTCTAGTAGAGGTAGAAGAGGTGGCTCCGTGTCCGCGGAGCCACCTGGCTGCGTGCTGAAGGCACGCGACCGGCTGTTTCCTAGCTGGGGCCTCTCCGCCGTCGCTGAAATCTGGGGGGAGAAGAATAAGGTGGCGTCATCTCGGAAGAGGAAACATATCCCGCAGCGAACGTGCGTTGCCTGCCGTAGTGTGCGACCCAAACGTGAGTTGATTCGGCTGGTCCGAACGCCCGAGGGTGAGGTCGTTGTCGATGAAACGGGCAAGCAGAGCGGGCGCGGGGCCTATCTCTGTCCCACCGCTGACTGTTGGGAGACAGCGCTCGCCAAGGGGGCGCTGGACCGGGCCCTTCGCACTAAACTGACCGATGAGACGAAGGCCCGACTCCAAGACTACGCGGACAGACTGCGCCGATGACTCGGGTCGCACCTGCGAACGAGCTAGGTTCTGACAAGTAGCGCCATGATTAGTAGTAGGGTGGGTTGCCATACCTGCCGCAAAGGAAGTAGGTGGAGATGAGTGAAGAGGTCGAGACACGCAACGGGAGCATCGTCGAAATCCCAGATTTCCTGACGGTGCGCCAGCTGGCCGAGTTGCTTGAAGTGAGCCCCATCGACGTGATCAAGGAACTGATGAGCGCTGGCGTCATGGCGAATATCAACCAGGAGATCGACTACGAGACAGCAGCCATCGTGACTGAGGAGATGGGCTATGAGCCCATCGAGAAGTCCGCGGCTCCCACTGAGGAGGTGGCTGAGGAAGGGCCGACGCCACTGTGGGAACGATTCTATGCGGGGGAACGCCCAGAGGATCTGCAGCCGCGCCCGCCGGTGGTCACCACGCTGGGTCACGTTGACCATGGCAAGACATCGCTCCTGGATACCATCCGCCAGACTGACGTGGCCGGCGGCGAGGCTGGCGGGATCACGCAGCACATCGGCGCCTATCAGGTGGATCACGAGGGTCAGACCATAACGTTCATCGACACCCCCGGTCACGAGGCGTTCACCGAGATGCGCGCCCGGGGAGCGCATACCACAGATATCGCCATTCTTGTGGTGGCGGCCGACGATGGGGTGATGCCGCAGACCATCGAGGCCATCAACCACGCCCGGGCGGCTCGTGTCCCGATCGTCGTGGCGCTGAACAAGATGGATCTCCCCACCGCCCAACCCGAGAAGACGAAGCAGGAACTGGCTGATCAGGGACTCGTTCCCGACGACTGGGGCGGAGATGTGCTCTGCATACCAGTATCCGCCAAGGAGAAGACGGGTTTGGGAGACCTTCTGGACGCGATCGTGCTTGTTGCAGAAGCCTCTGATCAAATCAAGGCCAATCCGAATCGGCCCGCTATGGGTTCCGTGCTCGAGGGACGTCTGGACCGGACTAGGGGCGCGACGGCCACGGTGCTGGTACAGAACGGAACGTTGCGCATCGGTGATGACATCGTGGCTGGCCTCACATGCGGCCGCGTACGGCAGATGATCGACGAGCATGGTCAGCCCCTGAAGGAGGCCGGCCCATCGACTCCCGTCCTGGTGCTTGGGCTGGCGCACGTACCCAAGGCAGGCGAGGTCTTCGAGGTTGTGTCCGAGTCCTGTGTGGCCCGCGACATCGTCTCCGAACGCGAGGATGAGCTCGCAGCACAGGCGCCTGGGCCCATCCGGGCATTCACGCTGGACGACTTCGCCAGCCGCATCAAGGCCGGTCGGATGAAAGAGCTCAATCTGATTGTTAAAACGGATGCCCAGGGCTCCATCGATCCGATCGTCACCTCCCTGGAGCAGCTGGGCGATGAGGAGCTGAAAGTCAACGTCCTCCACGCTGCAGCTGGCGGCATCGGCAAGTCGGACGTGAACCTCGCTATCGCGTCTCAGGCGATCATCGTCGGCTTCAATGTGAAACCTGATCCGGCCGCTCGACGCCTGGCAGAGAGCGAGGGCGTCGACATTCGGACATATAGCATCATCTATGAGCTCATCGATGAGGTCGACCAGGCACTAAAGGGCCTACTTGAGCCCACCTACGTCAAGGTCATGGTTGGGGAGGCAGTCGTGCGCGATACCTTCACCATTCCGGACGTGGGGACTGTGGCCGGATGTTACGTCCGCAAGGGTCAGGCCCGGCGAAATGCGAGAGCGCGCGTTGTCCGAGACGGAAGCACTGTGCACGATGGCCCCGTAGCCTCGCTGAAGCGCTTCGCCGAGGATGTGCGCGAGGTCCGAAAGGGGTACGAGTGTGGCGTGGGGCTGGCCGGATTCAACGATCTGGACGTGGGCGATGTCATCCAGTTCTATGAGGAGCGGGAGAAGACGGCCGAGTAGGCGAGATCCGTGCCCGAGCCTGATTGAGGGGCCCTTCCGCGTCTCTGCCGGACGTATTCCACCTGAGACGAGCGCAGTCGGACGGTGAGCATGGAGGAGACCAGTGGGTAAGAAATATCAGCGTCGCGTATCGGAACTCATTCATGTCCGGTTGGCCGACCTTCTGCAATCGAAGGTCAAGGATCCGCGTCTTGACATGGTCACCATCACCGGCGTCGAAGTGTCCCCCGACGCATCGCACGCCAAGGTGTATTTCAGTGCCATTGGCGGAGACCAGTCGCGCCAAGAGGCAAAGGAAGGGCTGGAGAGTGCATCGGGCTGGCTGCGGCATGAGCTAGGGCAGACATTACGGCTACGCCGCACTCCGGAACTGGTTTTTCGTTACGATGAATCGCTGGAACGTGGAGAGCGCATCTCCAGCATTTTGAACGAATTGGGACTTGGTGACGAAGATTCCGACACTGAAACAAGCTAGCCAGCTGATCCTTGGGGCCCGGAGCCCCCTCCTTGTCTGTCACATCTCCCCGGATGGCGATGCACTGGGCAGCCTAACGGGACTGGCCCGCGCCTTACGGCAACTGGGCTCTTCGCCCATCGCAGCGTGTGCCGACACGGTTCCTTCGCGGTTTGATTTCATCCCTGGTATCGAATCTGTCGTACAAGACGTCGCTTCCTCCTTCGATCTAGTCGTCACGCTCGATTGCTCGGATCTGCGACGAGTAGGTCGCTTTTCCAACCTGCCGCACTTCACAGACCCGCCGCTGATCAACATTGACCACCACGTCACCAACCTGGACTTCGGTGACGTCAACGTCGTTGACCCAAAGGCGTCGTCCACGGCCGAGGTGGTGCTGCAGCTCCTGGATCAGATGCAGATTCAAATCGACGAGACACTGGCAACCAGCTTGCTGACGGGCATTGTCACCGACACGCGAGGGTTCCGCACAAGCAACGTCACGCCTCGCGTCCTGGAGGCTGCCCTGCGGCTTGCCAAAGCAGGGGCGTCACTGCCCTACATCAGCCAGCAGGGATTGGACCGGCGCCCATTGGCGGTCTTGCGGCTGTGGGGGATGGCTCTCTCGAACGTGCGTTTTGAAGACGGTGTGGCTTGGGCCAGCTTGCCACTGGATATGCGGCAAGAGATCGGCTATCAAGGTAACGGCGATGCCGGATTGGTGAGTTTCCTGGTCAGCGCCGAGGAGGCTCAGGTCTCCGTGGTATTCGTTGAGCAGGAGGACGGGAGCGTCGATGTGGGCCTACGCGCCGTTCCTGGGTTCGACGTGGCCCAGTTCGCCCTTCAGTTTGGCGGGGGCGGACATGCTCTTGCTGCAGGCTTCACCATCAGCGGGCCCATGGAGTACGCCAAGGAGCAAGTACTTGGTCCCCTGCTGGGAGACGTCGCTCGTCAGCGAGCAGCCTAGGCACAGCAGTGCGCCGCTCGGCAGACAGATGGAGGGCACTCCATTGAAGGAGAACAACCCTAGCGGCGTCCTCAATATCGACAAGCCTGTGGGTAAGAGCTCCCACGACGTGGTGGAGCGCGTCCGCACATCGACGCAAGTCCGACGCGTTGGCCACACTGGAACGCTGGATCCTCTGGCGACCGGGGTGCTGGTCGTCTGCGTCGGTCGAAGCGCAACGCGCATCGCCGAATACCTGATGGACGAGCCCAAGATCTACAGAACAGTCGCTGAGCTGGGCGTCGCCACAGATACCTTCGATGCTGAGGGCGCGGTGGTGTCCAGCGGTGCCGTTGAGGTCGACCAACGAGATGTGGAAAGAACCCTAGATGAGTTTCGAGGTCTCATCGAGCAGATCCCCCCAATGTACTCCGCTATCAAGCACCGGGGCAAACCCCTGTATCGCCTGGCTCGCCGGGGTATTGAGGTAGAGCGCAAACCTCGACAGGTGGAGATATCTCGCCTCGACCTGATCGCTTGGAGGCGTGTTGACGACCGCGCCTGGTGTACGCTGGAAGTGACGTGTTCACCCGGCACGTACATACGCAGCCTGGTTCATGACCTGGGGCAGAAGCTTGGATGTGGCGCCCACGTGAAGACTCTGACCCGTCTCGCAAGTGGCAACTTCCGCCTTAAGGACGCGGTCCCCCTCGATAGATTCGTTCAGGCAGCGGAGCGAGGGCACTGGGCTCAGCTTCTCACTCCCATCGATGAGGCCCTTGCGGATCGCTTCCCCGCGCTGCATCTGGATGGTCGTGCAGCCACACAACTCTGCTCAGGACAGCCAGTTCGCGCTCCAGACATCCTCACGGACGGTCCAGCATTAGCCCGCATCTACGGACCCACCGGACGGTTCCTGGCCTTGGCTGGCTACGATGATCGCGCGGATCTCTGGCGACCGAGGAAAGTCTTCGTCTCCCCAGAGTGCGCTGCGGGCCGGGATTGAGGGACTATGCGTGTCGTCCATCACCTCAGAGATGTCTATCCCTCGGAGCGTGACTCAGCTCGCCGGTCTCACCTGACTATCGGCGTCTTCGACGGACTTCATCTCGGACATCGGAAGATCATCAGCGGGCTGGTCGATGCAGCCCATGCAGCACGAAGGGACGCCGTAGTCATCACTTTTGACCCCCACCCTGCAGCTGTGCTGGGTAGAGGCGCACCGCTCCTGCTCACCACTGTCGGGGAGCGGCTCGACTTGATGGCGGCTCTGCAAGTGGACACCGTGGTCGTCTTCCCGTTCACGGAGGCGGTCGTCCAGACCACGGCCGAGGACTTCGTCAACGATCTCAGCCATCATCTCCAGTTGGCGGAGATTCGCGTCGGACCAGACTTCACGTTAGGTCACGGGCAGGAGGGGGATGTTCATCATCTGAGGGTGCTGGGCACCCGTCTCGGTTTCGGGGTCACCGTGGTCGAACCGGTGGCATGGCAAGGAGACGTGGTTCACAGCAGCAGAATACGTGATGCGCTGCAGCGGGGTGACCTTGAGGAGGCAAACGGCTGCCTGGGCAGGGCTTACCGGCTATCTGGGGTGGTTGTGCACGGACGCGGTTTGGGACAAGACATAGGTGTGCCAACGGCCAACATCGCACCTCCGCCCAATCGGCTCGTCCCCGCTGGAGGAGTCTACGCCTGCCGCGCACACACGGAGCGCTGGGGGGCCTACGCCGCGGCTGTCAACGTTGGAACTCGCCCCACCTTCTCCACCCGGCCCAATGTGCAGGGCTTGACCGTGGAGGCCCACCTGCTCGACTTTGACAGAAATCTGTACGATCAGGTGCTCACGTTGGCCTTCATCGCGCGCCTGCGCGATGAACGGGCACACCCCACACTGAATGCCCTGGTCAGACAGGTGCGGGCGGATATCACCCAGACGCGCGCTCTGGTGGATGCGCCAGCCTGGCCGAGCTGAACGTCCTACTGCAATCCGTCTATCTCAAACGAGAAGCCCAGTATCTCCAACAGAGCTGTCTCAGCATCCGGGGTCCCATACTGGAGCTCCACCACCTGCCGCTGCCCTGGTTCAACCCTCCAGGGGAGAGGCGGCGCCTCCATGATCCGCTGACCGGCTCCTGCGCTAGAGGACAGGTTAACATCGTCAGCTTCCACCACGAGGGGCTCCGTACCTCTGTTCTGCAGTTCGCCCTCGATGACGAGGATCGCTCCCCCGTCACCCAGGAACGCGTCCGTGATGATCACGTCAGGCTGCTCAGCAGGGCCTCCGTTGGCGATTTCACCCTCGTAGGGGATGCGTACGCTGGCAACTTCCGCCCCGGGACGGGGGGAGAACATCCACGTGAGGTCCCCCTGGGGTAGGGGAACGGGGACCAAGTATCCGGCGCTGGCCTGCGAAGATGCTCCTGGCTGCACGTCCCCACTCGGAGGACCCGACGCTCCAGCTGCGCTGGCCTGCGGAGAGAATGGATATCTGTTGCCCAGGTCATCGTGCAGCTCCATATTGAACAGGTCCGTCTGCAATGGCTCCCCGCCTGTGTTCTCAACGGAGAACTCCACAAGGAAGTGGGCGGTGCCCGGAGAGAGCTCACCACTAGTAGAAAGCTGCCCCTCGGCCACAGTAACCCTTGCCGCCCCCACATCGACCGCCTGTCCAACCTCTGCGGACGGGCCGGCTGAAGGTGGCTCCGTGGCCTCGCCTCCTGCGGCGTACTCGGCGATGGCGATCTGCCAGGTCTCGCTCTCCCCCAGCACCAATGTCAACCTCGGTTCCTGCTGATCCAAAGCGACCTCAGCCCCCGGAGAGACTTGCTCGCGCTCACTGAAGCGGAATACAAGGACCGCTCCGTTGGTGAACTGGAGCCTGATCTCGTCACCCGGCGCAAGGCCTGCGATCATCTCCTGATTCGCCTCGTTGGGCTCCAACCCGACCACGTAGTTGACGACACTCCCGCAGACCCACACCGCTTGGCTCGATCGATCAGAGGGATGCACCCATGCGTCGTCTGGCGGCACAAAAGGCTCCACCGGATATGTGGCACCCTGGATGGTCAGTGACACAGGGAGAGCCATACTGATCTCCACGTCCCCACTGCTGAGGATGGTTCGACAACTCGGCGTCGGACCAGCAGATACAGCCTCCGTGGGGGTGACCTCCAGGCCATCGGTGGGAACTGGCGTTTCCACGGTGGGCTGGGCTGGCCCCCGCAAGGCAATGTAGACCAAGATGGCCACGGCGACGAAGAGTAGAACCGCGCCGCTTATAATGGACAGGATCAGAAGACGGCGACGAGATGTGGGATCAGGCTGCGACTGATGTTCGGATGTAGGCCTGGCGTCATTCATAAGCTACGGGCCTCCTCCGGAAACTGAACGCGGCGGCACACGGACGTGGATGCTCACCTCCTGTTGATCCTCGGCAGGGGCTGGGATCAGACGGCTAAAGCTCAGGAACGGGATGCTCACCCGTATGGGGCCCTGTGACGCCACTGTGAGCGCCAGTCTCCCCTGCGCGTCCGTAAACCCTTGGCCTAAGAGCTCGTCGGTGGCGACCTCGTAAGCGTAGGCGGAGATGCCTCTGATACCCTCGCCTGCACCCGGCTGCCCGTCCCCGTTGGCGTCATAGTAGACCAATAGGTCAATGGGGACGAACCTGGAAGCCGGCGTAGGGACAGGTGTGGGTGTGGTCATGGCGCGCACTGACAAGCCCTCAGCCTCCACGGTGGGGGTGGCAATGGGCGATTCCACCGACGTGGGCGTCATCGTCGGCGTCGGGGCAGGCAGCTTCCCAGAGGAATCCGGGGTGGCCGGGGTCTCGGCCGGACGGGTCACCTCGATCGGGGTGGTGCTCTTCGCGCAGCGAAGGGAGTAACTGCTGTTCATTACATCGCTGGGCGTGCGCTCTCCCGTGCCCACAAGAATGTAGAGCCAACCTGTGTACGTCGCGTAGTAGCTCAGCCCCGCGTTGTAGTTGCAGGGTGCGAGATCATCGTTGCCGCCGATAGCATGATCCCAAGAGGGACCCGAAAACATAATCATGTTCGGATCAACGCCAGGCGCAAGATTGGATGTCTCACAGCGAAAATGCAGCCCTTCCTTGACCCAGACCTTGTAGAAGTCATTGTCCGGGCCCTCTTCAAAAGCGGGCACGAAATTGAACTCCAACGTCTCGTTCACAGGAATGACACACGCGCTGCCAAAGCTATGATTGGGCTCACAGTCATCCGCTGTGCCCCGCGGCGTAGCGCCGGGGGTTGGCGACGGCCCGGGCGTCACCGTGGCGGGTGCACTCACCTCGTCCAGCGTAAGGTTGTAGCTCCCCACCGAGTCGACGTTGTTATGGACAACGATATAGTAATAGCCGTCATAGTCCGCCTTCCACGTAGCCTGGGATGCCAGTCCACCGGCGCCATCGTCGTCCCTGGCCACCCTGGTGCGGCTCCGATTGTAGATCTCGACAAGGGTATCGACTAGGTTCAGGTCACTGGTCGTTGCCTGGTACCAACGTCCTTCCTTGGTATAGAAGCGGAAATAGTCCACATCATCCACGGTGTGGAAGGTCAGCTGCAGCAGGATTGGGACCTGAATTGGCAGCGTCGGTTCCTCCCGATCGGCTTCCTCGAAACTATTGTTGGGCTCATAGTCGTCCGCCTCCGCGCTAGGCGCAGGCGTCAGCGTTGGCGTAGCTGTGGGCTGATCCTTGGAAGCATTCAGGTGGTACGTACGCCCGCTACAGTCCTGGGTGATCTGAAACACGCGCACGAAGTAGGGCCCGATATTGTCGGCGGTGAAGCTTACCTGCCCTTGATTGTCCAGTGCATCTCCATCACTGACAAGCTCGGTGTAGTCATCGCGATAAACGATGACCCCGAGATTGTAGTTTCTGGTCCTATCGGGGACCGCCTCTACTTCATACCGGGCCCCAACCTGGGCGTTATCAAGCCTGAACCAATCCTCGTGGACAGCGACTTCCCGCTGTTCGCCCGGCGGAACCTCTGTCTCTTCGATCAGCGCCAGGTTATCATAGCTCGACAGGGTTGTCGCCTTGTTCTCGGCACAGTACTGAACACTCTCCCCGACAGGGCACGCATTGACGTTGTTCAAGCTGTCTGTGGTGGTGTAGGTGACGGTGCAGAAGACCTCGTTACCCTGGTACAAGGGCGCATAGATCCCCTTTTCAAGCACCTCGAACGGATCCGCGCTCGAGGCAGAAGCAGCTATCACGGCCGTGGAATAGCGGGGCAGTGCGGACAGACCCAGCAGCAGGCCCAGACCTGCTGCTATTGTCGCAATGACGATGTAAGTTCGCTTCATGGAAGCTTGCCTCCTCACGCCCAACGGCGTGTGATGAACTCTCGCTACTATACCACAATCCATACCATAGTTCAAGCCTCTGCGACGGGGCCCCGCGGGCGCCACGATGCGGTCTGGCAGAGCTTCGTCGCAGAGGCGACATCTGGGGGGCTAAGTGGACTCGAACCCCAGACGGCGGAGCTCCCTCTCGTCCTCACGCCAGCCCTCGCGCACCTTGACCCACAGGTCCAGATAGACCCGCCCACCCACGAGCCGTTCGACCGCCTGCCGAGCCTGCGAGCCAATCTTCCTGATCATCCGCCCTCCGCGTCCAATGACAATCCCCTTCTGCGATGCCCTCTCCACGAACACGTTGGCAGCGATGTACGTGACACCCTGCTCTCGCTCCTTGAACTCCTCAACCACGACAGCAACCGAGTGCGGTACCTCCTGATAGGTATGGCGCAGAACCTGCTCTCTGATGAGCTCGGCAACAATCTCGCGCTCCGTCTGATCGGTGATGTACTCGCGCGGGTAGTAACGAGGGCCCTCGGGAAGCAGCTCGACGATCTTGTCCAGCAGCGCGCCAAGGTTTACGCCTTCGGTGGCCACCGTCATCATCCACTCATCGTGGAAGGGTGCCAAATCCCAGTAGGCTTCCGTGTGCGGCTCCACCTTATCTGGGGGCAGGAGATCCATCTTATTGAGGACCAAAATCGTCGACAGCTCTGTGCGCCGCTTCAGCATGTCTGCAATCATCCGATCCTCTTCGTTTGGCATCACCGAGGCATCCACCATGAACAGTACCACGTCCGCCTCAGGTATGACATTGGTCGCAGTGTTGACCATGATCTGTCCCAACTTGTGAAAGGGGCGATGAATGCCAGGCGTGTCCACGAAGACCACCTGAAATCCCTCTCGAGTCAGGATGCCCAGAATTCGGCTACGGGTAGTCTGGGGCTTGGACGACACGATGGCCACCTTCTCACCGACAAATCGATTCATCAATGTGGACTTGCCCACATTGGGGCGGCCGATAACGGCCACGAACCCCGACTTATGGCCCTCCGGCACCGCATACGGATCAGATCGCTCATCGTTCAAGACATGGGACATGAATTGCATCCCTCCCCTCTGCAATTGCCCGCCAGCCGTGTCCATGACGGCAGCCTCTTGATGGCCATCAGTCGGCGGCCCCTCGGGAGCAGCGGACCATTACCCCTGGATGTCCTGCGATACTTGCATCCCACCGGGGCAGCGTAACGACAGAGGCATCAGCACGGCACGACGCATTCACGACCCTCGTCCCTGCTCACTACCTTCCGGCACCAAATAGATCCCGGGCCAGCTGGTCAGAGTCACCACCCCTTTGACGATCACGTTCGAGAGGAAGATCGACCACACGGTCGCGGTGGGGAATCGCCCACCGAAGGCGCCCCAGACGAATATCAGGCTGTCAACTGGGATGCTGAAGCTATTGGTCACCAACACCCTGGACCACTGGAAACGCCGGGTCACCCTGGTGACCCACAGGTGGTAGATCTCCGTATCGGCAAGCTCGCTGACTACCTCGGCAGCGATGGAGGCGAGCACGATGCGCCACGCGGGTAGAAGCACGGCGGCGAACTCGCCTTGAAGCGGCCATGTCGGATCGGGAGGAAGCCAAGCGGCAAAGCTGAAGAGGGCGGCCATGACCAGGTTGATCGCGGCGGCAGCCACGATCACGGCTCGCGCAGCGCTCCGGCCCAGCAACTTGTGCACCATATCACGGAGCGTGAACGTGAGGGGATAGATGAAGGTGCCAGCATCGATGCTGAAGCCGGCCACCGAGGCAATCTTGAGGCTCAGCACGTCGGCCAGCATCTGAGCGGCGACGTACGCGGCCACCACCCACACGCCCACGACGGAGGAAACCCCTTCGTAATCGGATCTTTTCATGGCCTCGAACTAGCCCACTCCTCTGGAACCAACAACCAGCCCAGAGACAAATGAGGCTCGCTCCTGTATCTGACAGGAGCGAGCCTCGCGACCGTCTACCATTTCAGATGCCAGCGACCGGCGATGCACCACCAGGGTGAGGGCTCGACCGAGCACGTCATCCCCCCAACCGGCGTGGCGTCAGCAGGGGTTTTAGGACTCCTGTTCCCGCTGGTGTGCCTGGACAATCTCCTCCATGAGATGAGATGGAACGGGTTCGTAGTGGTCAAATGCCATCAAGAAGAGTCCACGCCCCTGCGTCAGACTTCGCAGGTCTGTCGCATAGCGCTGCATCTCGGCGAAGGGTGCCCGGGCATTGATGACTGTCTTGCCGGCACGCTGATCCATGCCAAGAACCTGGGCGCGTCGGGTGTTGAGGTCGCCGATTATGTCACCCGTATACTCCTCGGGAACAGTCACAGAGACCGTGTAGATGGGCTCCAGAAGCGTGGGACCTGCTCCCCTCATCACTCGCTTGAAGACCTCTCGGCCCGCAATCTGGAAAGCGATATCCTTCGAATCAACCGGATGTTCTTTGCCATCATACACCACCGCCCTCACATCCACCACCGGGTATCCAGCGATGACGCCTTGCTGCATCACCTGCCGGATGCCTTTCTCGATGGAGCCTTGGAATCCGGTCGAGATAGCCCCGCCGCTGACCGCCCACTCATACTCGAACCCGCTGCCTCGGGGCAGAGGCTCCAGCCGCAGATGGACCTCAGCGAACTGACCCGCGCCACCGGTCTGCTTCTTGTGACGGTAGCGGTCACCGTAAGTGCGCGTGACCGTCTCACGATAGGGCACCTTCGGGGTGGATGTGTCCACCTCCACGTCGAACCGATTGGACATGCGCCGGACGGCAATATCGACGTGCGCGCCTCCCATCCCCTCCAGAAGCATCTGCTTCGTGCTGGGCTCTTGGCGCCAGCGAAGGGTGGGATCCTCCTCACAGATCCGGGTCATCGTGGGACCCAGCTTGGCCTGATCAGCCTTGCTCCTAGGCGAGACTGCCACGCTGTAAACAGGGGACGGAAACTCTGGCCCCGGCAGCGTCACAGGATGTTCCTGATCGCACAGTGTATCGCCGGTCAACGTGTCCGTGAGCTTGGCGACCGCGCCAACATCGCCCGCCTGCAGTTGAGACACACTGATCTGTTCTTTGCCCCGCATGACATAGAGCTGTCCGAGCCGTTCCTCGTCACCCGTCCGTGTGTTGAGCACCCGGGTATCGGAGGCCATCACACCGCGGAAGACACGGAAATAGGTCAGTTTGCCCACGTAGGGGTCAGCCGTCGTCTTGAACACAAGGGCAGCCAATGGCCCATCAGAATCGGCCGTGATCGTCTCCTCGCCATCCGGGCCCTCCGCCACCTCGCCCTCGCGGTCAGCAGGAGAAGGAGCGTAGTTGACCAGGGTCTCCAACACGGCTCTGGTCCCAATGTTCGCCGTGGCCGCGGTGACCATGACCGGGATCGCCGCCCCCTCCAGAATGGCCGCTCTCAGACCACGCCGAATCTCCTCTTCGCTCAGCTCCTCGCCCTCTAGGTACTTCATGATCAGCTCATCGTCGGCCTCTGCAGCAGCCTCGATCAGCTGAACCCGTGCATCCTCAGTCTGGTCGACAAGATCGGTTGGAATATCGTCAGGCGTGCCCTCCGGACCCATGAGGGCCTGCATATTCACGACATCCACAACGCCGGAACACTGCTCGGCCGCACCAATCGGCAGATGGGTGACAACAAAGTTCTCCCCAAACGTCTCGTGAAGCTCCTCCAATGTGCGGTTAACGTCGACGTTCTCTCGATTGATCTTGTTGATCACGACCAGCCGAGGCAGAGCTCGCTCCTCGGCGAATCTCCAAACCAGCTCAGTGCCCACCTCGACGCCGCTGACGGCATCGACCACCACGACAGCCGCATCCGCCACGCGCACCGCGCTCTTGGCTTCCCCGATGAAGTCCGTGTAGCCAGGCGTATCCAGCACATTGATCTTGTGGCCCGCCCACTCGACCGGAACCAGGGCCAGGTTGAGGGATATGTTCCGGCGCCTCTCCTCCTCATCGTAGTCGGCAACCGTGGTGCCCTCCTCAACGTTGCCCATGCGATTGACGGCCCCGCTGGTATAAAGCATCGCTTCTGCCAGAGAGGTCTTGCCAGAGCTGCCATGGCCCAGCAGAACAATATTGCGCAGTTGTTCGGTATGATAGTCCTTCATCGAGACTGTGACTCCCTTACATCTGGTGTATAAAACTCGACATACAAAACATTATCCGTGGCAATGCGAGTCCCCCACGGATACATCTCCCGCTGTGCTCTCGGCGGTCTGTTCAACACAGGCCGCAGCAACGCCCTATTCTAAACGAGAATGATACAGCTGTCAATTGCCGTCCGGACTAAACCGATGTACACTCCTATCAGCCATCTACGCGAGGCTCATCCCGCGGCAGCATCCAACATCGGTAAAGGAGTGAGCATGGCCGAGTTTCCCCCAGAGCCGTTTAGAATCAAATCTGTGGAGCGGATCCAGCAGCTCAGTGCGCAGGCACGTCACAATGTCTTGGAGACGGCAGGATACAACCTGTTTGCTGTACGAGCAAAGGACGTCTACATCGATCTGCTGACGGACTCCGGAACAGCCGCGATGTCCGATCAGCAGTGGGCAGGTCTCATGATGGGCGATGAGAGCTACGCTGGATGCCGCAACTTCTTCAATCTGGAAGAAGCGGTCAGCTCCATCACCGGGTTCAAGAACTTCGTGCCCACACATCAAGGTCGAGCTGCCGAGAACGTGCTCTTTTCCTGCGTCGTCAAGCCCGGCGACTCGGTGCCCAACAATATGCATTTCGACACCACCCAAGCGAATATCTTGGCCCGAGATGGGAGACCTGTCGATCTCGTGGCCGAGGAGGGGCTTGACCCATCATCGCAGGCCCCCTTCAAGGGCGACATGGACTTGGGCAAGCTGGAGGCCTTCATCGAGGAGACGGGACCAGAGAACATTCCCCTGGGCATGCTCACGATCACGAACAACTCGGGGGGTGGGCAACCGGTCTCCATGGGCAACATCCGCGCCACTGGCGAGATCTTGCACAGCTATGACATCCCCTTCTTCCTGGATGCTTGCCGCTACGCGGAGAACGCCTACTTCATCAAGTTGCGTGACTCAGCCTACGTCAACACGCCCGTCGTCGACATCGCCCGGGAGATGTTCTCCTACGCCGACGGCTGCACGATGTCGGCGAAGAAGGATGCCCTAGTCAACATCGGCGGATTCCTGGCCATGAATGACGATGCACTCTTTGAGAAGGTGCGCCAGGAGCTGATTATCCGCGAGGGATTCACGACGTATGGCGGCCTGGCCGGCCGCGACCTGGAGGCAATTGCCCGCGGGCTGTGGGAAGGGCTCGACGACGACTATCTCTCGTACCGGATCCGACACACGAGATACCTGGCTGAACGGCTGATTGAGGAGGGTGTGCCCATTCTAGAGCCCCCCGGCGGTCACGCGGTCTATCTGGACGCCAAGCGGTTCCTTCCCCAAATCGCTCAGGCAGACCTTCCAGGTCAGGCACTGGTCTGTGCACTCTACCTCGAGGGCGGTATCCGCGGCGTGGAGATTGGGAGCGTCATGTTCGCTCACGAGGACCCCGAGACAGGCGAAATGATCTACCCGGAACTCGAGCTCGTGCGGCTGGCGATACCGCGGCGTGTGTACACCCAGGCCCATCTGGACCATGTGGTGAAGGTGTGCAAGAAGCTCCTGGACCGTCGGGAGGAGATAACGGGATTGCGCTACACGTCCGCACCGAGGCTATTGCGCCACTTCACGGCCCGATTCGAGCCCTTGTAGCCGCGGAGGACGTGCGTGCTCCCCCTCTCTGTCCCAGCCTGGACCTCGCCTATCCAGCCTCGACGAGCTCGGGAGGGAAGCGCAAGAGACTGGGCGGTGGGCTTCCGCCTGGGACGCGGGGAAGATCTGTGCCCATGCGAGAACCAGTGGAGGGGGCTGTTTGGTCTTAGGCGGCGCAGGGTATGGAGGCCAAGCGATCCGGGGAAGTGTGAGTCGAAGCGCAGGAGAGTGGGCATCGGGACACACCCTCGCTCACACTGGGAGGTTAAGACACCGAGGTGCGATCCTCGAGTGGCGGAGGATCTCGGCCACGATGGCCTAAGCTCGTCGAGAAAGGAGAACCAACGCAGCGATCACCAAAACGGTGATGCTCAGCAGGGCGATAAGCTTCTGCCAAGGCGCCGCGACCAAGGCCAACAGGCCAAACAAGGCGCAGAACCCCCAGTAGAGCAGGACAATCGAGCGCCTCGACAATCCCACGTCCAGCAGGCGATAGTGCAAGTGTCCTCGATCCCCCTCGACAGGAGAACGATTTCGGCGAACACGGTCGAAGATCTGCCACGCGACATCAACGATGGGCAATCCCATCACCATCAGCACGGTGGCCGTTCGGCCGCCCGCAATCAAACCCAGTCCGGCCAAAGCGTATCCCAGAGAGAACGTCCCCACGCTCCCCAAGAAGACGCGCGCTGGGGCCAGATTGTAGGGGAGAAAGCCCAGCACCGCGCCCATCAAGGCCAGCGGAAGAAGAGCCACACTGGGCTGGGGTTGATCGGCAAGATAGCGCATATGGGTGGCCAGGACGAAGCAGAGGATTGCCCCCACTCCCGCCGCCAGCCCATCAAGACCATCCAGCCAGTTGACCGTGTTGATCATGCCCGTCACCCACAGGACCGTCAGGGGTACATAGATTAGGGCTCCCCATGGGTACTCATTGAGCCGAACGGTACCGAAGAAGGGCAATGTAAAGCGCTCCAGCCACAGCAACGTGGTGAGCGCGATGACGGATAGCACCAGCTGACAGGCAAACTGCAAGCCCGGCGACAGATCAAATCGATCGTCAAGGAGGCCGAACAGCGCGGCAGCGACTGCTCCGATCAGAAGCCCCCTCAGTCGCAGTGTGTCATCAGGCCCGTAACCTGCGGTGAGGTCACCACGATACGCCGCCACCCCTACCGCTATCAAGAAAGCGATCATGACGGCAGCACCACCGAGCCGCGGCACCGCTCCCTCGTGACGACGCCGTCCACCAGGACGGTCTACGATGTGAAGCCGGCGTCCCAGCCGAGCTGCCACGGGCGTAAGAACCAGGGCCAGCCCAAACGAGATGGCGAGGATCAGTGCGTACTGCCGAAGATACATACCTAACCGATGTTGATCGTCGCCCTTGGCAACGGACCCAGCTGACGGACCGCAACAGGGCTATCCACAGTGATCCAGGTATGGTTCAGACACCATCTTCTTAGCAGGAATCGCTGCCTCCGGAGACTACTATGCAGTGCCAAACAGCCGATCTCCCGCATCTCCCAGTCCCGGGACGATGAACCCAGCCTCGTTCAACTGTTCATCTACTGCCGCCAGATGGACGTCAACATCAGGGTGTCTCTCAGTGAGGTGCTGCACCCCTTGCGCCGAGGCTATCACGCCCACGAACTTGATGCGCGCGGCTTCCCACTCCTTGAGGAGTTCCACCGTGGCCGCCGCCGATCCTCCGGTGGCCAGCATGGGGTCGAGCACCAGACAGAGATCAACGGTCGGCCTGACCGGCAGCCGGGCGTAATACTCGATCGGCTGCAGGGTCTCTTCATCGCGACGAAGCCCAATGTGCCACACCTCGGCGTTGGGCATCATGCTCCAGACCCCCTCCACCATGCCCAACCCGGCCCGCAGGATGGGGACGAGCCCAACCCGCTCCCTGAGCTGTCGTTCCTTGGATTGACCAAGGGGGGTTGTGACCAGTCTTTCCTCCGTTGCCAAGTCCGCCGTCGCCTCGTAGGTCAGTAAAATGGAGAGCTCCCTGAGAAGCTCACGGAACTTCTTGGGATCCGTGCGCTGGTCTCGCAGCAATGCCATTTTGTGCTCGACCAGCGGGTGGGACGATATGTGTACCTGGGGCATCGTGGTTCACCTCCTTGGATGTCGAATCTCGATTGTACTTGGCATGTGCGGGCTTGTCAATGACCGCTTTTCCTCTCTGCCGTTCCAAGTATAATACCCCACGTATGGATGAACGAATCATCTCCCCCGACCCAGAAGAAGAGGAAGTACTACTCGATCAAGCTCTGCGCCCACAACGCCTGGACGACTTGATTGGGCAGGACCACGTCTGCGCCAATCTCTCCATCCTCATCGAGGCAGCCAAGAAAAGAGATGAGGCCATCGACCATGTGCTGCTCTACGGGCCACCTGGCCTGGGCAAGACCACGCTTTCCCATATCATAGCCAACGAGATGGAAGTGCCCATTCGCGTGACCTCGGGTCCGGCCATCGAGCGAACGGGAGACCTGGCCGCAATCCTGAGCAATCTCCGCCACAAGGAGATCTTCTTCATTGACGAAGTTCACCGACTGGGTCGGGCGGTGGAGGAGATCCTCTACCCGGCGATGGAGGACTTCGCGCTGGATTTCGTCATTGGGAAGGGGCCCAGCGCACGCTCGATTCGCCTCAACTTACCGCGCTTCACCGTGGTCGGAGCGACAACCCGCCTGGCCCTGCTCACGGCACCTCTACGATCGCGCTTCGGGGCCACCTTCCGCGTGGACTTCTACGATCAGGAGGCGCTGAAAGCCATAGTCCGTCGGGCGGCCAGGGTCCTGGACGTCGAAATCGACGGAAACGGAGCAGCAGAGATCGCCCGTCGCGGACGGGGCACACCCCGTGTGGCGCTCCGCCTGCTCAAACGGGTACGCGACTACGCGCAGGTCCGGGCTGAAGGGCGCGTCACGGAGGAGATAGCCTGCCAGGCACTGGAGATGCTCAATGTGGATGAACGGGGCCTGGACGATGTCGACCGACAGGTGCTGACCACCATCATTAACAAGTTCGAGGGCGGACCTGTCGGTCTGGATACGATCGCCGCCGCTGTTAGCGAGGAATCGGACACCATCATGGACGTGATCGAACCCTATCTGCTGCGTCTGGGGTTCCTCGACCGCACGCCCCGGGGGAGAGTAGCCACCGTACGTGCCTACGATCATCTCAATCTGCCCTATGGACAGTCAGATCAACCCTCACTGCTTTGATATCGGTCTAAGCCCTGTCTGTAGGACGTCCTGCCCACAACCGCAGAGGCGCCAATCGGTCCCAGGGGGGCTATCAAGTGAGACAGGATGGTGGCTGACATAGCGAGCTCTTCGGCCGTCGGGGCCGAGGGCGCAAGAGGGAAGGAGCCAGCATAGCCTTGGAAACCGGCACATACGAAGTGCCCTACGGTCGACGGTCGATCTCGTTCAAGCTGCCGTCGGGCATGGAGGCTATCGTCGCAGCTTCGCATTCAGGCGAGCCACTGCAGGATCCAGAGGCCGCGGTTCGAGAGGCTCTGAGTGACCCGGTGGACTCACCGCCCCTGAAGGAGCTGGTGAATCGCAGCAGAGGCCCCGCCACCCGAGTGTGTATCGTCTTCACGGATATCACGAGGGCCAGCCCGGACTACCTACTCGTCCCCGCCCTACTGGCTGAGCTTGAGGCCGCTGGCGTGCGCGATGAGAACATCACGCTGCTGTGCGGCATAGGCATGCATCGACCCTCCACGCCCGAGGAGAAAGTGGCCAAGCTCGGGCAGGCTGTGGTCGATCGCTATCGCGTCATCGACAACGAGCCCCAGAACGATGGCATGTTGATGGACCTAGGCCTAACACGGGGCGGGGTCCCGGTGTCCGTCCATAGACGAGCTTTCGAAGCCGATCTGCTGCTGGGCACAGGTCTGGTTGAGCCCCACCAGTACGCCGGATACTCCGGCGGACGGAAGACGGTTGCCGTGGGAGCTGCGGGAGAAGGTCTCATCGCCCACACGCACGGTCCGGCCTTTGTCGATCATCCGGGCACACGCCTCGGGCGTATCGAGGGTAACCCGTTCCACGAGGCGATCACTGAGGCGGCGCGTCGCGCAGGACTGGACTTCATCCTCAATGTCGTGCTGGATGACGAAAAGCAGATCCTGTGCGTGAAAGCCGGAGAGCCGGTGGAGACCCACAGGCAGCTGGTGTCGTTCGCGCGCTCTGTCTACGAGGTGCCGATTCCGCATCAGGTCGACGTCGCCATTGGGGGGGTCGGCTATCCAAAGGATGCCAATCTCTACCAAGCCAGTCGAGCAGCTTCGTATCTCTTCTTTGCCCCTACCCCGGTCGTCAAACCCGGCGGCTTCCTGATTGTGCCAGCTCGCTGTCAAGAAGGCGCGGGGGAGGGCGTCGGCGAACAGCGTTTCTTCGAAGCCATGCGCGACGCGCCCGATGTCCAGGCCATCCTCCGTGATGCGCGGGAGCACGGGTACCCGCCTGGGCAACAGCGCGCCTTCGTCATGGCTAAGGTGCTGCAGGAAGCCCAGGTCATCATCGTCGGTAGCGAGTGTCCCGGCGTCATCTCCACCTGCAAGATGACGCCGGCCGCCACGATGGGGGAGGCCCTGCGGTTGGTCCAAAGAGAGCTGGGTGATCGGCTGGACGTGCTGATCGTGCCCCACGCCCTGTTAACGCTACCTGTGGTACAGGCAGAGACGGAGGAGTAGAGATGACCCACCAACGCTTCACCGCTGAACTGCAGAGCGGCAGGATCATCGTCGCCGATGGCGCCATGGGAACGATGCTACAGGAGGCGGGCCTTCCGCCTGGCACGCCACCCGAGGGATGGCTTTTGGAGAACGGGGAGGCGATCCTCCAGGTTCACCAGGCCTATATCGACGCTGGATCCAATCTCGTACTCACGTGCACGTTTGGAGCGACCCGACCCCGGCTGGAGCGCCACGGCCTGGATGGCCGTTTGGAGGAGATCAACCAGCGGGCAGTCGAGATTGCCCGTGATGCCGCTGGAGAGGACGTCATGGTGGCCGGTGACATCGGGCCCCTCGGCAGGTTCCTGGAGCCCCTGGGCGACCTGACACATGCAGAGGCGGTCGACATATTCGCCGAGCAGGCTGAAGCACTGACACGCGCGGGCGTGGATGTGCTGTACATTGAAACCATGGCTGCGCTAGAGGAGGTCCGGGCTGCAGTGGAAGGAGCCCTGCAGGTGGGAGATGGCAAACCCGTCACAGCCACGCTTTCGTTTGATAGCCACGGCCGCACCAACATGGGCGTGCGGGCAGAGGAAGCGGCAGAGGCCCTTCTGGAGCTCGGTGTGGACGCCTTCGGTGCTAATTGCGGGGCCACGCTGGATATGACGCTGAGTGCGATCGAGACGATGCAGCACGTCGCGCCAGAGATGCCCTTGATCGCCAAGCCCAACGCCGGCATGCCACGACTCGTGGGGGACGACGTCACGTACGACGCCTCTCCGAATGCTATGGCCGACTACGCCCAGCGGTTCGTCGCCCTGGGGGCAGGAATTGTGGGTGGTTGCTGCGGATCGACGCCAGAGCATATTGCAGCCATCGCCGGCGCCGTGCGGACCTGAAACGAGCCACCACCCGGAGGCCACTGTCCCCGACTCTCAGCGGGGCGACACCTATTCTCAGGTAGGGACGCCTCCCGCTTCCCGACGAGCGAAGCTCAAAGAGCACGTCGGTAGATGCGGTGGCGCTTGTACCACTCACCTCCCACGCTCTCGACCTCGCCTCTGCTCTCTATGTTGTTCTCCGCTACCTGCACCAGGTCGGCGTGCTCGAAGCCGAAATCAAGGACCGTCTTCGCCAACTCTGTGTAGAGCACCGCACTCGCCCCTGCCCCTTGATACTGCGGCAAGATCGCTGCCCCATTGAAGTTGATGCACTTCGTCCGCTTCATCTCAATCAAGATATGGAGCCAGCCGAAGGGCCAGATGCGCCCGTTCGCCCGCTGTATGCCGGCGGACACGTCCGGATAGCCGATGATGAAGCCAGCCACCTCATCGCCCTTCATCACCAGCTTGATCAAGCGCGGATCAGCAGCGGCAAGAAAACGGTCGGCAATGGCGTCCGCTTCCGCCTCGTCGATAGGGTAATACCCCCAGCCATTGGAGAACGCCTCGTTGTTTACCCGCTGAACTTCGGGCACCCAGCGACGGAGCTCCTGCTTGCTGTCGAACGACGCGACGTGGAAACCGCGGCGCTCCTTGACTCGTTCCGCGATCTCGTAGTACCGCTGCGGCAACTCAAATCCGTCACTCAGATACCCGGACAGGAAGTCGAGCTCTTTCTCGAACCCCAAGGCGTCGATGAAATCGGCAAAGTACGGCGGGTTGTACGCGATGCCCATCGCCGGCCGATGCTCGAAACCTTCCACCAGCAGCCCATGACCGTCGCCTCGAAGCAGACCTCGGGGACCAACCAAGGTATTCAGATCTCGTGCACGGGCCCACTGAACGGCAGCGTCGAACAGCGCCTCCGCGACCTCCAATGCCTCCACCACCTCGAAGTAATAGAAGAAGGCCGTGTTCGTGTCGTGATACTCGTTGTAGGGCCGATTCTCGACCACCGCGATGCGCCCCAAGACTCGATCCCCCTCCTGAGCAACGAAGAAGTCTGCAGTGGAGTGTCGGTAGAATGGATACGCCTCGCGGTCGAGGGCCAGCTTCATATCGGGCACTATGGGCGGCACCCACTGAGGCCAGTCACGATAGAGCTCGAAAGGGAAATTGATGAACTGTCGTACGTCACGACGCGAGGATGTGTCAATCTTCCGGATCCGCATAGCGCCCCCAGTTTGTCATTAAGCGACGAAGAATGCAACCGCCAGGACGCCCGGCCCCGCGTGAGTGACGATAGCAGGGGGCACGTCCATGACTGGCACAGAAGGGATATTCAGCTCACGGCACAGGTCCTCGGCCAGGCGCTGCGCTTGATCCGGGACGGCTGCATGCATGACGGACAGATGCCCTTGCCCGTCGCGAGGTATTTGCTCCAACACCAGTTCCTTTAGCCGCGCCACGGCCCGGCTATGGGTGCGGGCCTTCTCAAGCTGGTCCGCCCGCCCATCCCGTATCGTGAGGATCGGCTTGATGCGCAATACGCTTCCTAAGAGGGCTGCTGCCCCTCCGATGCGCCCACCCTTGGCCAGATACTCGAGCGTGTCCACCAGGAAGTACACCCGACTGCGAGGGATCATACCCCTAATGCGCTGCTCGATCGCCTCGACATCGAGCCCCTGCTCAGCCCAGCGCGCTGCCAGCGTCACCAGAGTAGCCAGCGGGCTGCCGATGACACGGGTATCGATGATTCGAATGTCAGCGTTGGGGAAGCCCGCAGTCGCGACCGTAGCCGCCCGAACCGTGCCGCTCAACTCGGACGAAGGATGAATACACAAGATGGACTCCCCCTGGGGCACGACACGCTGGAACACCTCGGCGAAGAGCTCCGGAGGGGGTGCCGATGTCTTGGGCAGCTCCTCGGACGTCGTTAGACGCTCCATGAAAGTGGCGTGGTCGATCTCCTGGCCCTCCAGATAGGCATCCGATCCGAAGATAATGACCTGGGGGATGACGGATATATCGTACCGCTCGGCGACTTGATCAGAAAGACCAGCCGTGGTGTCGGTGATGATCTTGACCATGTTCGTCCTCCTTGACCCCGGGGCTCCAGCGTCAGGACCGGCCGCCCTGTGCGCCTGACATCTCGCCTAACATCTCGCCGGTCTTGTCTTGAAAGTGAAGAGTGCGGGCCGAAACCCATGATAT